>JBBQHQ010000140.1:0-6311 GCA_038324115.1 Gaiellales bacterium
AGCGAGGCCGAGCGGCTCGGCTACCGCTCCAACTTCACGATCTACGACTCGCAGGATCAGGTGCGGCTCGTCAAGCAGTGCCTGGAGGAGCTGGAGAAGGACCCGAAGCGCTTCGTCCCGCGCGGGATCCACGCGCAGATCTCGAACGCCAAGAACCTGCTCCTGACGCCCGCGGCCTACGGGGAGCGCGTCGCCTCCTTCTACGACCAGACCGTCGCGGAGGTCTACGAGCTCTACCAGCGCCGCCTTCACGCCTCGAACGCGGTCGACTTCGACGACATGCTGATGCTGACCGTGCAGGCGCTCGAGCGCTTCCCCGAGGCGCTCGCGAAGTGGCAGAAGGCCTTCCGCTACGTGCTCGTGGACGAGTACCAGGACACGAACCACGCCCAGTACCGGCTGCTCCAGTTGCTCGCCGGGACCCACCACAACGTCTGCGCCGTCGGCGACCCCGACCAGTCGATCTACGCCTTCCGCGGCGCCGACATCCGCAACATCCTCGAGTTCGAGCGGGACTTCCCGGAGACGCGCACGATCGCGCTGGAGCAGAACTACCGCTCCACGAACGCGATCCTCGAGTCGGCGAACTCGGTGATCGCGCACAACAGCGAGCGGAAGGAGAAGCGGCTCTGGTCCGAGCTCGGGGACGGGGAGCCAGTCCGCGTCGTCGAGGTCGAGGACGAGAACGCCGAGGCGCGCTACGTCGCCTCCCAGATCGCCGCGCTCGTCGACGAGGGCTACAGCGGCAGCGAGATCGCGATCTTCTACCGGATGAACGCCCAGTCCCGGGTGATCGAGCAGGTGCTCCGGCTCTCGCAGATCGCCTACCAGGTGATCGGCGGGCCGCGCTTCTACGAGCGTGCTGAGGTCAAGGACGCGATTGCCTACCTCCAGGTGCT
This sequence comes from Gaiellales bacterium, assembly GCA_038324115.1. Lineage (GTDB taxonomy): Bacteria > Actinomycetota > Thermoleophilia > Gaiellales > Gaiellaceae > Gaiellasilicea. The sequence continues at coordinate 900 of JBBQHQ010000140.1, forward strand.
GGACAACCCCACCGACGCGATCTCGCTGCTCCGGATCGCGAACCGGCCCAAGCGGGGGATCGGCGACACGACCGTCTCCCGCCTGGTCACCTACGCCGAGAACCACGGGATCTCGCTCTTCGAGGCGCTCGGCCACCCGGAGGAGGCGGGCCTCGGCTCCGCGGCGGTCAAGGCCGTGACGGGGCTCCGGAACCTGCTCGACTCGCTCCGCTCCGCGGCGATGGAGATGGAGGTGCCGGAGCTGATCGAGGAGCTGCTCGACCGGACGGGGACGATCGAGGCCTACGAGGCCGAGCGGACGATCGAGGCGCGCGGCCGGGTCGAGAACCTCGAGGCCTTCGTGGACGGTGCCCGCGAGTACCAGCAGCAGGCCGAAGAGCCGACTCTCTCCAGCTATCTCCAGGAGATCTCGCTCTTCTCCGCGCAGGACGAGCTCGACGCCGACATCTCGAACGTGACCCTGATGACGCTGCACAACGCGAAGGGGCTGGAGTTCCGCGCCGTCTTCCTGGTCGGAGCCGAGGAGGAGATCTTCCCCAGCAGTCGCTCGATCGAGGAGCAGGGGATCGAGGAGGAGCGGCGCCTCTTCTACGTCGGGATCACGCGGGCCGAGGAACGGCTCGTGCTCACTCACGCCTCCTCGCGCCTGCTCTGGGGCCGCACGACGCACAATCTGGCCTCGCGCTTCCTGGACGAGCTCTCCGAGCGCCATGTGGAGCGGGAGCGGCTGCGTGCCTCCTCCTGGCGTAACTACGGGACGCCGGCGCAGACGCGGGAGATCGAACCGCGCAGCGACGCGCCGGCGCTCGCGACGGGCGACTCCGTCCGCCACGGCACCCTCGGAGAGGGGGTCGTCACGCGGATGGAGGCCGGCGGGCTCGTCACGGTCCGCTTCGCCGCCGACGGCAGCGAGCGGAAGCTGATGCTCGACTACGCACCGTTGGAGAAGATCGGCTGATGGACGTTCGCCCGGTGACGACGATGGAGGAGTTCGGCTCCGCGGTCGGGGCGATCGGGCACTACTTCGGCGGCTGGCCGGCGGACACCGAGGCGGCCGAGCGATTCGCCCGCAATCTCCCGTTCGAGCGGATGCACGCCGCCTTCGACGGTGACGCGATCGTCGGCGGCGCCGGCGTCTTCCCGTTCGAACTGACCGTTCCCGGCGGCCCCGTCCGCTGCGCCGGCGTGACCGTCGTCGGCGTGCTCCCGACCCACCGCCGCCGCGGCGCGCTCGCGAGCCTCATGCGCGCGCAGCTCGACGACGTCCGCGAGCGCGGCGAGCCGATCGCGGCGCTCTGGGCCTCGGACGAGGCGATCTACCGCCGTTACGGCTACGGGCTGGCGGCCCTCGACTGCGAGGCGTCGCTGCCGCGTGGCTACGAGGCTCTCCGGGTCCCGGCCGATCCCGCCGCCCGCGTCCGGCTGATCTCGCTCGGCGAGGCGAAGGAGTTAATCCCGCCCGTCTACGACCGGATCCGCCGCATCACCCCCGGGATGCTGGAGCGAACGCCGACCTGGTGGGAGACGCGGATTCTCGCCGACCCGCCCGACGGGCGCGAGGAAGGGGCCGCGCTGAATGTCGCGCTCCTCGAGCTGGACGGCGACCCCGTCGGGTACGCCCTCTACCGCGTGATCACGAAATGGGACGCCGGGACGAACGTGGGCTGGATCACTGTGCTCGAGGCTCAGGCAGAACGCGCGGAGCCCGAGCTCTGGCGTTACTTGCTCGGGATCGACTGGGTGGGGAGCTTCCGGATGCGCCACCTCCCGGTCGACCACCCCCTGCTGCACGCGCTCGTCTACCCGCGCCGCCTCGCGATGCGGATCGGCGACGGCCTCTTCGTCCGGCTCGTCGACCTCGGCGTCGCCCTGGCCGCGCGCGAGTGGGCGGGCGAGCCGGTCGTGTTCGAGGTCGCGGACGCGTTCCTGCCGGACAACGCGGGCCGCTGGCGCGTGGGGCCGGGGGTCGCGGAGCGGACCGACAATCCTGCCGACCTCGCGCTCGACATCAGCGAGCTCGGATCGCTCTACCTCGGCGCCTTCACGGCCTCGGAGCTCGTCCGCGCCGGGCTCGTCCGCGAGCTGAGCCCGGGCGCCGCCGCCAGAGCCGACCGGCTCGTGGCCACTCCGCGCAAGCCGAACTGCCCGGAGATCTTCTAGCGGCGCAGCTTGTGCAGCGCCGCTCGGGCCGCGATCGCGCCCGGGCCGCCGTGGACGCCGCCGCCGGGGTGCGCGGACGCGGAGCAGAGGAAGAGCCCCTTCACCGGCGTCTCCGGACGGCCGAGCCCGGGGATCGGCCGGAAGACGAGCTGCTGGTGCAGCTGCGCGGTGCCGCCGTTGATTGCGCCGCCGCGGAGGTTCTCGTCCGCCTGTTCCAGGAGCGCCGGTGTCCAGACGTGCCGATTGCGGACGAGTGACCCGAACCCGGGAGCGAGCGCCTCGATCCGGGCCTCCATCCGCTCAGCGAGGTCGCCCGGGTCGGCGCCCTGCGGCAGGTGCGTGTAGGCCCACGCCGTCTCCTTCCCCTCGGGCTGACGGGTCGGGTCGGCCATCGAGTACTGGCCGACGAGCAGGAACGGGTTGGTGGGAACCAGGCCGCGGGCGAGCTCGCTGCCGGTGACGCTGAGCTCGTCCACCGACTCCGCCACGTGGACGACCGGCGAGCGCCGCGCGTCGGGCGCGCTCCAGGGGATCGGGCCGTCGAGCGACCAGTCGAGCTTGAAGGTGGACGGGTCGAGCTCGAAGCGTCGCAGCCGGGCGAAGACGCGGGCGGGCACCGCCTCCTCGGGAAGCAGGTCGAGGTAGAGCGAGAGCGCGTGGACGTCGGCGAGCACGGCCTTCGTGGCCGAGACTTCCCCGGCGGCCGAGCGGACGCCCACAGCCGTGCCCTTGCGGACGACAATCTCGTCCACGCGAGCACCACACGTGATGCGGCCGCCCTTCGACTCCAGTCGCCTGACGAGCGCCGCGGTCAGGTTGCCCGAGCCGCCCTCGACGCAGGGGTAGCCGACGGTCTGCGCGAGCGCGGAGAGGAACCAGCCGAAGAAGCCGCCGAGCGCCGACTCGGGCAGCGTGTCGGTATGGAGCGCGTTGCCCGCGAGCAGGCGCCGGGCGCCTTCGCCGTCGAAGTGCTCCTGACCCATCCGCCGGACGGGCAGCACCGCAAAGCGCGCGAAGTCGAGCAGGTCGCGGCGGAGCCGCAGCGCGATCCGAGCGCCGGCCCGGACGGGCGGGAACGGGGTCGTCAGCGCATCGAGGAGGGGCTCGCGGACCCGCTCGTAGCGGGCCATCAGCGCCCGCCAGGCCTCGCCGTCCCCCGGCGCGAACGCCTCCAGCGAGGCCGCGGTCTCGGCGAGGTCACGGGAGATCACGGCGCACGTCCCGTCGAGGGCGGGGTGGGCGAGAGCCAGCGGCCCGTGGCGGAGGCGAAGGCCGTGCCGTTCGAGCTCGAGCCCCCGCATCACCGGCGAGGCGGCGGTCAGGGGGTAGAACGAGCTGAAGGCGTCGTTGACGAAGCCCGGCTCGACGTGCTCGCCGCTCTTGACGGCGCCGCCCGGCTCGTCCTGGGCCTCGAGGACCTCGACCGACCAGCCGGCGTCCGCCAGCAGGTTTGCCGCGACGAGCCCGTTCGGCCCCGCTCCGATGATCACCGCGTCCGCCATTCGCGAGGACCGTAGCCGCGTTGCGTTTCCGGCAAACGACAGTGGGACACAAGAGGCGCCGTGGCCGTGAACGAGATCGAGATCGCCGTCCCCCCGCAGCGGGTCTTCGCCGTGCTCGCCGACCCCTTCGCGTACGCGGACTGGGTGCTGGGGGCGAAGGAGATCCGGGGGGCCGATCCCGGCTTCCCCCAGAAGGGGACGCGGTTCTACCACTCGATCGGTGTCGGACCTTTCGTGATCAAGCACCACTCCCGTGTCCTCGAAGTCGAGGCCGATCGAAGGCTCGTGCTCGACGCCCGGCTGCGTGCTCTCGGGAGCGCGATCGTGACCCTGCAGCTCCAGCCTTCGGGTGCCGGAACGCGGGTCGTGATGACCGAGCGGGCCGGCGACGGGCTGCCCGCCCGGGTCATGCACAAGGCCGGCAACCTGGTTCTCCGCGGCCGGAACTTCCTTTCGCTGGAGAAGCTGAAGGACGTCGCGGAGCAGCGTGGCTGAGCGGCCCGTCCTCGTCACGGGCGCTACCGGGCACGTGGGCTCGGAGCTCGTCGACGAGCTCCTGCGCCGGGGGAAGCGGGTCCGGGCGATGTCCCGCTCGCCGCTCGACCGGGACGGCGTCGAGACCGTCGAGGCGGACGTGACGGACAGGAAGTCCCTGGACGCCGCGCTCGCGGGTGTCGGCGCCGCCTACTACCTCGTCCACGCGCTCGCGTCCGATGGCGGCTTCGGCGAGGAGGAGCGCACGGGGGCCCAGAACTTCGTCGACGCGGCTGAGGCGGCGGGCATCGAGCGGATCGTCTACCTCGGCGGGATCGCCCACGACGACGACCTCTCCGAGCACCTTGAGACGCGGCAGGAGGTGGGCGAGATCCTCCGCAGCTCCGGCGTCCTCGCGATCGAGCTGCAGGCGTCGGTGGTGATCGGGGAGGGGAGTGCCTCATTCGAGCTCGTGCGGACGCTCGTCGACTACCTGCCGGTGCTCGTCCTCCCGGACTGGATCGACAACCGCTGCCAGCCGATCGCGCTCGACGACGTCGTCGCCTACCTCGTTGAGGCGCTCGAGGTCGAGGTGCCCGGTAGCGCCGTCTTCGAGGTCGGCGGCGCCGACCGGATCACCTACCGGGAGCTGCTCGAGCTGTACGGGAAGTCGGTCGGCTCGAAGCGGCCGACGATCGCGCTGCCGGCGCTCCCGATCCCGTTCTCGGGGTGGCTGACGAGCCTCGCGCCCGAGCAGGCGCGGGTCGCCGCGAAGCTCGTGGACAGCCTCCGTTTCGACTCGTCGGTGCAGGACGAGGCGGCGTTGCAGGCCTTTTCGGTTGAACCCGTTGGCGTCCGCGAGGCGATCGAGCGCGTCGTTTCTGCCTGACGGAGAGCCCTGCTAGCGTGTTCCGCCAATGCGGCGATTCACTGCGGCTGCGGCTGCGCTCCTTGTCATGCTCGTCCTCGCGTCTCCGGCCTCGGCTGTCCCCGACGGACCTCTCGGGGAGTATCTGGAGCATGCGGAGCGCCTCGACGGCGCCCCGATCGAGCTCGGCTGGCCGGCGCACGGGACGGAGACGGACGGGTTCGGCCCGCGCTGGGGCCGGATGCACCTGGGGATCGACGTCGGGATCCTCAGCGACCTCCACGTCGCCGCGGCTGCTGCGGGGACCGTGCTCGAGACCGGCTATCTGACCGGCTACGAGGGCTACGGAAACGTGGTCATGGTCGACGTGGGCGGCGGGCTGACGATGCTCTACGCCCATCTCTCGGC
>JBBQHQ010000141.1:0-6273 GCA_038324115.1 Gaiellales bacterium
GCCACCGGCCTCCTCCCCACGTTGTCAGCCTATCGCCGAAATCGCCACGGATGGGTGACGGGACCGTCACACCTGTGTCGAGGATGCGTGCGCACGGGACGGCCGAGCTCCCCGGGTTGGACTCGAACCAACAACCCTTCGATTAACAGTCGAATGCTCTGCCAATTGAGCTACCGGGGAAGGCGCGGGAGATTGTAGCGAGCCTGAAACGCGCTCAGGCCAGCTGCAGGATCGCTTCGCGCACCTGGGCGAGCGCGGTCTGGAGCTCCTTCACCCGCTCGAGCTCGGCGCCCGCGAGCTCGCGCCGGAGCCGCCGCTCGCGCAGGTTGAGGAGGAGCTCCTTCCCGGTCCGCTCGTCGATCCCCTCCCTGGCCGCCCGGGCGTCCAGCTCGGCCCGCAGCGCCACGAGCTCCGCGTCGTCGCCGCCGCGCAGGAGCTGGTCGCGAAAGCGGCGGTGGAGCGGGTCGTCGAAGTGCTCGGGGCTCACCTCGGCGAGGAGCTTGCCGAGCGAAGGATGGGCGACGCACGCGGCAAGGGAATCCCGCTCGAGCCGGTCGCCCTTCTGGAGCATCTTCGGGGTCAGCGCGTCCGTCAGCGTCCTCGCCCCACCCTTCGGCGCCAGGCTCGAGAGCGTCTCCTTCGGCAAGCTGAGCCGGCTCGCGAGCAAGCGGAGCGCGTCCTGCCACTCGGGCGAATCCTCGGTCCGCTGGAGGATCTCGCGGGCCCGGACGAACGCCTCCTGCCGGTCGGGGGTTCGCTCGAGCTCGAGCCGGACGCGGTAGACGACGTAGCTCTCGGCGTGCCCGAGCCGGGCTTCGAAGCCCTGCGGCGCGTCGGCCGGGTCCTGCCCCTCCGGAAGCGTGACGACGCGGACGTCCAGCCCGAGCGTCGTCGCCAGCTCCATCCCGCGCAGCGTCGCCTCCTCCCCGGCCGCATCGGCGTCGAAGCAGAGATAGACGCGACGGGTGAGCCTTTGCAGCTCCTTGAGCTGGCGCTCGGTCAGCGCCGTGCCCATCGAGGCGATCACCGGCTCGAAGCCGGCCTGGCGAAGCGCGATCACGTCCGTGTTCCCCTCGACGACGACCGCCTGCTCCTGCTTGGCGATCGCGGTCCGCGCGAGATGGAGCCCGTACAGCACGGCCGACTTGTGGAAGAGCTCGGTCTCGGGCGTGTTCACGTACTTGCCGCGGAGCGGGTCGTCCTCGCGCAGCTTGCGCGCCTGGAAGCCGATCACCCGGCCGCGGGCGTCGGCGAGGGGGAACATCAGCCGTGGCGGGAAGTAGTCGTTCCCGCGCGCGTTCGTCAGCCCCGTCGCCCGCAGCTCGTCGGTCGTGAAGCCCTTCTCCTTCGCCTTCGCGGCGAGCCCGTTCCCCGGCGAGAGCCCGAGCCGGAACTCCCGGCAGACGGGCTCGGCAAGCCCGCGCGAGGCGAGATAGGCGCGCACCGGCTCGCCTGCTGCAGACTCCCAGAGGTAGCGCTCGTAGAACGTCGTCGCCTGCTCGAGCAGCGCGTGCAGCCGGTCGCGGCGCTGACGCGCGGCTTCGACCTGCGGCGAGGTCTCCTCGTACTCGAGCGTGACCCGGAACCGCTCGGCCAGCCACTCGACCGCCTCGACGAAGTCCAGGCTCTCGGTCTCGCGCACGAAGGTGATGATGTCGCCGCCCTTGCCGCAGCCGAAGCAGTGGTAGAGCTTGTCGGCCGCGTTGACCGAGAAGCTCGGCGTCCGCTCCTCGTGGAACGGGCAGCGGCCGCTCCAGCGCGCCCCGTTCTTGCGCAGCGAGGTGCGCCCGCTGACGACCTCGACCATGTCGGCGGTGGCGACGACGTCCCGGACGGATTGCTCCTTGATCCGCGCCATCGCTAGAGGCTCTCGGCGTAGGTCAGCGCGAACCTGTCGGTCATCCCCGCGACGAAGGAGCGGATCTCCTCCTCGGAGCTGCCCTCGTCGGCGAGGTGGAGGAAGATCCGGCGGACGGCCGCGTGCGCGCGTTCGTGCTCCTCACGTGCCTGCGGCCCGAGGTAGACGTGCTCGAACATGAAGGTGCGCAGCGCCAGCATCGACGTCCCGATCTCCTCGCTCTGGACGATGTCGCCGGCGCGCTCGGAGGTCTCGACCAGGTCGTGGACGAGCGTGTCGATCCGGGTCGAGCCGCGGTCGCCGAGCAGCTCGATCTCCGCCCGGGGCAGGTCGCCGGGCTCGAGGATCCCGTGCCGGATCGCGTCGTCGATGTCGTGGTTGATGTAGGCGACCCGGTCGACGAGCCGCACGATCTTCCCCTCGAGCGACGCAGGCTCCTGCGGGCCGGTGTGGGTGAGGATCCCGTCGCGCACCTCGGCGGTCAGATTCAGATCCTCGGCGATCCGGTGCGACTGCTCGTTGTGCCGGAAGCCCGTCCCGAAGCGCTCCTGCAAGCAGCGGTCGAGCTCCTGCTCGCCCGCATGACCGAACGGCGGGTGCCCCATGTCGTGGCCGAGGCCGATCGCCTCGGTCAGGTCCTCGTTCAGCCGAAGCGCCCGCGCGACCACCCGGGCGATCCCCGTCGTCTCGAGCGTGTGGGTCATCCGCGTCCGGTAGTGGTCGCCCGCCGGGTCGATGAAGACCTGCGTCTTCCCCTTCAGGCGCCGGAACGGCTTCGAGTGGAGGATCCGGTCGCGGTCGCGCTGGAACGGTGTCCGGACACCGCACTCCTCCTCCGGCCGCAGCCGCGCGCCGGACTCGTAGGAGCGGACGGCGAGCGCCGCGAGCCCGTCCTCGGCCGCGCGAATGCGAGCCTCGAAGGCGTCCGCGACACGTCCGGCGAGCTCCGGCATCACCATCTAGCGTAGTCGCCGCCCAGGACTGCGCCGAGCGCCCCGGGACGGCGGCGTCAGATGATGATCGGGACGGTGCCGCCCTCGGCCGACCAGGCGGCGCCCGTCACGTACGAGGCGCGCGCCGAGGCGAGGAAGGCGATCACGGACGCGATCTCCTCCGGCTCCGCGAGCCGTCCGAGCGGCCTGCCCGCCCCCACCTTCGCGAGCACCTCGTCGCGGTCGCCGCCCTGCTGGTCGGCGAGCCCGCCTTCCCCGAGCCAGGCGTCGGTGGCTACCGGCCCCGGGGTGACGGCGTTGCAGCGGATCCCGTCCTTCGCGTAGAGGTCGGCGACGAGCCGGGAGAGCGACAGCAGCGCGGCCTTCGTGACGGAGTAGTGCGGCATGCCGCCCGACGGTCGCTTGCCGGCGGTCGAGGAGACGTTGACGATCGCGCCCTTCCGCTCGCGCAGGTGCGGGAGCGACGCGCGAATCGCCCGGACGGCGCTCATCACGTTCAGCTGGAACATCGAGTCCCACTCCTCGTCGGGCACGTCCTCGAAACGAGCCTGCACGGCGAAGCCGACGTTGTTCACCAGCACGTCGAGCCCTCCGAGGGCGCGCACGGCCTCCTCGACCACCGCCGCGGGGGCGCCGGGCTCGGAGAGGTCTGCGACGACGTGGAGCGCCTCGCCGATGCCGGGGGCGTCGCGGCGGCCGACGGTGACGACGTCGGCGCCCTCGGCCGCGAGCAGCCTGGCGGTCTCGAGGCCGATCCCGGCCGTCGAGCCCGTGACGATGCACGCCTTCCCACGCAGGCCGAGATCCATCGGTGGCTAGCGTACAGCCGTGACCGAGATCCTCTTCGTCAGGCACGGCGAGACCGACTGGAACGTGGAGCGCCGCGTCCAGGGGCACACCGACCGACCGCTGACCGCGAACGGCGAGGCCCAGGCGCGCTCCCTGGCGGAGAGCCTTCGGGACGAGCGGATCGACGCGGTCTACGCCAGCGACCTCAGCCGCGCGCGCGAGACGGCGCGAGCGGTTGCGGACGAGCACGGTCTCGCGGTCGAGGAGCTGCCGGCCCTGCGCGAGAAGCACTTCGGCACCTGGGAGGGGCTGCTGGACACGGAGATCCGCGCGCGCTTCCCCGCGGCGAGCACCGGCCCGTGGGGCGACGCGGAAACCTCCGAGGAGGTCTCGGAGCGGATCCTCGCAGCGCTGCACGAGATCGCGCTCAGGCATCCCGGCGGCCGGGTGCTCGTCGTCTCCCACGGCGGGCCGCTGCGCGCCGTTCTCCGCCAGCTCGAGGCGCACGCGGACGGCCACGTCCCCAACTGCCACGTGCTCCGCGTCGCGGCCGAGGACGGCGTCCTGCGGCCGTTAGACTGACCGGCCCGTGGAGGACTACACGAACAAGTACAAGGGCGAGCAGGTCGAGGTCGCCCTCTTCGGCGGCGAGTACCAGGAGGGCGTCCTGACGGCGTACTGCTCGATCGAGGACGTCCCCCACATCGAGCTGAACGGCCACATCCTGGTGCCGCTGCAGAACGTGGCGTCGCTGCACTGCTCGAGCCGCTGTGACGCGCCGGAGCCCGACTGGCCACCCCGCGGTCTGGGCGACGACGAGCGCGACGGCGACGACGAGTCCTAGCGGATGAGGCGCGCGAGCGCGCTCAACCTCCTCAAGGCCTGGCTGCTCGTCCTCTTCCTGGCCGGACTCTTCGGCGGCCTGGGCTGGGCGATCGGCGGCTTCCGGACCGCCTCGCTCTTCGGCTTCTGCGCGCTCCTCGCCGCCGCGGCGGTCTACGCCTACGCCGACCGGGCGCTGCTCGGGATGCTCGGGGCGCGGGAGTTCGCGCTCGCCGAGGACCCCCGGCTGCGCTCGCTCGTCGACGCGCTCTCCGCGAAGCTCGCGATCCTCCCTCCGCGGCTCTACGTGATCCCGGACGGATATCCGCGCGCCGTCGTCGCGGGCCGGGGCCCGCACGGCTCGGCGCTGGCGGTCAGCACAGGCCTCCTCGGTGCCCTTCCGGGCCCGGAGCTCGAGGCGGTGCTCGCGCACGAGCTCGCCCACGTCCGGTCGCGCGATGTGCTCGTCCAGACCTTCGCGGTCATGCTCGCGGTCGTGCTGCTCGAGCTCTCGCGGGTCGGCGGCTGGTTCCAACGTGCGCTCCTCGCGGTGCTCGCGCCGATCGCGGCCGCGTTCGTGCACGCCCTGCTCTCGCCGAAGCGCGAGCTCGCCGCCGACCGCGTCGCCGCCGGCCTCGTCGATCCCGGCGAGCTGGCGCTCGCGCTGCTCCGCCTCGACCGCGCAAGCGATCTCGTCTCGTTCCAGGCGAGCCCGGCGACGGCGCCGCTCTACACGGTCAACCCGTTCGATCCCGCAGGCCCGGCCGCGATCTTCGACACGCACCCGCCCCTCGAGCGCCGGCTCGAGCAGCTACGCGCGCTCTGAGCCGAGCTCACGCACAAAGCGGTAGGCGTCGTGGTTGCGCCCGTCGCGGTCCTCGATCTTCCCGGTCACGATCCCCTCCCGGCGGAAGCCGGCGCGGCGGGCCACCGCCTGCGAGCGGGTGTTATCGAGCAGCGTGTAGAGCTGAACCCGGTCGAGCCCGTGCTCCTCGTGGCCCCAGCCGACGACGAGCCGGAGGGCGCGCGTGACGAGGCCGCGCCCGCGGGCCGCGGGCGCGAGCCAGTAGCCGACGTCAGAGGCAGCGCCTGCGAGCCGGAGCTCGATCGCACCCAGGCGCTCAGCCGTGTCGGCGGCGACGATCAGGAACGGAGCGGCGCTCCCCTCCGCCCAGACCGTCACGGCCCGGTCGAGCCACCACTCCGCGTCCGCGCGGGAGTACGGGCTCGGGAGGAGCGGCAGCCAGCGCTGGTTCTCGGGGTCGCGGCACGCCTGCACGATCCAGTCCACATCGCCGGCCTCGGGCGGGCGAAGCGCCACGACGCCGTCGGTCAGCTCCATCGCGCCAGTGTAGGGAACGACGAAGGGCCGCCTCGCGGCGGCCCTTCGTCTAAAGACTTCGGCGGCGTCCTACTCTCCCGGGGGCTTGCGCCCCGAGTACCATCGGCGCTATCGGGCTTAACTTCTCTGTTCGGAATGGGAAGAGGTGTACCCCCGACGCTATGACCGCCGAAATTGTGAAGTCGTGCGCCTTCGCGGCTGCACACCTTCAAAACTCCATAGCGACTTGCAAAACGTGTTCTAAATCAAGACCTCGGGCAATTAGTACCGGTCAGCTGAACGCATTGCTGCGCTTACACCGCCGGCCTATCAACGTGGTCGTCTTCCACGGCCCTTACTCCGTCTAGCGGATGGGAAGTCTCATCTCGAGGTGGGCTTCCCGCTTAGATGCTTTCAGCGGTTATCCCGTCCAGACGTGGCTAATCAGCAGTGCTCTTGGCAGAACAACTGATACACCAGAGGTCCGTTCGTCTCGGTCCTCTCGTACTAGAGACGACTCCTCTCAAACT
>JBBQHQ010000142.1:0-6263 GCA_038324115.1 Gaiellales bacterium
ATCCCCGGCGCCTTCAGCGCGAGGCTCTCGAACGTCGGGTTCTTCCAGTTGCACTCACACGAGCCGAACTGCCCCTGCTTGAGCGCGAAGGTGGGGTTCGGCGGCATCGAGAAGTAGTTGCCGATGATCGTGTTCGGGTACTTCTTCCCGGCCGGGAAGAACTTCGCCAGCCAGGTGCTGACGTCCGAGCGCAGGATCGACAGCTTCAGCCCGATCTTCTCGAGATCCTGCTGAAGGATCTGGGCCATCGTGATCCACTCGTCCCGCCGGCCGGCAAGCGCCCAGAAGGTGAAGGTCGTGCCGGGCTTCACTCCGGCCGCGTCGAAGAGCTGCTTCGCCTTCTGCAGGTCGAAGTTGTACTGCTTCATGCCCTTGTTGTACGACGAGCTCGTGGCGCTGATCAACGAGTTGCCGTACGACGGCGTCGCCAGCCCCGAGAAGGCTGCCTGGTTCATCGTCCGGCGGTCGATCGCGTAGGAGAGCGCCTGGCGCGCCCGGACGTCGTTGAACGGCTCCGACGTCGTGTCGAGCTCCCAGACGTGCGCGCCCGAGATCGCGGTCGGCTTCAGGAAGGAGACACCTGTCCCGCGAACCGCGGGCACGTCGGTCGGGCGCACCTGCCAGATCACGTCGAGGTTCCCCGCCTTGAAGTCGGTGACCATCGCCGTCGGGTCGGGCTCGCGGACGAACTCGATCTTGGCGATGCAGGCCTTGCCGGCGAAGTGGTTCTGGTTGGGGATGAGCGTGAGGGACTGGTTCGGCACGAAGGCGCCGATCCTGTACGGCCCCGTCCCGGTCCCGCTGTTGGCGAGACTGGCGACGTTGTCGGTATCGCTCATCTTGATGTCGACCAGGGCGTTCGGGAGGATCGCGCTCGGGCTCCCGAGCTTGAAGCGGATCAGGTACGGGTTGATCACCCGGGCCGAACGGATGTCCTTGGCATTCGAGCGCTGCTGAGACGGGACCTTCGGGTCGAGGACGCGCAGGATGTTCGACCGGACGTCCTCGGCAGTGAAGGCGCGCCCGTCCGAGTACTTGACTCCCTTCCGGATCGTGAAGAACCACGTCTTCAGGTCGGGCGTCGAGCGCCACTTCGTCGCCAGGTCCGGGACGACGTTCATCTTCCGGTCGTACTTGGCGAGCCCGTTGTAGAGCAGGGTCTGGATCGGCGCCTGCCCGGCGAAGTTGATCGTGTTCGGATCGAGTTGCGAGATCCCGGCACCCGCGATGCCGTAGCGCAGGCTGCCCTTCGACGACGTACAGCCCGTCGCCGTTGCGATCGAGAATGCCGTCGGCGCCGATCGTGCCGACGACACGATCGCCCCACTCATGACGGCTGCCGCGACGACGAACGACGCCGCGGTCACCAAGAGCTTCTGGTGTCTTGACATTGAGCCCTCCTAGGGGGTGGTGCGTGAGGAGCTGATTGCTCCGACGACTGACATGGGTTGGATGACGGGTACGGAGAGGCCTGCCGCGCCAGGCCCGGACTGGATCAGGGTCGGGTCGAGCCGGCGCAGCCACTCGAGCGCTACCGCCGCCCGCCGCACCTTCTCTCGGCCGATCGCCGCGGCCTCGTCGACCAGGTGGTCGCCCGAGGGGTAGAGCGCCCGCGAGTTGCGCAGGCCGAACTTCGCGTAGAGCGGTGCGCCGATCGCGACCAAATCGGCGAGCTCGTTGCCGCGGACGACGCCGCCCAGGCTGTCGGGCGACTCGACGTAGAGATCGATCGGGAGCGCTGTGACGGCCCGCAGCTCGGCGAGCTCGGCAACAGTGACGTCGGACGGGATGTTGATCGTAGTCGCGCCGAGGCCGGCAAGCACCATCAGCGCCGCCGGGTTGGACGGCGCCATGGCGACAGAGATCTTCCAGGCGCACTCGGCGGGACGCTCGCCGGCGGCCTGCATGTCGCGCAGCAAGAGCAGGAGGCCCGCATCCGCGATCAGGAAGCTGCGAATCCCGGCCTCGACCGCCCGGACGACGTCCTCGACCGCATAGGCGAGGCCGCGCAGACCGCGAAGCTGCGCCGCGTGGCCCGCGCCGTCGGCGGAGCGGGGATGCGCGCCGACGCCGTAGCTCTCACGCGGGCCGACGAAGAGTGAGACCTCCACCCCGTGCTCGGCTGCAAGCGCCGCCATCTCGCGAAGCTCCGACTCGGCGAGGAGCATCGCCCCGCTCCCCTGCGACACCCGGTTGACGACGACATCGTGCTGTCGCGCCGCGTCGAGCACCGCCTGCAGCACCCGTAGTCCCTCGACGCTGGGGATCTCGACGCGGAAATGCGCGCCGTCGGGGAACCGGAGCGGGCTGCCTGCCGGAGCCGCCGGGACCGCTGGCAGCCCCAGCCTGCTGAAGGTCGCCTCTGCCTTCACGAGCGGCCCCGTTGCACTCCGCCGACGTCTGGCATAGTGTTCGGCTGTGACGAACGTTGATGTGCTGTACGCAACACTGCGAGGCAGTTCTAAGTGAGCGCACCCGAAAAGTCAAGGGAGGTCGACAGGGACGGCCGCTACCGCGTCCGGAGCGTCGAGCGCGCCCTCGAGGTGCTGGACGCCCTGGGAGACGCAGATGCCGACGGGCTCGGACTGGCGGAGATCGCACGGGCTCTCGGCACTTCCAAGAGCACGGCGCTCGCGCTTCTTCGGACCCTGTCGGCGCGCGGCTTCGTGGCGGAGCTCGGAGACGGTCGCGCCCGCCGCTACGGGCTGGGTCTCTCTCTCGCGCGGCTCGGCGACCGGGTGCTCTCCCAGATCAGCCTCCTCGACGTCGCCCTGCCTGTCTTGCGCATCATGACCGAGGAGACGCGCTGGACCTCCCGGATCGGGGTGCTCGACGACGCGTACGCCGTGATGGTCGGACGCGTGGACGGCCCCGGGATCGTCCGTTTCCAGAGCACGCTCGCCCAGCGGGAGCTGCCCCACTGCAGCGCGATCGGCAAATCCCTCCTTTCGCACCTTCCGGAGGAGCGCGTCCGGGCGATCGTCAAGCGGACGGGGCTGCCGCGGCGGACGGCGACCACGATCACGGACGTCGACGCCCTTCTCGCCGACCTCGAGCTCGTGCGCTCCCGCGAGTACGGCGTCGACGACGAGGAGGACAGCGATGGGGTGATCTGCGTTGGCTCCTCCGTCTACGACCACCGCGGGGCCTGTGTGGCCGCGATCAGCCTCACCGGGCTCAAGCTGACGCTCCCGGTGGGCGGGATCGACAGGCTCGGCCAGGTCGTACGTCGGTACGCGGCGGAGATCTCTGCGGGACTCGGCGCAGCCGCCGCTTCCTCTTTATAAGTCTTTCTTATAGATGAGTTACCCTTGACACGGCTGATACGAATACGTGGATGCTTCAGCTTGAACGATCAAGCAAACACAGGGCGCCATCCGTGCGCCCGCCCGGCCTCCGCACGCTCGAACTGACGGTCGCCCGAAGCGACCCGGAGGCGCGCAGGGTCTTCGCGGTCGAGGTGTACGAGCCGGCGATGGTGCTCGACCTGCTGCTCGGCGTCCAGCGGCTCGACAGCTCGATCGGCTTCCGGTACTCGTGCCGCGTCGCGATGTGCGGGACCTGCGCGATCCGCGTCGACGGCCGCCCCGCGCTCGCCTGCCAGACCCCGATCCCTGCCGATGCGGACCGGCTGCGGCTCGAGCCGCTCGCCGGGCTGCCGGTCGTCCGAGACCTGATCGTCGACACCACCCCGTTCTGGAAGGCGTGGGCCTACACGCAACCGTGGTTCGTGCCGCCGGCCGACGGCCGCACGACGACGCTCGCCGCCGGCGACCCGAGCCGGGCCGAGGTCGAAGCCGGCCTGGATTGCATCGCCTGCGGTGCCTGCTGGGCCGCGTGCGATCTCGCCGGCGCCGATCCCGGCTTCCTCGGACCTGCTGCGCTCAACCGCGCGATGACCCTCGTCGCGGACACCCGGGACGGCGCCCGCCGGGAGCGGCTCGAGCTCGTCTCACGCGAGGGCGGCGTCACCCGCTGCCACTACATCCACGGCTGCAGCAACGCCTGCCCCAAGGGGATCGATCCCGCCGCCTCGATCCGCCGGCTCCGGCGCCGGAGCATCGGTGCCTGAGCACCCGGTGCTCGAGGCCGACGTCGCGATCGTCGGCAGCGGCGGCGCCGGCCTCATGTGCGCGCTCCACGTCGCCGCCGCCGACCCGCGGCTCCGGATCGCGATCGTCTCCAAGGGCGCCGTCGGCCGCTCCGGCTGCACGAGGATGGTCCAGGGCGGCTTCAACGCCGTCCTCGGGGAAGGCGACTCGGTCGAAGCGCACTTCCGCGACACGCTCGAGGGCGGCAAGTACCTGAACGATCAGGAGCTCGCCTGGACGCTCGTCAACGACGCGCCCCGCGTGATCGACGAGCTGGAGACGCGCTTCGGCTGCCTGTTCGACCGGACGGAGACGGGCGAGCTCGACCTGAAGCCGTTCGGGGGCCAGAGCTTCGACCGCACCGTCCACCGGGCCGACCAGACAGGGCTCGAGATCATGGGCCGGCTCCGCGACCAGGTGCTCCGGATCGGGGCACGCGAGCTGGAGGACTGGCGCGCGCTCGACCTCGTCTTCGACCGCCACGGCGAGCTCGCCGGCCTGACCCTGCTCGACACCCGCACGGGCACGCCCGCTGTGCTCGTCGCCCGCGCCGTGGTCGTCGCCACGGGAGGCTCGGCGACGATGTACCGGATCGCTGCGCCGGCCCGCGAGAAGACGGGCGACGGCGTCGCCCTCTGTTACCGCGCCGGTCTCGAGCTGCGCGACATGGAGATGCTCCAGTTCCACCCGACCGGCCTCGTCGCCGGTACCTCGGCCCTGACGGGCGCCGTGCTCGAGGAGGGGCTCCGTGGAGCGGGTGCGCACCTCCGCAACGCACTCGGCGAGCGGTTCATGGAGCGGGTCGATCCGGTGCGGCTCGAGCGCTCGACCCGTGACGTGGTGGCGCGCGCCGCCTACGTGGAGATCGTGGAGGGGCGCGGCACGCCCGCCGGCGGGGTCTATCTCGACCTCTCGCACCTGGGCGCCGACGAGATCGAGCGACGCTTCGGGCAGATGGCTGCCCGAACGAGGCTCGTGGGCGCGGATCTGGCACTCGGCCCCGTGGAGGTCTCGCCGACCGCCCACTTCCACATGGGCGGCGTCGTGATCGACGTCGACTGCTTCACCTCGGTGGACGGGCTCCTGGTCGCCGGCGAGGATGCGGGCGGCGCCCATGGCGCCAACCGGCTCGGCGGCAACGGGGTCGCGGAGTCGACCGTCTTCGGCGCACGTGCCGGTGAGGCAGCCGCCGAGCTCGTCCGTGGCCGCGGCATCTACATGCCCGACCCGGCCCTCGTCGACGCGTCGGTCGGCCGGGCGCTCGCCCCGCTGCGCCGCGAGTCCGGGCCGCTCCCGTTCGAGCTGACCGACCGGCTCAAGGCCGGGATGTGGACGCACTGCGGGCTCGTCCGGACGCGCGCCGGCCTGCTCGAGGCGAGGGCGCTCCTTCAGGAGCTGGCGGCGGAGTCCGCACGTGTCGCCGTCCCGGGCCCGATGCAAGCGAACCCCGGCTGGCAGGCGGCCCTCGACCTCGAGAGCCAGCTCGTCGTCGCCCGGCTTGTGGTCGAGTCGGCCCTCGCGCGGGAGGAGTCGCGCGGCGCCCACTTCCGGGCCGACTTCCCGGAACGCAACGACGCGGAGTGGCTGCGGGCGGTGGTCGCCCGCAGCGGCGCCGACGGGGAGCCGTCGCTCTCGACGCGCCTCGTCGAGCTGACGCGACTCGCGCCCGACGGGCGGGCGCTCGCCGGCGGCCCGGCATGAGCCCGCTCCAGCTCGCCTTCACGACCGCGTTGACGGCGCTCCTCTGCGGCGTCGTCGCCTTCACCGCGTTCACGGTACGCGCGGCGCTGATCCTCCGGAGCACCGCCGCGGACAGCGGCTGGCTGGTGCGGATCGGCCGGGCACGCGACCGGGACTTCCAGCGCTGGGCCTTCGTCGCCCACCGCGCGACCGGCGTCGCCGTCTTCGCCTTCCTGCTCCTGCACGTCTTCGACGTGGCGCTGTTCACGCTCTCGCCGACCCGCTTCGACGACGTCCACGACCTCTACGGGACGACCCCGATGCGCGTCTTCGAGTGCCTGCTCCTCTACGGGATTCTCTTCCACACCTTCAACGGGCTCCGACTCGTCCTGCTCGACATCACCGAGTTGCGCGTCCGCACTGCTCGCCGGCTCCTCCAAGGAGCAATCGCCCTCACGCTCGTCGCCGGCACCGCGGCGGCGGCGGCGATCC
>JBBQHQ010000143.1:0-6074 GCA_038324115.1 Gaiellales bacterium
GACCGCCGGCGGATCCTCAGCTTCCCGGTGATCGAGGACGCGACCTGGATCGCGGTCGACGAGACGAGCCCCGGCTACGCCGACCGACGAGCCCCGCTCGCGACGGCCGAACGGACGCGGCGGCTGCGGCTCGACCCCGCCTGGCGAATCGTCTTCGCCGAGGACGGGATCACGCTCTTCCGCCGGCGCGGCTAGAGCGGGACGGTCTGCGGGAGCAGGTACGCGCAGAGTGCGAGCGCCACGAGCAGCGCGGGCGGGTCGTCCTCGGAGGCGGCGAGCGGCAGCGCCCAGACCGCGTACCAGGGAGCGAGCCACGGCGTCGTGAGCAGGAGGAGGCAGCCGGCGCGGCCGAGGACCGGCCTGCCCCGGCGGGAGGAGCGGACGAGCACGGCCAGCCCGGCGAGGAGCGCGAGCCCCGCGAGCCCGAGGGCGAGCGCGTGCGGCAGGCCAAGCTGCTCGAGCCGGTGCGGGAGCGCGTAGCTCGTCTGGCCCTCCGCGTTCCGCGCGAGCGGGCCGAACGCCCGCAGCCAGTCGAGGCCGTACTGCCAGAACGCGAGGCCGGCAACGAGAGCGGCCGTGACTGCGAAGCCGAGATGGCTGACCCGCCGCCTGTTCGCGCGCGCCTCGACCGCGCGCAGCGCCAGAAAGACGAGGGGGACCCACTTGACGAGGATCGCGAGCGCCCAGCCCGCGCCTGCGAGCCCGCGGCGGCCGCCGTCCGCGAGCACGAGGGCTCCCAGCACGAACGCGATCATCACCGCGTCGTTGTGGCCTCCGCCGGCGAAGTGGATCGCGAAGAGCGGGTTCCAGCCGACGAGGACGACGGCCCTGGCCCGGTTTCGGGCGAGCCGGGCCGCGAGCAGCGTGAGCGCCAGCATCGCGGCCGCGGCAAGCGCCTTGAACGTCCACGCGGCGACGCCCGGGTCGGAGCCGGCGAGCTCGGCCACGCCTCTCGAGCCGAGCGTGAACGCAGGCCCGTAGACCGAGGTCGTGTCCCGCCAAGCGGAGCCGGCGTACGCGTAGGCCGGGTTCTCCGGCGCCGTGCTCGGGACGTCCCGGTACGGGTTGTCCAGCGAGCCGTACTCCCAGTACGTCCAGGCGTCCGTGGAGAGGAGCAGCGGGGCGCCGAGCGGGGTGAGCTGGATCGCGGCCGCGAGCACGGCCGCCGCCACCAGCGGTAGGCGGGCCCGGGGGAGGAGCGCGGCCGCCGCGAGGTAGGCCGCGAAGGCGCCTGCCAGGCAGAGCGCGAAGACCGTGAGCCAGCCACCGTCGCCGCCGGCCCGGCCCGCATCGGCGGGGACGAGCGGGGCGCCCTGCTGCCAGGCCGCGAGCACGCAGCCGCCAACGAGGACGAGCGCAAGCGTCCCGAGGCCGAGTGCGGCACGGCCACGGGCAGCGGCTCCGCTCAGGGCGTGACCGGCTGCTCCGTCGTCGCCGGCGGAGGCGTCGTCGTCACAGGCGGGGGCGCCGTCGTCGCCGGAGGCGGGGGCGGCGGTGCCGTCGTCGCGGGAGGCGCCGACGTCGTCGCGGGCTTCGGCTTCGGCGTCGGCGGCAGACCGCGCTCGGCCCGCGTATCGGCGGGCTGCGTCTGCGTGTCCGCGGTCGTCGCCTCCGTCGTCGCCGGCGTGTCCGACGGCACATAGCCGAACGAGCGGGTGTACTGGCCCCGCGCGAAGTCGCTCCATTCCGGGTAGTTCTTCGGCTCGGGGAACGAGAGCGGGTCGAGCCCGCCGATCGCCGAGGACATGAAGAGCCGCCAGATCTGCGCGGGGAACGTCCCGCCCGCGACGCGGATCCCGTGCACGTTCAGCATCGGGATCTTGCCGCGCGGGTACCCGATCCAGACGGTTGTCCCCAGCCGGGGCGTATAGCCGCAGAACCAGGCGTCGGAGTGCTCCTCGGTCGTCCCGGTCTTGCCCGCCGCCGGCGCGCCGTAGTTGGCCGCGGTGCCGGTGCCGTACTGGACGTTCTCCTGGAGAATCCTGTTCACCTCATAGGCAACACCATCTGAGATCACACGCCGCCGCTTCGCCTTGCCCCAGCCGGCGCTCTCGTCCTCGCTCCCGTTCGGGAGGACGACCCGGCGGATCGCGCGTGGCTCGGAGTAGATCCCGCCCGCCGCGAGCGTGGCGTAGGCCGAGGCCATATCGAGCGGGGAGACCTCGATCGAGCCGAGCCCGATCGACGGCACGTAGGCGCCGTCCGACGTGGTCAGCTTCGAGCGGACGCCGAGCTTCGTCGCCATCTTCGCGACGGCCTCGGGCGTGACGTCGAGCGTCAGCTGCGCGTAGATCGTGTTGTCGGAGCGGATCGTCGCCTGCTCGATCGTCGTCCAACCGGTGTAGCTTTTGTCGTAGGTCTCGGGGCACCACCAGGTGCCGGTGTCGCAGCTCCCGTTGGGGTCGGGGCGATAGAAAAACGGGGCCGAGAGATAGCTGGTCGTCTCCGGGTTGATCCCCTTCTCGATCGCGGCCGCGAGCACGAACGTCTTGAACGTCGAGCCGGCCTGCCGCTTCGCCTGCGAGAGGAGGTTGAACTGGTTCTTCTTCACCCCGGGGGTCACCGCGGTCATCGCCCGGATCGCCCCGTTCCGCGGGTCGATCGAGATCACGGCCGCCGCGGGGTCGGTCTTGTCGTAGAGGGTGTCGCGGATCGCCTTCTGGGCCGCGCGCTGGAAGCGCGGGTCGATCGTCGTGTAGACCTGGAGCCCGCCGGAGCGGACGGTCGCGGCGCCGTAGGCGGTGATCAACTCGTCGCGGACGTAGCTGAAGAAGTAGGGCTCCCTGATCGTCGTGTAGAGCTTGCCCGCCTTCAGCCCGAGGCCCTGGGAGACCGCCCAGTCGTGCTGCGCCCGGCCGATCAGGCCCTCGGCGAGCATCGCGTTCAGCACCTGGTTGCGCCGCTCAGTCGCGATCTCGGTCCGGTTGAAGGGGTCGTAGGCCGACGGGGCCTGCGGCATCCCGGCGAGCAGCGCCGCCTCGGGCAGGGTCAGCTCCTGCGCGGACTTGGAGAAGTAGGTCTGCGCGGCGGCCTCGATCCCGTAGGCGAGGTTGCCGTAGTAGACCTGGTTCATGTACGTGGTGAGGATCTTGTTCTTCGACCAGGCGTCGTTCAGCTTGATCGCCAGGCAGGCCTCCTTCACCTTGCGCTGGATCGTCTGCTCGCGGCTGATGTAGAGGTTGCGCACGAGCTGCTGGGTGATCGTGGAGCCGCCCTGCACGACCTTGCCGGCGCGCACGTCGGCCCAGACGGCGCGCGCGATCCCGCTCGGGTCGACGCCCCCGTGCTCGTAGAAGCGGCGGTCCTCGATCGCCACGGTGGCGATCGGCATCCACTTGCTGATCTCGTCCAGCTCGACCGGCTGCCGGTTCCTCTCGGCCGGGATCGCGCCGAGGATGGCGCCGTTGCGGGCGTAGATGAAGGAGTTCTGCCCGATCGCGACGGGTTGGAGCGCGTTCAGGTCGCAGGAGGAGCCGAAGGTGGCGACGCTCGTGACGGCCCCGCCGGCGACGACGAGCAGGAGCGCCACAGCGGAGACGCCCCCGAGCACGGCGGCGCGGCGGCGGTTGCGCTTGCGCTCGAGACGGCGGCGCTTGCGGCGCTTCGCCCCGTACTGGTCGTCGGCGGCCGGGCTCACGAGAAGATCCCGTGCTCGCGGAGGCGCCCGTGCACGCGAAGGCGCAGATCCTGCTCGAGCTTCTCGGCCTCCCCCTCGCTTGCGGTCCACGCGCGGACGATCAGGGTCGGGGACCCCTCGATCGAGTTGACGAAGACCTCGTCGCGCTCGCCGGTGGCCTCCTGGCGGAGGACGTCCACGAGTTGGCGGAGGTCGGTGGAAGGCGGAACCTGCACGGTCACCTGGGCGAATTTCGCGGGACTGCGAATTGTCGAGTTGCGAATGGTATCCGACGCCAATTTCTCGTTCGGGATCACGAGCCGGGCGTTGTCCTCGGTGCGGATGAACGTGTACATCAGGCCGATCTCCTCGACCGTTCCCTCGACGCCGCCGACCTCGACCCAGTCCCCGAGCCGGAGCGGCTGGGTGGTGGCGAGCATCAGCCCGGCGATGAAGTTGCCGAGCGTACGCTGCGACGCGAACCCGACGACGATCCCGAGCACGGCGGAAGACGCGAGCAGGCCGCCCGCAACCGCACGCACCTGCGGGATCACGAGCAGCGCCGAGAGGACGCCGACGGTGACGATCACCGCGGTGATCGAGCGGCGGAGGACCCGGTACCGGGTCAGCGTCTGCGCGGTCGCGTCCCCTTTGAGCAGCCAGCGGTCGATCAGGCGAGCGCTGAGCGCGGTCGCGCCGAGCACGACGGCGAGCACCAGCAGGCGGTCCCAGATTCCCATTCCGTCAGATTGGCTTCCGGCCGGCGAAGCCCTGCTCGACCGAGTGCCAGTACGCGACACCGGGCTCCCCCAGCTGCCAGCAAAGGAGCACGACCTCGCCGTCGCGCTCGGAGGGGAAATCGAGCAACCCGGCGTCGGGATCCTTGACGAGGACACCGAGCGAGTCGAGCTCGCCCAGCGCCCTCGCGACGGCCCGAACGGCCTCGTCGAAGGCCTCCTGCACGTGCCGGGGCCCGTTCGGGTCGATCCCGCCGCCGTTCCCGGCGACGTGGGAGCGGAGCTCCGCGCGACGAGCGGCCGCGGCCAGCATCGAGGCCCGCGCCTCCACGAGCGCCTCGGCGAGCGGCCGGACCCGCTCGAGGGCGGCGTTCGCCTCGGTCGGCGTGAAGAGGCGCTCCACGGGGCTATG
The DNA here is from genome assembly GCA_038324115.1 of Gaiellales bacterium. Taxonomy (GTDB): domain Bacteria; phylum Actinomycetota; class Thermoleophilia; order Gaiellales; family Gaiellaceae; genus Gaiellasilicea. The sequence goes on from JBBQHQ010000143.1 coordinate 4,766, forward strand.
ATCCCGGGCCTGTGGCGGCGGGTCAACGGCACCGGCGGGGAACGGCCTCGTCCGCAGCCCCCGCGCTCCGGATTTTCTTCGCCAGCCGCCTCGTCCTCTGGGCGCTCGCGCTCGGAACGCTTCTGCTCTTCGACGAGCACCTGAACCCCGAGCGGGGGCGCTGGGACACGGAGCGGCTACACGACCTCGGCCGTGGGATCGACGTCTGGGCCCGGTGGGACAGCGACTGGTACCTCCGGATCGCGGAGAACGGCTACCGGGAGGCGCCCTCGAGCACGCCGGCCTTCTTCCCCCTCTATCCCGCGCTCGTGGGGCTGCTGGGCCGGCTCCTCCTCGGGCACTTCGTGCTCGCCGGGGTGCTCGTGTCGCTTGCGGCGGGGGCGGCGGCGTTCGTGCTCCTGCTCCGGCTCGGCACCCGCCTCCTCGGGGAGCGGGCGGCGCGGCGGGCGCTGCTCCTGCTCGCGGTCTTCCCGACCTCGCTCTTCTTCGGCGCCGTCTACAGCGAGTCGCTCTACCTCCTGCTCGCCGTCGCCGCGTTCCTCCTCGCGGAGCGGCGGCAGTGGCTCGGCGCAGGCGGAGCGGCGGGGCTCGCGCTGCTGACGCGGCCGGCCGGGATCGCGCTCCTGCCCGCGCTCGCGCTCCTGGCCTGGCGGGCGGAGGACCGGCGCGGCGCGCTCATCCGCCTCGGCGTCGCGCTCCCGCTCGCGGCGCTCTATCCGCTCCTCCTCTGGGCCTGGATCGACGAGCCGTTCGCGTTCCTGCGGGCCCAGGAGGGGATCTGGCAGCGAGGGCTCTCGCCGGCAGGCCCGCTCGGCGGGCTCTGGCACGGCGTCGCGGTCCTCTGGGAGGAGCCGTCCGGAAAGGAGCTGCTGATCAACGGCCGTGAGCTCGGACTGACGCTCGTGTTCGTCGCGCTCGCCGTGGTCGCGTGGCGCCGGCTCGGCCCCGTCTACGGCCTCTTCACGGCGCTCAGCCTCGCCGTCCCGCTCTCCTACCCGGCCGACCCGCGGCCGCTTCTCTCCCTCTCGCGCTTCGGTCTCGTCGCGTTCCCGCTCGTGCTCGCGCTGGCCACGCTCACCGAGCGGCGGGCCTCCCGGGTCGCGATCGTGAGCGCCTCTGCCGCGCTGCTCGGGCTCGGGGTGGTGCAATGGACGCTGTGGAGATGGGTCGCATGAGCGAGGACCGGCATCGGCGGCTCCGCCTGGGGGGTTGGCTCGCACTCGTGGGGCTCCTCGTGCTCGCTGGGTACGGGAGCCGGCTGGCGGAGGGGAAGCCGCCGGAGGACGCGCTCTACCGCTACGACCTCGCG
>JBBQHQ010000144.1:0-5969 GCA_038324115.1 Gaiellales bacterium
CCAGCTCGGCTTCTTCGAGAGGAACTTCGCCCAGCTCGATCTGGCCTACGCGAAGACGAAGAACCTGACGCCCTACGACGTCCTGATCATCGCCTCGATGGTCGAGAAGGAGACGATCGCGCCGGACGAGCGGCCCAAGGTCGCCGCGGTGATCTACAATCGGCTCAAGGCCGGGATGCCGCTCGGGATCGACGCGACGATCCGTTACGGGCTCGATGTCCCAGGCACGGAGCCGCTCAAGGTCTCGCAGCTCGAGAGCGACAACCCCTATAACACGCGCAACCGGAAGGGTCTGCCACCCACCCCGATCGCCAACCCGGGCCTGGCGTCGATGCAGGCAGCCGCCCATCCCGCGAAGGTCGACTTCCTCTTCTTCGTTCGCAAGCCCGACCGGATCCACCACTTCTTCACGGCGAGCGAGCCGGAGTTCTACGCGAAGGCCTGCGAGTACGGCTTCGGCTGCGGATGAGTCTCGTCGCGCTCCTCGGCGACCCTGTCGACCACTCTCTCTCGCCGCGGATGCAGAACGCGGCCTTTGCGGCGCTGGCGCTCGACTGGACCTACGTCGCCTGCCGGGTCGAGGCGGGCCGGCTCGAGGCGGCGCTCGAGGGCCTGGTCGCACTCGGGTTCGCAGGCGCAAACGTCACCGCTCCACACAAGCTTGCCGTCGCGGCGCTGATCGGCGCCGACATTCCGTCGGTCAACACGCTCGTCATCCGCGACGGGCGCATCGAGGGCTTCTCGACCGACGCGGCGGTTCTCGATGGGCTAGCGGCTGAGCGACCCGTGATCGTCGGCGCCGGTGGGGCCGCTGCCGCATTCCAGGCGGCGCTGCCGCATGCGCAGGTCTTCTCGCGCCGCGGCGAATGGCCCCCTGAGGCGCGCGGGGCCGACCTCGTCGTGAACGCGACGCCCGTGACCGACGAGGTGCTCGTCGCGCTCGCAGAGGGCCAGACCCTGGTCGACCTGCCCTATCCCGGCTCGGCGACCGCTGCTGCCGCGCGGGACGCCGGCGCCGCCGTCCTCGACGGCCTCGATGTCCTCGTCGCCCAGGGAGCCGCCTCGTTCGAGCGCTGGACGGGCATCGCGGCGCCGATCGACGTGATGCGCAGCGCCGTTCGCACCTAGAAAGGCCGGAGGGCCCGCCGCAGCAGGCCCTCCAGCACGTGTGACTCTGCGCTCCTAGTGGAGCTGGATGTTGCCGCCCGCGGAGAGCGTTCCCGCGGCCGCGTAGCCGGTGGAGAGCAGGATCCGGAACGTGTCCGTCCGTCCGGGCTCACCGTTGTCGGTGACGTACACCGTGAACGAGACGGTCGCCCCGTTCCAGGTGCCGGTGCCGACGATGGTCGCGCCGTTGCCGTTGCAAGCGACACCGGTCACGTCGGCGCCCTGCAGGTGCCGGCCGGTGTCCTTGTCGAGGTAGTTGACGTTCCCCTTCGCCCCGCCGCTCGAGCTGTACTGGGCGTTGAAGCCGAAGTTGTGCTTGGAGGCGGTGATGAAGCCGCCACCCGTGACCTTGCAGGGGGTCGAGTTGAAGCTGCCGTCGCAGGCGTCCCCGATCCCGTCGAAGTCCGAGTCCTGCTGACCCGGGTTCGGCGTGTTCGGGCAGTTGTCGTCACCGTTCGGGACGCCGTCGCCGTCGCGATCGGGATCGCAGACATCGCCGATCCCGTCACCGTCAGCGTCGGCCTGGCCCGGGTTCGCCGTGTCGGGGCAGTTGTCCCGGTCGTCCGGGATCCCGTCGTTATCCCGGTCGATCACGATCCACGTCTTGGTCGCCGAAGCAGTCGTCTCACCCTGATCGCAGGTGCCGCTACCGTCCTTGTCGTAGCAGGCTGTGATCGTGTCGACGCCGGCGTTCGCTCCCGTGTAGGTGAACGTCGTGACGCCTGAGGCGTTCGTGGTCGACGTTCCCGTCGTGGTGTTGGCGCCCGTGACGGTCCAGAGGACTGAGCCGTTCACGACCGGGTTACCGCGGTCGGTGAGGGTCGCTGTGACGGTGTGGCTCGTCCCGGTCGGGTTCTCGCCCGTGGGCGGATCGAGCGTCAGCTCGCCGCGGCCGCCCCCGAACAGACAGGCGCCGTTCGGGATCTCCCAGGCGTTCAGGACGTTGTCGAAGGCGTCGATCGACCAGATCGCCGCCTTCGGGTTCGGGCCGCCGCCGAAGGTCAGGTTGTCGCACTCGAGATCCTCCAGGCGTGCCGGGAAGGAGGCGAAGAGCGACGAGGTGGAGAAGTCCTTCGCGACCTCGTAGATCTGGGAGCAGCCGTTGTTGGCGAGGTAGAGGTAGGTGCCGCCGACGGCGATGCCCGAGTTGCCGCAGCCGCCGAGCTTCCCGGAGTTCGAGAAGGAGCCGAGGCCGAGGCCGGTTGCGGAGTAATGCTCGTTGCTCCCCGAGACGTCCCCGCTCGACCAGATCGTGTCGTCCGCTCCGTCGTAGGCGAGGCCGTCGAAGCAGCCCGCCGAGCTGAAGCGGAACGTGAACACGTTGGTCGCAAGGTCGATCGTGCCGACCTGGCTGAAGTTGCTGCAGGCCCAGAGGAGGCCGCGGCCGTTGTCCCAGGCGAGGGCGCCGAGCGAGCCGGCACCGGTGATGTTGTGGATCGCCACCTGGGCGCCGTTTGCCGGGCTGACGGCCGTGACCGTGTTGTCGCTGTAACACGAAATGAGCAGGTTGGTGCCGTCGAATGCGATGCCGACACCGACGCTGGCGTGGTTCCCAAGTGCGTTGTACGAGGCGCACTGGGTGCCGCTGCGGTCGGCGATGATGGTCCGCAGATTGTCTCCGTTCGCCGCGAACGCGGAGCTCGCCCAGGCGAGTCCGACGAGCACGACTAGGGGTAGTGCGAGCAGTTTGCGCATACCTCTCCCTCAAGTTGATCCGAAAGGGAGACGCTACGACCGTCTCCACGCGCCGCACAGCGGTATTCGCCTGAACCGCCTCGGGTGAGCGCCGTAGGGTCGTGGCCTTGCCACCCAACCCGCAGCGTGGTACGAAACGTCTGGGGAGATCGAGTGATGGCACCAACACACCGGGCAAACGTCCTCGTTGTCGACGACGACGACGGCTTCCGCGCCTTTATGTGCGGGGCGCTTTCGCGGGGTGGGCTCACGCCTCGGCCGTTCGAGAGCGGTGATGAGGCGCTGCTCGCGGCACGGTCGGACCCGCCTGCGCTCGCCGTGCTCGACGTGAACCTGCCGGGCATCTCCGGCTACGAGCTTTGCCGGGCGCTGAAGGACGAGCACCCCGGGCTGCCGGTCGTCTTCCTCTCGGGCGAGCGCACAGAGTCGTTCGACCGGGTGGCGGGGCTGCTGCTCGGCGCCGACGACTACCTCGTGAAGCCGGTGGCCGAGGACGAGCTCGTCGTCCGTTTGCGGCGGCTCCTGCCCCCGCCGTCGGCCCGCGCCCGGGAGCGGTTCCTGCTCACTGCGCGCGAGCTCGACGTGCTCGGGTTGCTGGCGGCAGGGAGGAACCAGCAGCAGATCGCGACGGAGCTCGTGATCAGCGCGAAGACGGTAGGCACCCACATCGAGCACATCCTCGGGAAGCTCGGCGTGCACAGCCGCGCCGAGGCCGTCGCGGTCGCCTATCGCGACGAGCTCGTCCTCGCGGCGCACTGACGGCATACGCTTGCCCCATGACGCTCGGCCTCACCACCGCCGGCGAGTCGCACGGGCCCGCGCTCGTCGCGATCCTCACCGGCCTGCCCGCGGGACTGGAGCTCGACCGCGCCGCGATCGACGCCGACCTGCGCCGCCGCCAGCAGGGCTACGGACGGAGCCCGCGCCAGCAGCTGGAGCAGGACGAGGTCGAGGTGCTCGCAGGGCTTCGGCACGGCCGCACGCTCGGGACGCCCCTCGCGCTCGTCGTTCGCAACCGCGACCACAAGAACTGGACGTGGGGGATGAATCCCTGGCCGCCCGAGGGCGAGCCGCAGGGGAAGGGGACGAAGCCGGTGACGCTGCCGCGGCCGGGGCACGCCGACCTCGCCGGCGTCCTCAAGTACGGCCACGACGACGTCCGCAACTCGCTCGAGCGCGCCAGCGCCCGCCACACCGCCGTCTTCGTCGCCGCGGGGTCGGTCGCGAAGGCGCTGCTCGCCCGGATCGGAGTCACGGTCACGGGGACGACACTCGAGGTCGGAGGCGAGACCGGGGAGGAGGCGCAGCGCGAGATCACCGACCGGGCGAAGGCCGATCGCGACACGCTCGGCGGGATCGTCGAGGTGCGCGCGACGGGGCTGCCGCCTGGGCTCGGCTCCTACGCGAGCCGTGAGGACCGGCTCGACGGTCGGCTCGCGGGCAACCTGATGGGGATCCAGGCCGTCAAGGGCGTCGAGATCGGGGACGGCTTCGCGCTCGCCCGCCGCCGTGGGATCGAGGCGCACGACGAGATCGAGCCCGGCCTGAAGCGGCGCTCCAACCGGGCCGGGGGCCTGGAGGCGGGGATGACGAACGGCGAGGAGCTGATCGTCCGTGCCGCGATGAAGCCGCTGCCGACGCTGATGAAGCCGCTCGACTCGGTCGACCTCTCGACAGGCGAGGCCGCGCAGGCGCTCGTCGAGAGGAGCGACGTCCACGCCGTCGAGGCGCTTGCGGTCGTGGCCGAGGCGGCGGTCGCCTGGGAGCTCGCCCGCGCGGCGCAGGAGAAGTTCGGCGGCGACGCGATCGACGACCTCGTCGGAGCGCACCGGGCCTATCTCGAGCGCATCCAGTGGCCGCGAACGCCCTAGGCCGCCACCTCGCGCTCGTCGGCTTCATGGGCGCGCGCAAGTCGACGGTGGGCCGCGAGCTGGCCGAGCGGTACGGCTTCGCCTTCGTCGACGTCGACCACGAGCTGGAGCAGCAGACCGGGACGCGGATCGCCGAGCTCTTCCAGGAGCAAGGCGAGGCCGCGTTTCGCCGGCTCGAGACCCAGCTGACGGTCGGGTTCCTCGCCCGGGAGGAGCAGGCCGTGCTCGCGCTCGGCGGCGGCGCGGTCACCTGCGCCGAGATCCGCAGGGCCCTCGCGGAGCGCGCATTCACCGTCCTCCTCCACGTCGAGGTCGACGACGCCTGGTCACGCGTGCGTGCGAGCGACCGCCCGCTGGCCCAGGACGAGGCGGGTTTCCGGCGGCTCTACGCCGAGCGGCAGCCGCTCTACGCCGAGGTCGCCGACGGGGTGGCGGACGGGGCGCTCGGCGTCGTCCTCGCCGCGGGCGGCGTCCACGTCGAGCCCGGCGCGCTGGAGCGACTCGGCGAGCTCGTCCCCGGCGACGGCCCGGTCGAGCTGGCGGCCGACGCCCGGGTGAGCGGGATCCACGGGATGGACGCGCAGCTCGCTCTCGGCGCCCGTGTCCGGGCGCTCCACGAGCTGCCGCCCGGGGAGGAGGCGAAGACGATCGCCGTCGTCGACCGGCTCTGGCGTGACCTGCGGCTCGACCGGAAGGGGACGCTCGTCGCTCTGGGCGGCGGCGCCACCACCGACGCGGCCGGGTTTGCGGCCGCCACCTACCTGCGCGGGATCGACTGGGTCGCGGTGCCGACGACCCTCGTCGGCCAGGTCGACGCGGCGATCGGCGGCAAGACCGCGATCGACCTGCCCGCCGGCAAGAACCTCGTCGGCGCCTTCCACTGGCCCCGCCGCACGGTGATCGACCCGGCGCTGCTGGCGACGCTGCCCGCGGAGGAGGTCGCGAACGGCCGCGCCGAGCTCGTCAAGACGGGGCTCCTGCTCGGCGAGCGCCTCTGGGAGCAGCCGCTCCCGCAGGCCGTGCGCGCCTGTGCCGCCTTCAAGTCGGCGGTCTGCATCCGCGACCCGCACGACCGCGGGCTCCGGAACCAGCTCAACCTCGGACACACCTTCGCGCACGCGCTCGAGGCCGCCGCCGACTTCGACCTGCCGCACGGCGAGGCGGTCGCACTGGGTCTGCTCGCGGCGTTGCGGCTCTCGAGCAGAGACACCACCGCCGTCGAAAAAGGGCTCGACC
>JBBQHQ010000145.1:0-5873 GCA_038324115.1 Gaiellales bacterium
GGTTCGGGACGTGGATCGCCCGGCCGAGCGCGACGAGGCCGGCCTCCTTGAAGGCCTCGGAGAGGGTCGGATGGGCGCACATCCCGTCCGCGACCGTCTCGACCGTCGCCTCGGCGTCGATCGCGACGGTGCCGGCCTCGATCAGGTCGGTCACGTGCGGGCCGACCATCACGATCCCGAGCAGCTCGCCGTACTTGGTCTCGTGGATCGACTTGACCCAGCCGACCGTCTCGGCCTGCATCACAGCGCGGGCGTTCGCGACCCAGGGGAAGACCCCGACCGCGACGTCGTCGCCGTGCAGTTCGCGCGCCTCGGCTTCGGTCAGCCCGACGCCGGCGATCTCCGGGTCGGTGTAGATCGGGCGCGGGACGGCCGGCGTGCCGACGATGGCCTCGTGGCCCATGGCGTTCTCCGCTGCGACCTCGCCCTCGCGGAACGCGGTGTGGGCGAGCTGCCAGTAGCCGGCGCAGTCGCCGACGGCGTAGATGTGGGGGACGGTCGTGCGCCGGTGCTCGTCGGCGGCGATCCCCTTGCGCTTGTCCAACTCGACGCCGAGCTCCTCGAGGCCGAGATTCTCGACCACTGGGCCCCGCCCGACCGCGACCAGCATCACGTCGGCCTGGACGGTCTCACTGTCCCCTCCCTCGGCACCGAAATGGACGGTCAGCTGGGAGCCGTCGTCCTCGACCTTCGTGCAGCCCTTGCCGAGGTGGAGCGTGATCCCGCGCTTGGAGAACGCCTTTGCGAGCTCCTTGGACGCGTCCGCGTCCTCCTGGGGGATCAGTGAGTCGAGTAGCTCGATGATCGTCACCTCGGAGCCGAAGCGCTGGAAGATCGAGGCGAACTCGCAGCCGATGATCCCGCCGCCGAGGACGACGAGCCGCTTCGGCACCTCTTCCGCGGCGAGCAGGCCGGTCGAGTCGATGCAGCGGGGCGAGTCGAGACCCTCGATCGGCGGGCTCAGCGGGAACGAGCCCGTGGCGACGATCGCCGACTTGAAGGTGACGTCCTCGCCGCCCTCGACCGCGATCGTGTTGGCGTCCTTGAAGCGGCCGGTGCCCTTGACCCACTCGACGCCGTTCGCCTTCAGGAGTCCGGCGACGCCGCCCGTCATCTGCTTGACGACCGCGTCCTTCCACTCCGCTGCCTTGCCGAAGTCGAGCTCAGGGGCGCCGACGTTGACGCCGAGCTTCGCGAACGTGTCCTCGGCCTGGTGGATCGCGTGCGCGGTCTGCACCCAGGCCTTCGTCGGGATGCACCCGACGCGCAGGCAGGTGCCACCGAGCTCGGGCTCCTTCTCGATGCACGCGACCTTCGCGCCCAGCTGGGCTGCGCGGATCGCGGCGGTGTATCCGCCGGGGCCTCCGCCCAGGACGGCGACGTCAACTTCCATCTCTGCTCAACTCCTCGAATTGGTCGGTCACGATGCTAGCGAGGCGACCATCGTCCACGCCTCCGGGCCCTCGTCCACGATCTCGAAGCCGTGGCGCTCGTAGAGCATGCGAGCCGGGTTGCCCGGCTCGACGCTGAGGCTGAGGCGCTCGTAGCCGGCCGCAGTGGCCCGGCGGCAGAGCGCGACGAGCAGCTCGTCGCCGATCCCGCGGCCCCGCTTGGACGGGACGACGGCGATCGCCAGCTCCGGCGTCTGCTCGTCGACGAAGCCGTAGCCGGGCTCCTTCGCGTTGAAGACCCTGAACCAGGCCGCCCCGACTGGAAAGCCGTCTTCGAGCGCGATCGCGGCCGTGTCGCCGCGGCGCCCCCAGCCGCGCACGTAGCGGGAGGCGAGGGAGCCGGGCACCCGCTCGCGCCAGTAGTAGGCGTGGTGGAGCATGTCGCGCAGGAAACGGACGTCCTGCGCCCCACCCCGGCGGACGACGACGGCCATCAGTCGAGCGACTGGGCGAGCTGGATCCGGTTCCCGTCGGGGTCGAAGACGTCCACGAGCCGGATCTCGCCCGACAGCTCGAAGACGACCCCCACCTCCACGCCCGCGGCGCGGAGCCGCTCGGCCTCGGCCTTCACGTCCGGGACGTCCACGTGGGCGACACCGGCGCTGTCCTCGGGCTCGCCTTCGGCGAGGGCGACCTCCATCACGCCGTGCTTCAGCCGCGACCAGCGGTCGTCGAAGTCGACGAAGGTCTCCTCGAAGCCGAGGGTGTCGCGGTAGAAGGCGCGCGCGGCGTCGAGGTCGCGGACGCGGTACCAGACGGGCGCGATGCTGTTCACAGGGCGAGCGCGGGCTCTTCGAGCAGTTCCTTGACCGTGCGGAGGAAGTCCGCCCCCTCGGCGCCGTCGATCGCGCGGTGGTCGCAGGTCAGGGTCAGCGTCAGGAGCGGCCGGACCGTGACCTCGCCGTCGCGGACGACCGGCGTCTCGACGGTCGCGCCGACTGCGAGGATCGCCGCCTGCGGCGGGTTGAGCACCGCGACGAACTGCTCGATCCCGAACATGCCGAGGTTGGAGATCGTGAACGTGCCGTCCTCCATGTCCGCGAGTTGCAGCTTGCCCTCGCGGGCGCGCCCGACGAGCTCGGCGCGCGCGGCCGCGATCTCGGAGATCGAGCGCCGGTCTGCGTCGCGGATCACCGGGACGACGAGCCCGTTCGGCGCAGCGACGGCGATCCCGACGTGCGCGGCGGGGAAGCGGAGGATCGAGTCGCCGGTGTAGTGGGCGTTGACGGCCGGGTGCCGGAGGAGCGCGGCGGCGGCGACCTTCGTCAGCAGGTCGCTCACAGTCGGCTTCGTCTCGCCCTCACGCAGGCGGGCGACGAGCCGCTCGCGCAGGTCGTTCGCGCGGGTCATATCGGCGTTGACGGTCAGCTGGAAGACGGGCGCCTGCCAGGCCTCGGTCAGGCGGCGAGCGATCGTCTTGCGGGTGTTCGAAAGCTGGATCTCCTCGACCTCGCCCGAGCGCGGATGCGCGGCCGGTGCGGCGGCCTTCGCGGCGCCGGGGGTGAAGTTCTCGACGTCCTCGGCGACGATCCGGCCGTCGGGCCCGGTGCCGGAGACCTCGGAGATCTCGATCCCCTTCTCGCGGGCGAGCCTCCGGGCGAGCGGCGAGGCCTTGACCCTGCCGTTCGATGGGACATCGTTGCTCTGAGCAACGTGGTCGGTCGCGCCGGCGGCAGTGGCCGCGGCGGCTTCCTGGCCGCGCTCGCGCTGGTCGTCCATGGCCGGCGCCGCGGAGCCCTCGGTCTCGGGCTCGTCGGCGTCCTCGACGGCGGCCTCCTCGTCCTCCGCGGCGGCCGGCGCAGCGCCGTTCCCGGAGGACGGTTCGGGGGCGGAGACCTCCTCGCCCTCCTTGCCGATGAAGGCGATCGTGGAGCCGACGTCGACCTCGCCGGAGTCGACGAGGATCTTGAGCAGGACGCCGTCGGCCTCGGCCTCGACCTCCTGGGTCACCTTGTCCGTGTCGAGCTCGTAGAGCGGCTCGCGCTTCTTGACGGCCTCGCCCTCGCCCTTGAGCCACTTGACGATCGTCCCGGACTCCATGCCCTGGCCGAGACGCGGGAGCTTGACCTCGGTCGCCACGGGCTAGGCCCTCGCGACGGTGCGCTTCACGGCTTCGAGGACGTCCGCGGCGTGCGGGACGGCCCACTGCTCCATCGCCGGCGAGAAGGCGAGCGGCGCGAACTTGGCACCCACCCGCTCGATTGGCGCGTCGAGGTAGTCGAAGGCACCGGACTGGACGACGGCTGCGAGCTCGGCGCCGAAGCCGCCGCGCGTGACCGCCTCGTGAGCGGTGACGCAGCGCGTCGTCTTCTTGACCGAGGCGATCAGCGCCTCCTCGTCGAGCGGCAGCAGCGTCCGCGGGTCGATCACCTCGACGGAGATCCCCTCCTGCTCGGCGTCCTGCGCGGCCTGCATCGCCTCCGGGACCATCCGGCCGATCGCGATCACGGTCACGTCGCTGCCCTCGCGCATGACCCGCGCCTTGCCGAACGGGATCGGCTCGATCTCCTCCGGCACCTCGCCCTTCAGCGGGTAGAGGAGCCGATGCTCGAAGAAGATGACCGGGTTGTCGTCGTAGATCGAGCTCCAGAGCAGGCCGCGCACGTCCTCGGGCGTCGACGGATACGCGACCTTGAGGCCGGGGACGTGGCAGAACCACGACTCGACCTGCTGCGCGTGCTGCGCGCCCGGGCTCCAGCCGGCGCCGCCCTGCGTGCGCAGCGTCAGCGGCACCTTCAGCTGGCCGCCGGACATCGTCCGGTGCTTGGCCGCCTGGTTGACGATCTGCTCCATCGAGATGGTCAGGAAGTCCTGGTACATGATCTCGACGACGGGGCGCATCCCCTGCATCGCCGCGCCGATCCCGGCGCCGACGATCGCGATCTCGGAGATCGGCGTGTTGCGGACGCGCTCGGGGCCGAACTCGGCCAGCATCCCCTGGGTGACGCCCATCGAGCCGCCCATCTCGGCGATGTCCTCGCCCATGATGAAGACGTCCTCGTCCTGGCGCATCGCGGCGGAGAGGGCGTCGCGGACGGCCTCGCGGTAGGTCAGCTCAGGCATACACGTACTTGAGGGCGTCTTCGGGGTTCGGGTCGGTGCCGGCCTTGGCGAACTCGACGGAGGCCTCCACGATCGCGGTCACCTCGGTGTCCAACGCCTCGAAGTCCTCGTCGGAGATCTCGAGGCGGGCGCGCAGGAGCTCGATCGGGTCCTTGGTGTCGCGCAGGTCGGCGATCTCGTCCTTCTCGCGGTAGACCTGCGGGTCGCCGATGTAGTGGCCGACCATCCGGTAGGTGCGGACGTTGAGGAAGACGGGGCCGTTGCCCTCGACCGCGTAGGCGCGCGCCTCGGCGGTGGCGTCGTGCACGGCCTCGACGTCCTGGCCGTCGACGGAGATCGCCTTCATCCCGAAGGCCTTCGCGCGCTCGGACAGGTCGGTGATCGGCAGGTGCTGGCTCATCGGCGTCGACTCGGCCCAGCCGTTCATCTCGAGGACGAAGAGGGCGGGCACCTTCCAGAGCTGCGCCAGGTTGAGCGACTCGTGGAACGCGCCGGTGTTGGTGGCGCCGTCGCCGAAGAAGGCGACCGCGACGCGGGGCTGCTTGCGGAGCTTGTAGGCGAGCGCGGTGCCGGTGATCTGCGGCAGGCCGCCCCCGACGACGGCGTTCGCGCCCAGCATCCCGTTCGCGACGTCGTAGAGGTGCATCGAGCCGCCGTAGCCTTGGGAGCAGCCCTCCAGCTTCCCGTACAGCTCGGCCATGATCGCGTTCGGGTGCGTGCCCTTGGCGAGGGTGTGCGCGTGCGCGCGGTGGGTCGACATGATCGTGTCGTCGGGCTCGAGCGCGGACATCACGCCGGCCGCGACGGCCTCCTGGCCGATCGCGACGTGGAGGAAGCCCGGCAGCTCTCCCGCCCGGAAGCGCTCCTCGACCTTCTCCTCGAAGCGCCGCATCAGCAGCATCTCCCGGAACAGGTCGCGCAGCCTCTCGTCCGAGAGACCGGTTGCCACTGATTTCTCCTCGACCTTCGCCATCAGCACCTCCATTATGCTGACGCGCGCATGCACCTGGTCGAGCAATGGCACCGGATCGAGAGCGAGCTGCCCGAGGGCTGGTCGAGCGCGCGGGTCGCGCTCGAGGTCCCCGACGGCGGCCGGCTCGACCGTGCCGCGGCGCTGCTCAGCCCCGCGAACCCGGGCCGCGGGCCCGGCGAGCTCCGCTTCTCCGTCGCCCCCGACGGCGGCGCAGCCGGGCCGCAGGCCGTCAACCGGCTCCTCCGCCGGATCGAGGGCGAGGGGATCCGCGGGACGCTGCGGCTCGTCGACACCGTCTCCGCGCCCGAGCCGCAGGCCGCTCCGACGACGTCGGCCGCGGCCGGCTGGGCCGCGTCACTCCGGACGCTCCCGCTCGACTGGAGCGA
>JBBQHQ010000146.1:0-5838 GCA_038324115.1 Gaiellales bacterium
ACGCCTCGGCCTTGTCCTTCTTGTCGGCGCCGACCGCGTCGGTGCCGCCGTTGGCCTTGACGAGCTTGGAGTTGACGACGCCGAGCGACGCGTTCGCGACGATCGCCGGGAGCGCCGGGTTGGCCACGTTCGACTTGAGGATCACCGTGTACTTGCCCTTCGCCGTGATCGAGGTGACCCCGGCGAGCAGGAAGGACGGGTTGCCCTTCAAGTTGACCAGGCGCTTGTACGAGAAGACGACGTCGGCCGCCGTCATCGGCGTCCCGTCGGAGAACTTCACGTCCTTGCGCAGCGAGAAGGTGTACGTCTTCGCGTCCTTCGAGGCCTTGTAGCCGGTCGCGAGCGACGGCCGCGGGTTCGCCACGTCGGCGCCGCGGAACTCGAGGAGCGTGTCGTAGAGAACGTGGGCGACGATTCCGCCCGTGACCTCGAACTGCCGCTGCGGATCCGCGGTCTTGAGATCGAAGGACTTGTCGACGACGAGCGTGCCGGCCTGAGTCTTGTTCGACTTGCCGGCCGCGGTCGCGACTCCGATGACGGCGAGGAGAGCGACTGCGACGAGCAGCCCCCTTCCGGCCATGGAGCGACTAGGCATCTGGTTCTTCCTCCTGTGGTTTGACGGTCGAGACTGACATGTCAGAAATCAAGACGTGCTCCGGGCGAAAAAGGCTGGAGACGCACGGCGCGCGCCCTCGAGCGCCACCAGGGCGTCGTCGCGACGCGCGACGCGTTCGTCCCACGAGCCGGGGGTCGCGTGCTCGCGGATGTCGGCTGCCACCTGCGCGACGAGCTCGGGCGTCCAGGCGTCGTGCTGCCCCCGCTCCGCTCCCATCCTCGCGTAGGCGGGGCCGAGCTTCTCGGCATGCGCCTCGAGCCCGCCGCGCGTGTTCAGGTCGGCGGTCTCGAACGGCCCGAGCACGGCCCAGCGGCGTCCCAGCCCGTCGCGGACGACCCGGTCGACGTCGGCCGCCGAGGCGACGCCGTCGCGGACCAGGCAGTACGCCTCGCGGAGCAGGGCGCCCTGGAGGCGGTTGAAGACGAAACCCTCGACCTCGCGCCGGACGAGCACGGGCGACATCCCGGCGTCGGTGAAGAGCACGGTGGCTCGCTCGACCGTCTCGGTGGCGGTGAATGCGGCCGGGACGAGCTCGACGACCGGCAGGAGGTAGGGCGGGTTGCCCGGGTGGGCGACGAGGCAGCGGCCGCGGCCGGGCAGGCCGGCGGCGATCTCGCCGATCGTCAGCGCGGAACTGGAGCTGGCGAGCGTCGCCTCGGCCGGCGCGAGCTCGTCGAGCTCCCGGAAGAGCTTCTGCTTCAGCTCGAGCCGCTCGGGGGCGCACTCCTGGACGTGCTCCGCGCCTGCGACTGCGCCGGCGAGCGTCTCCGCGAGTCCGACGCGGGCGACCACAGCCGAGGGCTCCTCGGCAAGCAGGCCTCCCGCCGCGAGGGCCTCCAGCCGCCCGAGCAGGTCTGCCGGAACCTCGGCGCGCCGCGCCTCGTCCGGCTCGTGCAGCGCGACCTCGTGCCCTGCCCGTGCGAAGACGAGCGCCCAGGCGACGCCGATCGAGCCCCCGCCGCTGATCGCGATCCGGCTCATCAGACGTTCGCCGCCGCGTTCGCGTCCTGCTCGACGGCGGCCGTCGTCGCGAGCAGGCGCGGGAGCAGCTGCTCCTGCACGGTCTCGAGCGACCAGCGGCTGGCGTGGACGGAGACGTTGACGGCGGCGACGACCGTCCCGCCGGAGTCGTGGATCGGCGCGGCGAGCGAGCGGACGCCCTCCTCGAGCTCCTGGTCGACCATCGCCCAGCCCTGCGTCCGCACGCGGTCGAGCTCGGCGCGGAGCGCCTTCGGGTCGGAGATCGTCCGCGGCGTGATCGGGCTCAGGTCGGCGGTCTCGAAGTAGTGCTCGAGCCACTCCTCGTCCTTGCCCGCGAGGAGGACGCGCCCGAGCGAGGTGGCGAAGGCCGGGAAGCGGGTGCCGACGCTGATCGAGACGGACATGATCCGGTTCGCCGGCACGCGGGCGACGTAGACGATCTGCTGGTCGTCAAGCACGCAGAGCGAGGACGACTCCCGGATCTCGGCCACGAAGTCGCGCAGGTGCGGCAGGGCGATCTCGGGGAGGGTGAGGCTGGAGAGGTAGGCGTGGCCGAGCTCGAGCACGCGCGGTGTCAGCCCGAAGCGGCGGTCCTCGACGCGCATGTAGCCGAGCTCGATCAGCGTCAGCAGGAAGCGGCGGGCGGCGGCGCGCGCGAGCCCGGTCGCGCGCGCGACCTCGCTGAGCGTCAGCGTCGGGTGCTCGGCGTCGAACGCCCGGATCACGGCCAGCCCGCGCTGCAGGGACTGGACGAACTCCGGCTCGCGGGCGCCGTTCTCGCTCATGCGGCACCCGCCCTGGTCTGCTCGAGCTCGCGGAGGATGCGGATCTCCTCGGCGCTCGGCGGCGCCGTCGTTTCAACCTCGGGGGCCGTGCGCAGTTCCCAGCCGGTCGCCGCGCGCGCCTCCTCGAGCGTCACGCCCGGGTGGAGGTGCGTGAGCACGAGCTCGCGGGTGCCGGGTTCGGGCTCGAGGATGCCGAGGTCGGTGATCACGGCCTTCGGGCCGGCGCCGGTGAGCCCATGCCGGGCCCGGTCGTCCCCGCCCTCGCCGTAGCCGAGCGAGGTGACGAAGTCGACCCGCTCGACGAAGGCGCGGGGGCTCTGGCGCATCACGATCAGCACTTCGCGGCAGGACGCGGCGATCTCGGGCGCGCCACCGGCGCCCGGCAGGCGCACGCGCGGCGCGTCGTACGAGTTTCCGATCACGGTCGTGTTGATGTTCGCATAGCGGTCGAGGTGCGCGCCAGCCAGGCAGCCGATGTCGATCCGGCCCGGCTGGAGCCAGTAGTTGAACGTCTCGACGACTCCGACCACGGCCGTGGCCGTGTCGGCGAGGATCCCGTCCCCGATCGAGAGGGGGAGGAAGTCCGGCCTTGTCCCGAGCGTGCCGGACTCGTACACGAGCACGAGCCCGGGCGCGTGCAGGCGGCGGGCGAGGTTCGCGGCGGTGCTGGGGACGCCGATCCCGACGAAGCAGATCTTTCCGTCCTCGAGGGCCCGGGCCGCGGCGACAGCCATCATCTCGTCGGGCGTCCAGGCGAGCGGCTCCCCGACGGGCTCGCGGGTCTCAGGCAGCGAGGACATGCGTCTCCATCCAGCGGGCGAACGTGTCGCGGTCGCGGCTGATCGCGTCCCAGGCGACGTAGAAGTCGTTGTCCCGCTCGGAGTAGCCGTGGGTGTAGGACGGGTGCGAGCCGCCGGGCGCGACCGAGACGTAGTCGATCGCCCAGGCGGGAAGGACGACGGCGCCGGGACGCGGCTCGAGGGTGTCCACGAGCTCCTCGACGGTGACGAGCGAGCGCCGCGCCGCGAGCAGCGCCTCCTTCTGTACGCCGGGGATCCCCCACAGCTGCACGTTCCCCTCGCGGTCGGCCTGCTGGGCGTGGATCACGGTCACGTCCGGGTTGATCGCGCTGACTGCGGCGAGCTGCTCGCCGGTGAAGGGGCACTCGATCGTGCGGATCGTCTCCGTCCGGGCGAGCAGATCGCTGCCCGCGTAGCCGCGGAGCACGGCGAACGGGAGGCCGGAGGCGCCGGCGGCGTAGCGGTTCGCCATCCCGGCGTGACTGTGCTCCTCGAGCTCGAGCGGTGCGGGCCAGCCGTGCTCGACGGCGTCGCGGAAGCGGTGCAGGCTGCCGACCCCGGGGTTGCCGCCCCACGAGAAGACGAGCTTGCGGGCGCACCCCATCCCGATCATCTGGTCGTAGATCAGGTCGGGCGTCATCCGGATCAACGTCAGCTCGCGCCTGCCCTGGCGGATCAGCTCGTGGGCGGCGGCGAACGGAATCAGATGTGTGAAGCCCTCGAGCGCGACCGAGTCTCCGTCCTGGACGAGCTCGGAGATCGCCTCGGCGAGGGGCACGACCGTGGCGGTGGCGGTTGCGGCATCAGTCATGTTCGGTTCGCGTACTTCCGTGCTCAGAGCGAACACCATAAATCGGGAACACCCGGCCCGTCAAACTCGCCTCGGGTGACCCTCGCTGTACGCCAGGCGTACGGGTGGTCGTTTGACGGACGCGGCGGGGTGTGCTTCGATCGACCTCCGTGCGGATCGGCGTCCTCGTCCCAAACAGCGGCTCCTTCCCCCTCGAGCTCGGCATCCCCGCGATGGCGAGTACGGCGGAAGCGGCGGGCTTCGACTCGCTCTGGGTCAGCGACCACATCGTTCTCCCGGAGACGATCGAGTCCCACTACCCCTTCGCAGCGGACGGCAAGGCGACCTGGGCGACCGACACGCCGTACGTGGATGCGCTGATCGCGCTCGCCCTGATGGCGGCGGCGACCGAGCGGGCCACGCTCGGGACGGCGGTGCTCGTGCTCCCGCTCCGCAACCCGGTCGTCTTCGCGAAGCAGGCCGCCTCGATCGACGTCGCGAGCGGCGGCCGGCTCCGGCTCGGCGTCGGCGCCGGCTGGCTGGAGGAGGAGTTCACCGCGCTCGGGGTCCCGTTCGAGGGACGCGGCGGCCGGCTCGTCGAGTGGATGGAGATCGCCCGCGACTGCTGGACAGGCCGGCCCCAGGCCCACGAGAGCGAGCGCTACTCGCTCCCCGCCGGGACGCTCTGCCTGCCGGCGCCCGCCGCCCCGATCCCTTTCCTGATGGGCGGCCACTCGCCGGCGGCGCTGAAGCGCGCCGGCCGGCTCGCCGACGGGTGGCTGGGCCAGCAGTCGCTGAACGAGCTCGACCCCCCGGCGCTCGCCGCGGCCGCCAAGGCGATGCGCGTGGCCGCCGCCGAGGCGGGCCGCGACGCGGACGCGCATCAGGTCGTGCTCCGGCTCGTCGACTCGGGCGGACGCGCCGACGAGGTCGCCGCCGCCCTGCCTGCCCTCGCCGAGGCGGGGGTGGACGAGATCGTGGTCAACGTGGACTGGGCGCGAGGCGACGCCGCCGAGGCCTACGCCCGAATCACGGCCTGATGCACGACCTCGACGGCAGGACGATCCTTCTCACCGGCGCCTCCCGCGGGATCGGCGCCGCCACCGCCCGGGCGCTCGGCGAGAGCGGGGCCAACCTCGTCGCCCATTACGGCGGCCACCGCGAGGGCGCCGAGGAGGCCGTGGCCGGGATCCCGGAGGAGCGGCGGCTCCTCGTCTCCGCGGATCTCTCCGAGCCGGGCGCAGGGCGGCGGCTCTGGCGCGAGGCGGTCGCCTGGCGGGGCCAGGTCGACGTCCTCGTCGCCAACGCCGCGACCATGCCCGACACGCCCTTCGAGGGCACCGACGAGAGCTGGGACGAGGGCTGGGAGACGGCGCTCCGCGTCAACGTGCTCGAGCCCGCGAGCCTGATCCGCGAGGCGGTCGCCCACTTCCGGACGGAGGGCGGCGGCGTCCTCGTCACCCTCTCGAGCTGGGCGGCCCAGCGCGGCTCCGCCCTGTCGCACCTCGCCGCCTACGCCGCCTCGAAGGCCGCGCTCGCCAACCTGACCCAGACCGTCGCCCGCAACTACGCGGCTGAGGGGGTGCTCGCCCACGTGGTCGCGCCGGGGATCGTCCGGACGCGGCTCTCGGAGGCGTCCGCAGCGGCGCGCGGCGGGATCGAGGCGGTCAACGCCGCACTCGCGCTCGGCGAGATGGTGCCTCCCGAGGAGGTCGCGGAGCTGATCGCCTATCTCTCGACCGGCACCTGCCGCCACCTGACCGGGGCGACGATCGACGTGAACGGTGCCAGCAACATCCGCTGAGCCACGCGGCGCACTCGTCGTCGGCGGCGGTAAGGGCATCGGCCGCGCGAGCGCCGCGGCGG
>JBBQHQ010000147.1:0-5803 GCA_038324115.1 Gaiellales bacterium
AGCCAGTTCGGCCCGGCAGGGGTCTAGATCCGGTTAAGGTTCCGCCAGCCGAGATAGGCGAACAGGACGTCGTCGTAGAGGACGAAGACGTCCGTCCGCTGCATCAGGTCGAAGAAGCCGAGCCAGGGCAGGTAGCCGGGCTGCAGGACGCCGAGGGTCAGCTCGGTCACTGGAGTGGGTCCCGCATGTAGAGATCGAACCATTCCTGGAAGACGACGAGCGCGAGGATCTTGTTGCCGTAGCGGTAATCGCCCGCCTCGCGGTAGAAGCCGTCGACGAGCGCCCCGACCGCAGCGGCGTCGAAGAGCCCGTGGGCGCCGAGCCGCTCCGGCCCGAGTGTTGTCCGCACGTACTCCTCGAGGTCGCGGAGCAGCCAGTCGGTCACCGGCATCACGAACCCTTCCTTCGGGCGCCAGACCATCTCCTCGGGGAAGTAACGGGCAGCCGCCTGCTTGAGCAGGTACTTGGTCTTCCCGTCACGGATCTTCAGGCTCCCGTGCAAGGAGGCGACGAACTCGACCACCTCGGTGTCGAGGTAGGCGCTCCGCACCTCGAGCGAGTGGGCCATCGAGAGCCGGTCGACGAACGCGAGGACCTGGTCGGGGAGGATCGTCCGCCACTCCGCCTCGAGCACCCGGTTCAGAGGGTCGCGGGCGGTCAGGTCGGCGAAGGTACGGGCGAGGTCGGCGCGCGTGTCGAACGCGGCGACCCGCTCCCGGGTTTCGGCGCTGTAGAGCCCCCGCTTCTCCTCCTCGGAGAAGACGAGCAGCCGGGCCCGCCACTCGGGCTCGGACAGGCCCGCGAGCGAGCGGACGAGGTCGGTCTGCTCCTCGAAGGGGCGGATCAGCGCCTCGTCGCCCGTCCGCTCGAACTCGTCCCAGCGGGCGAGCGGGCCGGCGATCCGGTGCGAGAGGTAGCTGCCGAAGAGCTCGTCCGCCCCGTCGCCGGCGATCGCCACCTTGACGTGCTGCGCGATCAGCTCGGAGAGGAAGTAGGTGGAGACGACCCCGGCGAACGGCTCGTCGAAGCAGCCGAGGATCGGTCTGATCGAGTCGGGAAAGCGCGCGAACTCGACCTCGGCCTCGTGATGCTCGGTCTCGTACCGCTCCGCCACCCAGCGCGCCCAGCGCCGGTCGGCCTCCTTGCCGTCCGTCGTCGAGCCGCCGCCGTAGGTGAGGGTGAAGGTCTTGATCGGGTCGGGACTGCGCTCCGCCGCGATCGCGGTCGACAGGCTCGAGTCGATCCCGCCGCTGAGGAAGAACCCGATCGGCACGTCCGCCATCAGCCGCCGCTCGACAGCACCGCCGAGGAGCTCGAGCAGCTGGTCGACGGCCTCCGCCTCGTCGGGCTCGCTCTCGGCCGAGAAGTCGGGCCGCCAGTAGCGCGCGACCTCGGGCTCGCCGCCCGGCTCGAAGACCAGCGAGTGCGCGGGCGGCAGCGCCCGGATCCCCGCGAAGATCGAGAGCGGGTGCGGTACGTGCTTGTAGCTGAGGTAGTGGTGAAGCGCCTCGAGGTTCAGGCGCCGCTCGAAGCCGGGCACCCGCAGGAGCGCCTTGATCTCCGAGGCGAAGAAGAGGCTCTCGCCCTGTCGGAGGTAGTAGAGCGGCTTCTTCCCCATCCGGTCCCGAGCGAGCAGGCCCCGGTTGCGCTCGGCGTCCCAGACCGCCAGGGCGAACATGCCGTCGACGTGGAGCGGCAGGTCGGTCCCGTGCTCCTCGTAGAGGTGCGGGAGGATCTCAGTGTCGCAGTGGGTGTGAAGGACGTGGCCGTCGGCGACGAGCCGGGGCCGGACGGCCGGGAAGTTGTAGAGCTCGCCGTTCTGGGCGGCCCAGACGGTCTCGCGCTCGTTCGCGAGCGGCTGCCTGCCGCCCTCGACGTCGACGATCGAGAGCCGGCGGGCGCCGAGGGCGAAGCGGGCCCCGTCGACGACGAGGCCGTCGTCCGGGCCGCGGTGGACGAGCGTCTCGAGCATGGCCGCGACGGTCTCCGCGTCCGGGGCGCCGAAGACGCCGGCGATTCCGCACATCTAGCGCGTCACCGGGGCGTACGTGCCGGGTCGGGCGGCCTCGTGGACGGGCCCGAAGCCGACTGGCGCGATCGAGAGCCCCTCGGAGAGGCGCCGCTCGGAGACGGTGCCGGCGGCCGGGTCGACGGTGAACTCGGCCACGGAGACGTACTCGAAACGCTCAGCCCCCTTGGCGACGTGCCGGTACTCGAAGACGAGGACACAGTCGGCCGGGCAGGGGACTGTCCTGGCATAGCGGAGGAGGCGCTCCTCGAAGAGCGCCGGGTTGCTCGGGTAGTACTTGATCGTCGTGAAAAGGCTGGTGATCGTGATCGCCTCGCCGACGTGGGCGTAGCGGAGCCCGTGCCGCCAGCCGTAGCGGGAGAGGAGCTCCCGGCCGCCTCCGTCACGCCGTTCCCGGTGGATGTGGACGAAGAAGTCGACCACGTCGGCGGAGAAGACGCGCCAGACGATGATCCCGAAGATCCCGGTGACCCGCTCGAGCAGCGGCTGCAGCCCGAGCGGCAGCAGCCGCCGGCCGTAGAGGTTGACGGCGAGCCCGGCGTGGACGAGCGGGACGAGCACGAGGTAGGCGACGAGGGCGGCCGCGAGGATCGCGCCGAAGGTGCCCCGCTCCCCCGCCGCCGTGGCGGTCCGGGGCACCCAGCCGGAGAGCGCGTCCACGGCCCGCTGACCCAGGCTGCCCGGATGGAAGTACAGGAGCGTGGCGAGCATGACCATCTCGCACAGGAGTCCCAGCCGGATCTGCGTCCGGATCAGCGCGAAGGTGAAAAGGATCAGGGCGCCACCGAGAAACCGGGTCGGAGGCAGAAGCATCAGTACCGCAGCCGCGACCTCGGTCGCCCAACCGAGGTGGTTCAGCAGCTTGAGGATCCCGTGGTCGGGGCGCGCGCGGCGGAAGGCGCGCCACCAGTACCCCCACTGCGGGTTCGCCAGCCCGAGGTCGACTCCGTGGTTCTCCCGGTAGCCGGCGAGCAGCTTGTAGACGCCGGCCGAGAGGAAGACGAGCGCGAGATCGACCTGGAGCGCGAGCAGCGCCGTCCCCTGCGCTCCGGGCGCGTAGGCGCGGGTCAGCTCGAGCAGGAGCACGGCGACCCCGACCCAGTAGGTCATGAAGCCAGGAGCGCCCATGCCGCGGAGGACGCCGCGCCAGCGCATCCCGATGAAAAAGTAGTGACAGAGGAGCACGTTCGCGAGCGCGGCCCACACCGTCCAGCGGCCCGCGACGAGCAGGCCGCCGGCGGCGAACCAGGCCACGAGCACGATCGGGAGGACGACGGGGTTCTGGACCGCGTCCACGTAGGGGCTCGACTTCCCGTAGCCGCCCCAGCGCTCGCTCAGGAAGAAGCGCCGGGCCTGCGGGAGCGCCTGGAGCAGGGTTCCGAGCAGGAGAAGGCCGTAGAGGAAGCGGAACGCCGCCTGGGTGTCGGCGGTGACGTGTGGGAACAGCTGCGGGTCGAAGAGGGCGTCAGGCATCGGCCGGCGGCTCGAGCCGACAGCCCAGCTGCGAGCGGTTGCGCGCGATCAGGGCGTAGACGCGCTCGCCGGCGAAGCCCGCTCCTGGCAGATAGGCGAGCGGGACGAGCGGCCAGAGGAGCGGCAGCGCCCGGGCGATCCGGCGGAAGGCGTAGAAGCCACGATAGGTGCGGCCGGACGGGTCGACGACGTACATCGCCTGGTCGAGGTCGGCCGTGGCGAGCTGGGGGAAGCGACGAAGCACCTCGACAGGCGCGTTCGCATCGTGGAGAACGAGCCGTCCGCGGAGATCGAGCGCCCCGAGAACGCGGAGCGAGCGGCGGCAGAACACACACAAACCGTCGTAGACGACCTCGAGCTGATGGTCGTCCGTCGTCGGAGCCTGCGGCATGGGCCGACCCTAGTCGAGATCGTCGCCGGGCTGGAAGATCTTGACCTCGGCGCCGACGTCTCGCTCCATCACCTCTTTGAGGTGGATGCCGGACGTCTTCAGCACGCGCAGCCAGCCGTACTCCCAGTCCCGCACCCCCGCCAGCCACGCCGAGCAGCCGTGACAGGGAAACGCCTCCGCCCCCCGCCCCTCGAGGTGCATCTTCCGGTACCAGTTGAACATCTCTCCCTGCCAGATCTCCTTGAGCGTCGCATCCCTGGCGTTGGGGAAGAGCTCGGCCGTCCGGAAGGAGATGTCCTGGCCGCAGAGCGCGATCCGGCCGAGCGTGTCCACGTTCAGCCGCTCGAACGGCCAGACGCACGGCTCCAGCCGCTCCGCCGGAATGTCCGAGTAGAGGTGCCGGTCGAGCGCGGCGCCGAACGGGATCGTCGTGTTGTCATCCCAGGTCAGGAACTTCCGGGTGATCACGTCGTCGACGCCGATCTCCTCGAGCCAGAAGCGGATCGCCTGCTCGAGCTTCGGCTCCATCTCCTCCTGGCGGATCATCGAGACGACGACCCGGGTGGGCGCACGAAGCTCGCGCCGCAACTCCAGCGCGGCCTTGATGTTGTCGAGGTGCTTCTGCCACCACTCCTCGGGGTGACGCGGCGGGCCGCCGTGCGGCGGACGAAGCTTCGCGTACGTCGCCGCGTCGGCAGCGTCCATCGAGAATTCGATCAGGTCGATCCCGGCGGCGAGCACCCGGCGCAGCCTCTCGCGCAGCCGAGGAGTCGGCCCGAACATGCTCCCGTTGGTGTTCAGCCAGATCCGAGCGCCGCGCGCCTTGGCGTACTCGATCATCTCGACCATGCTGTGGTGGAGCATCGGCTCGCCCCCGCCGGTGATCCGCATCCAGGCGCCGTATTCGCCGCACTCGTCGGCCATCTTGTTCCAGATGTCGACCGGAAGCAGGTCGCCGCCGCGCTCGTGATAGAAGCGGCGGATCTCCGAGTTCCCGTCGGTGTAGGGACAGAACGGGCACCCCATGTTGCAGGGGTAGATCGCCGCAATCACGACCATCATGGGGAACTCCTCAGCTCCCGGCCTGAGGCCGTACTGCGTTCCCGGAAGTAGGTCGACGGTGCTCATGAGATAGGCGGCCGATGGCGGGCGGACAGCGCACCCTGGCCGCGGGCACCGTAGCAGCTTGGCCTGGCGGAACCGGGTTACGATCCGGCTCGTGAGCGCATCCTCCGACCTCGTCCGGCTGGAGCCGCTCGCCGCAGCCCATCTCGAGCAGACCTGGCGCTGGCTCCAGGATCCCGCGCTGCGGGCGGCGATCGACTCGCTCGCCGCGCCGAGCCTGGAAGGGAACGCCCGCTACTGGGAGAGCCGGCTCACCGATCCGCACAGGTCCGATTTCGCCGTCCTCGCGGGCGACGAACACGTGGGCAACTGCGGGCTGCTCCGCGACGACCCCCGCTCGAAGGCCGAGCTGTGGCTCTACCTCGGCACGAGCCGGAGGGCCGGAATCGGGCGCCGGGCGATACGGCTGCTCCTGACGCACGGCTTCGGTGAGCTCGGTCTCGAGCGGATCTCTCTCCGTGTGCTCTCGACGAACGCCAGTGCAGTTGCCTTCTGGCGCGAGCTCGGATTCGTCGACGAGGGCTGTTGGCGCCGGGACACGGTCGTGGACGGCACGCGGGCCGACTCGCTCTGGCTGGGGATGCTGCGCGAGGAGTGGGACGCTACGTCGTGAAGATCAGCGCCCGCTCGCGCTCGCCGCTCGACATCTGCTCGTAGATCCACCGGTACGTTTGCTCGAGCCCGTGCTCGAGGCGGATCCCCGGTGACCAGCCGAGGCGCTCCTCGATCAGGGTGTTGTCGCTGTTCCGGCCCCGAACGCCCTGCGGCGCGCTCGTATCGTAGCG
>JBBQHQ010000148.1:0-5741 GCA_038324115.1 Gaiellales bacterium
TGCGGCGCTCGAGGGCGTCTACTGCGAGCCGTCTTCCGCGATCGGGCTGGCCGCCGTCCTGCGCGGCGACGTCGCCGGCGAGCGGATCGTCTGCACCCTGACCGGCCACGGGCTCAAGGACGGCGGCTCGGCGGAGACGCACGCGCCCCCGACCGTCGAGGTCGACCCCGATCCGGACTCGATCGCGGCGGCGGTCGGCTAGATGCTCGTGCGCGCCCCCGCTACCTCCGCCAACCTCGGCGCCGGCTTCGACTGCGCCGCGGTCGCGCTCGACCTCTGGAACGAGCTCGAGGTGACCGACGGCGACGGCGTCGTCGTCGAGGGCGAGGGCGCCGGCGAGCTCCCGGAGACGACCGACAACCTCGCCCTCCGCGCCTACGGCCTGCTCGCCTCCACCGCGGGCAAGCGCTTCCACTTCCGCAACCGGATCCCGCTGGAACGCGGGCTCGGCTCGAGCGCCGCCGCGATCGCGCTCGGGCTCGCAGCCGCGGCGCCGGAGGCATCCGCCGAGGAGCTGCTCGCGCTCGGCGCGCCGCTCGAAGGCCATGCCGACAACCTCGCCGCCGCGCTCGTGGGCGGCGCCGTCCTCACCTGGGAGGGCCGGATCGCGAAGGTCGCCGACCGCCTTCCCCTCGCGCCGATCGCGGTGATCCCCGACGAGCGCGTCTCGACCGACGGCGCGCGCGCGGCGCTCCCGCGGGAGGTCTCGCACGCGGACGCCGCCTACACGGCGGGACGGGCGGCCCTGCTGGGAGCCGCGATCGCCTCCGGCGACCCCGATCTCCTCGAGGCCTCGTTCGGCGACCGGCTGCACGAGCCCTACCGCGCGGCCGGCGCGCCCCACTTCGAGGCGATCCGCGCCGACCTGCCGCCGGGCGCGGCCGGGGTCACGATCTCCGGCTCCGGCCCCACCGTGATCGTCTGGGCCCGCCCCGAACGCCTGCCCGGCTGCGCCGCCGCGCTCGAGGAGCGCTATGCCGACGCCACCGTCGTTGCCCTTGCCGTCTCTCCGAAAGGTGTTCTGTGAGCAACCCGTACGACCAGCCCAGGAATCCCGCGAAGCGCATCTCGAGCGCGCTCACCGACGGTCCCGACCGCGCGCCCGCCCGGGCGATGCTGAAGGGCACCGGGTTCAGCGACGACGACCTCGCGAAGCCGCTCGTCGGCGTCGCGACGACGTGGATCGAAACGATGCCGTGCAACCTGAACCAGCGCGACCTCGCCCAGCACGTCAAGGCGGGGATCCGCGCGGCGGGCGGGACACCCATGGAGTTCAACACGATCGCGGTCTCCGACGGCGTCTCGATGGGCACCGAGGGGATGCGCGCGTCGCTCGTCTCGCGCGACTGGATCGCCGACTCGATCGAGCTCGTCGCGCGCGGCCACCTCTTCGACGGCCTCGTCTGCCTCGTGGGCTGCGACAAGACGATCCCAGCGGCCGCGATGGCGCTCGCCCGCGTCGACATCCCCGGGCTCGTCTTCTACAACGGTTCGATCGCGCCCGGCCGGTTCCGCGGCAAGGACGTGACGATCCAGGACGTCTTCGAGGGCGTCGGCGCCCACGCGGCGGGGACGATGTCGCCCGCCGACCTGCACGAGCTCGAGGGCGCTGCCTGCCCGGGCGCAGGCGCCTGCGGCGGCCAGTTCACCGCCAACACGATGTCGCTCGCGCTCGACTTCCTCGGGATCAGCCCCGCCGGCCTGAACGGGATCCCCGCCCTGGCCAAGAGCAAGGAAGCCGCGGCCGAGGCGGCCGGCCGGCTCGCCGTCGAGCTCGTCCGGAACGACACGCGCCCCTCGCACGTGATCACCAAGGACGCGATCGAGAACGCGATGGCCGGCGTCGCCGCGACGGCCGGCTCCACGAACGGGATCCTGCACCTGATCGCGATCGCGCGAGAGCTGGGGATCGACTTCGACCTCGACGACGCCGACCGGATCTGCGCCCAGACGCCCGTCGTGGCCGACCTGAAGCCCGGCGGCCGCTACGTCGCCACCGACCTGCACCGCGCGGGCGGCGTCGGCCTCATCGTCCGCGAGCTCCTGAAGCGCGACCTGATGCACGCGGCGGCCCCGAACGTGGACGGCCGCACCCTCGCCGACGTCGCCGCCGCCGCGCAGGAGACGGAAGGGCAGGACGTCGTCCTGACGATCGAGCGGCCGCTGAAGCCGCGCGGCGGCCTCGCTGTCCTCCGTGGCAACCTCGCCCCGGACGGCTGCGTGGTCAAGCTCGCCGGCCACGAGCGCACGCTCCACCGCGGCCCCGCCCGTGTCTTCGACTCGGAGGAGGAGGCGTTCGCGGCGGTCAAGGCGCGCACGATCCAGCCCGGCGACGTCGTCGTGATCCGCTACGAGGGGCCTGTGGGTGGGCCCGGGATGCGCGAGATGCTGCACGTGACTGCGGCGATCGTCGGCGAAGGCCTCTCCGACTCGGTTGCGCTCGTCACCGACGGCCGCTTCTCGGGCGCGACCTACGGGTTCATGGTCGGGCACGTCGTCCCCGAGGCGGCGCTCGGCGGCCCGCTCGCCGCGCTCCAGGAGGGCGACGTCGTCGTGCTCGACCTGGACGCCCGCGAGCTCCGGGTCGAGCTCTCCGACGACGAGCTCGGGGCGAGGCTGAGCGGCTGGCAACCCCGGCCGCCCCGCTATCCGGCGGGCGTCTTCGCCAAGTACGTGGCGCTCGTCTCGTCGGCCTCGGAAGGAGCTGTCACCCAACCCCGATGAGCAACGTGCTAGGTTTTTTGGGAAGGACGGATCGGGACGTGTCCCGCTCCGCATCGAGAGAGGCTGAGGGTCCGGCCCTACGACGCCTCGGCAACCTGCTCGAAAGGTCAGAGCAAGGTGCCAATCCCGGATGGATGTGTCGAGCGAGATCCCGAGGAGGTACTACCTGATGTCCGCAACGTCCCTTCGCTGCCGCGCCTGCGGCACCGAGCACGAGCTCACGCTCATCGGCTCCTGCAAGAGCTGCTTCGGCCCGCTCGACCCGGTCTACGACCTGGAGTCACTGCGCGGCCGCGTCACCCGCGAGTCGATCGCGGCCGGCCCGCCCTCGATCTGGCGCTACGCCGACCTGCTTCCCGTTGCGGCGCCCGAGCGGCAGCTGCTCCCGCCCGGCGGCACGCCGCTCGTCGCCGCCCCGCGCCTCGCCGAGGAGCTCGGTGTCGGCGAGCTCTGGCTGAAGCTGGACACGGCCAACCCCACGCACTCGTTCAAGGACCGCGTGGTCGCAGTCGCTACCGCGAAGGCCCGGGAGTTCGGGCTGGCCACGATCGCGTGCTCCTCGACCGGCAACCTCGCGGGCGCAGTCGCCGCGCGGGCCGCGGCCGAGGGCCTCGAGGCCGCCGTCTTCTGCCCCGCCGACCTCGAGCCCGAGAAGCTGACCGCGGCCGCGGTCTACGGCGCGACGATCTACGCGGTGGACGGGCACTACGACGCCTGCAGCCGCCTCACCGTCGAGCTCTCGTTCGAGCTGCCCTGGGGCTTCGTCAACGTCAACCTCCGCTCCTACTACGCCGAGGGCTCGAAGACGCTCGCGTACGAGATCGCCGAGCAGCTCGGCTGGGAGCAGCCGGACGTGATCGCGGCGCCGATCGCCTCGGGCGCGCTCTTCCACAAGGTCGGCCAGGGCTTCGGGGAGCTGCGCGCGCTCGGGCTCGTGGACGGCCCCGCGCCGCGCCAGTACGGCGGCCAGGCCGAGGGCTGTCGGCCCGTTGTGACCGCCTGGGAGACCGGCGAGAAGGTGAAGCCGGTGCGTCCTGCGACGATCGCGCGCTCGCTCGCGATCGGGAGCCCCGCCGATGGCGATTACGCCGCCGCGACCGCTCGCGAGACCGGAGGTGCCGTCTACGCCGTGCCCGAGGAGCGGATCGGCGAGGAGATGGCGACGCTGGCTCAGACGTCGGGTGTGTTCGGCGAGACCGCGACGGGCGTCACGCTCGGCGCGCTCCGCGAGGCCGTCGAGCGCGGCGAGGTCGGGAAGGCAGACCGGGTCGTCCTGCTCGTCACCGGCGACGGGCTGAAGACGCCGCAGGCCGTCTCGCACACCTACGCGCCGGTGCACATCGAGGCCGACGCCGACGCCCTGCTCGACTCGCTCGCGGGGGTCGCCGCCGCATGAGCGAGGCGAGAACCCTGTTCCGGAAGATCTGGGACGCGCATCTCGTCCGCGAGGCGCCCGGCGAGCCGGCGCTCCTCTACGTCGACCTGCACCTGATTCACGAGGTCACCTCGCCGCAGGCCTTCGACGGGCTCCGCCTCGCGGGCCGGCAGGTGCGCCGCCCCGACCTCTCAGTGGCGACGATGGACCACAACGTGCCGACGACACCGGGCCCGATCGAGGATCCCCTCGCGAAGGCCCAGCTCGACGCGCTCGAGCGCAACTGTGCGGAGTTCGGCGTTCCCCTGCACGCGACGGGGAGCGGCACCGAGGGCATCGTTCACGTGATCGGGCCGGAGCTCGGGCTGACCCAGCCGGGCCTGACGATCGTCTGCGGCGACAGCCACACCTCCACCCACGGTGCCTTCGGGGCGCTTGCGTTCGGGATCGGCACCTCCGAGGTCGAGCACGTCCTCGCGACACAGACCCTGCCGCAGCAGCGGCCGAAGACGATGCTCGTCGAGTTCGTGGGCGAGCTGCCGCCGGGGCTGACCGCGAAGGACATGATCCTCGGCGCGATCGGCCGGCTCGGCGTCGCCGGCGGCGTCGGCTACGTGCTCGAGTACGGCGGCGAGGCCGTGCGGGCGCTCTCGATGGAGGGGCGGATGACGCTGTGCAACATGTCGATCGAGGCCGGTGCCCGGGCGGGACTCGTCGCGCCGGACGAGACGACGTTCGCGTACCTCCAGGGCAAGCCGCATGCGCCGCAGGGCGCCGACTGGGACGCGGCCGTGGAGCGCTGGCGCGGGCTCGCCTCCGACGAGGGTGCCGCCTACGACGACGTGCTTCGGATCGACGTCCGCGACCTCGTCCCGCAGGTCTCCTGGGGCACCAACCCGGGCATGGTCGCGCCGGTAACGGCGTCCGTTCCCGACCCGGCCGACTACGACGACCCGGACGACCGCGAGGCAGTCGAGCGGGCCCTCGCCTACATGGCGCTCGAGCCCGGGACGCCGATCGAGGAGATCCGGATCGACCGCGTCTTCATCGGCTCCTGCACGAACGCCCGGATCGAGGACCTGCGCGCGGCAGCGGCGGTCGTCGCCGGAGGCCGCGTCGCCGAGGGCGTCACGGCGCTCGTCGTCCCCGGCTCGGCGAAGGTGAAGGCCCAGGCGGAGGACGAGGGGCTCGACCGCATCTTCACCGAGGCCGGCTTCGAGTGGCGGCGGGCGGGCTGCTCGATGTGCCTCGGGATGAACCCGGACATCCTCGCGCCCGGCGAGCGCTGCGCCTCGACCTCGAACCGCAACTTCGAAGGACGCCAGGGACGCGGCGGCCGCACGCACCTCGTCAGCCCGGCGATGGCCGCGGCGGCGGCGCTGCACGGCCACTTCGTCGACGTGCGCGACCTCGACGCGGTGCCGGCATGAGGGCCTTCACCCGCCTGAGCGCGACCGCGGTTGCGCTCGACCGCGCCGACGTGGACACCGACCAGATCATGCCCAAGCAGTTCCTGAAGCGGATCGAGCGGACGGGGTTCGGCGAGTTTGTCTTCGATGACTGGAGGCAGGACCCCGACTTCGTCCTGAACGATCCGGCACACGCCGCCGCCACGATCCTGCTGGCGGGCGCCAACTTCGGG
>JBBQHQ010000149.1:0-5702 GCA_038324115.1 Gaiellales bacterium
GAGGTTCGAGGAGGGCGCGGTGCCGAATCACGCGGCGGGCACGGGTGTCGCAAGGCAGTCCCCGAACCGTGGCTCCAGGGAGCGGCCAGGGCGACGGTATGCTCACCGCCGTGACGACCGGCCGGACGAAGCGCGGCATGCCGCCGGGGCACCGCTCTGGTCCCTCGCCCGCCGGTCGCCTCCTGAGCCGGTAGGCCGCACGTGCTCTTCAACAGCTTCCCGTTCCTCTTCGTCTACCTGCCGCTCGTGCTCGCGGGCACCTACGCGCTGCGGGCCCAGCGGCCGCGGCTGCTCTTCCTCGTGGCTGCGAGCTACGTCTTCTACGCGTACGTCGAATGGTGGTTCGCGCTCCTGATGCTCGCCTCGACCGTGATCGCCTTCACAGGCGGGCTCGTGGTCGGCTCGGACCGCGTGCGGCGGCCAGGGCTCGCGCTCGCGGCCTCGATCACGGGCCTTCTCGCGCTGCTCGCGTACTTCAAGTACGCGGCCTTCCTCGCCGGCTACGGCTCCGACTTCCTGACCGTGCTGACCGGGCGCGGCTTTCCGAGCCTGGAGGAGCTGACGCACGGGATCCTGCTCCCGATCGGGATCAGCTTCTACACCTTCGAGGGGATCTCGTACGTGGTCGACGTCCATCGCCGGACGATCCCCGTCGAGCGCGACCCGCTCCGCTTCGCCTTCTTCATCTCCTTCTTCCCCCACCTCGTGGCCGGGCCGATCGTCCGCTACGCGAAGCTGCGGCCGCAGCTCGCGACCCTCCAGCGCTTCGATCCCGACGAGTTCCGGGCCGGCCTGCTCCTCTTCTCGCTCGGGCTCGCCAAGAAGGTGCTGGTCGCGGACGGGATCGCCGCCTACGTCAACCCGCTGCTGGCGCAGCCCGGCGAGCTCGGCTTCTTCACCGGCTGGGCAGCGATCCTCGGCTTCAGCTTCCAGATCTACTTCGACTTCAGCGGCTACTCGGACATGGCCCTCGGGCTGGCGCAGATGCTCGGGATCCAGCTGCCGTGGAACTTCGACCGGCCCTACCGGGCCGCGAGCCCGATCGAGTTCTGGCGCCGCTGGCACGTGACGCTCTCGAGCTGGCTGCGCGACTACCTCTACATCCCGCTCGGCGGCAACCGCAAGGGCGAGCTCCGCCGCGACGCGAACCTGCTCGCGACGATGGGCCTGGGCGGGCTCTGGCACGGCGCCTCGCTCACGTTCCTCGTCTGGGGCCTCTACCACGGGCTCCTGCTCGCGGGAACGCGGCGGCTCGAGCGGTTCGCGCCCCGCCTCGCCCGCCCGCTCCGAATCGCGATCACCTTCTTCCTCGTCACGGTGGGCTGGGTCTTCTTCCGGATGGCGACCGCCGGTGACACGCTCGACGTCTTTGCCGCGATGGCCGGCCTGCAAGGGCTCGGCGACGTCCCTGGCCACCTGCTCCTTCGCGTCGCCGTCGCCGCGCTGATCGTCTACTCGCTTCCGGAGGAGTGGCGCTGGGCGCGGTCGGGCTTCGGCCCGGTGCGGACGGCGGCGATCGGGGCGCTCGCCGCAGTCGCGATCCTCTCCACCTACGCCTCCGACGCGTTCATCTACTTCCAGTTCTGATGCGCGCCCTCGCCGCTTTCTTCGTCGCCCTCGCCGCCGTGCTCGGCGCCGCCGCGCTCCTCGACTGGCGCACCGACCTCGAGGGCGAGTTCTACTCCGCGGACGTGGTCGCGGCCGCGAGCAGGGACGGCTGCCTCGTCTCGGACGAGCTCGTCGGCTCCGTCTCGCACCTGCCGTTCAAGCTCGACCTGCTCCGCCTCCGGGACGGCAACCGGGTCATCTTCGGGTCGAGCCGCGTGCTCCGGATCCAGAGCAAGCCGGGTGAGACCCGCTTCGTCAACCTCGGCTTCCCCGGGATGACGCCCGAGGCGCTCCTCGAGATGGAGCCCGCTCTTCCCGCCGGCCCGCTGACGATCTACCTCGGGATCGAGGCGTTCTGGTTCAACCCCTCCTTCCCCGTCCGCCAGTTCCGGCCCTCGTTCCGCTCCCGGGCGCGCTATCTCCTGAACGGTGGCAACGTCCGAGCGAGTGCCCACCTGCTGGAGGCGGCGCCGTCGCTGGCCTTCGAGCGGTGGCGCGAGCTCGACGTGGGCGGGCGCTGCGTGCTCGGGCGGACGTCGCCGACGCTGACCTGGAGCCTCGACGGCTCGCGGGTCTTCAGCTTCGAGCTCGACCCGAGCGTCGCGGTGCCGCCCCCGCAGCCGTACACCACCGACCTGGACGTGCTTCGGGCGGGGCTCTACGAGGGCTGGCGCGGCCACTTCGACGAGGGCCGGCTCGAGCTGCTGGACGAGTTCCTCGCGCGCGCGGAGCGCCGCGGCTGGAAGGTGGTCGGGTTCACCCCACCGGACGGCGACCGCTACGTCCGCCTCTTCGAGACGTCACCGGCCTCGGCGGATCCCTATCGCATCTTCTTCGAGCGGATGCCGGCGACATTCCGCCGCCATGGCTTCGCGTTCCTCGACCTGCACCAGCTCCGGCGGATCCCCTGCGCGGACGGCTCGTTCGTGGACGACGGCTATCACCTCGACGCGGCCTGCTCGGCCCGGATCCGCGATCTGCTCGACGAGGCGGCGCACGGGGAGGAGTGACGCCGAGGGGGGCGGCGTCACTCCTCGCAGCGTGCAGGCAGGCTAGGCGGCCACTGCCTCCGCGAGCTCGACCGCGGCTGCTGCGCCCGGGTCGACGATCGCGATCGTCTGCAGGATCCGGCCGGCGATCCGGTACGGGTCGCCGAGCGAGTTCGGCCGGCGATCCTCCAGGTAGCCCTTGAACCCGTTCTGGACGAAGCTGTGCGGGATCCGGATCGAGGCGCCGCGGTCGGCCACCCCGTAGGTGAACTCGTCGATCGACGCGGTCTCGTGGAGCCCCGTCAGGCGCAGGTGGTTGTCCGGCCCGTAGACGGCGATGTGCGCGTCCTTCTCCTGGTCGAACGCCTCCATCAGCGCGGCGAAGTACTCCTCGCCGCCGACCTCGCGCAGGTGCTCCGTGGAGAAGTTGGTGTGCATCCCGGAGCCGTTCCAGTCGTTCTCGATCCCGAGCGGCTTCGGGTGGAAGTTGACGTCGACGCCGCGGCTCTCGCAGAGCCGGAGGAGCAGGTAGCGGGCGATCCACACCTCGTCGGCAGCGCGGCGCGAGCCCTTCCCGAAGATCTGGAACTCCCACTGGCCCTTCGCGACCTCGGCGTTGATCCCCTGGTGGTGGATCCCGGCGTCGAGGCAGAGGTCGAGGTGCTCCTCGACGATCGTGCGGGCGACGTCGCCGACGTTCTTGTAGCCGACGCCCGTGTAGTACTCGCCCTGCGGGGCGGGGAAGCCCTGGCTCGGGAAGCCCAGCGGCGCTCCGTCGCGGTAGAGGAAGTACTCCTGCTCGAAGCCGAACCACGTGCCCGGGTCATCCGGGATCGTCGCGCGGCTGTTGCTCGGGTGCGCCGTCCCGTCCGGGAGCAGCACCTCGCACATGACGAGGGCGCCGTTCCGCCGGGCCGGGTCGGGGAAGATCGCGACGGGCTGGAGGAGGCAGTCGGAGTCGCCGCCCTCGGCCTGCCGGGTCGAGCTGCCGTCGAAGCCCCACACGGGCAGCTCCTCGACGCTGGGGAAGCTCTCGAACTCCTCCACCTTCGTCTTGCCCCGGAGGTTCGGGATCGGCTCGTAGCCGTCGAGCCAGATGTATTCGAGCTTGTACTTGGTCATCCGCGTCCTCCAGTCACCGTTTTTGAGCACAAAAAAAGACCCAAGACTCCCTTGGAGTCTCAGGCCACATCGCCTCGGACGCCCCCGCGCGGGGCACGTCCTACTCCCTTTATAGCGGCAGCGCAGGACGGGCGTCAAGCGGCGCGACCGAAAAGGGGAGCCGTCGTTCGGCGGATGGGGAGGAAGAGTCGCTCGGTTCAGGGATTGCCGTCAAGGTCTCGTCGCCGATGCCCTTAGTGGATGCATGCCTTCCGGAACGGAGCGGCCATCGGCGACCGCCCCTTTCGGAGGGGAGGCGGCTGCCGCCTGCTCGCCGTCACGGCGCTGACGCTTCTCGCCTTCGGCGGGGGCGCCTCCGCTGCAGCCGCGGCGATCACGGTCGCCTTCTCCCCGAGCGCCCCGACCACGACCGACGCGGTCACCGTCACCGTCACGGCGACCGGCTGCGGCGCGGGGAACCTGCTCCTCCCGACCCTCACCTACGCGATCACGGGCCCCGTCAACCGGAGCGGGACGCTCGCGACGCCCGTGCTCTCCAACGGGGGCGACACCGCGACGGCGTCGGTCACGCTCACGGCCGGCACCTTCACGGCCGGCGCCTACGCCGTCCTGGGCGTCGGCACGGGCACCTGCTTCGGCCTCCTGACCGGCACGGCCGCAAGCCCCATGACCGTGACGAGCCTCACCGTCCCGGGCGCACCGACCTCCGTCAACGCGGTGGTCGGCAACGCCTCCGCCACCATCTCCTGGTCGGCGCCGGTGAGCGTCGGTGGCTCGGCGATCACCGGCTACACCGTGACCGCGAGCCCCGGAGCCAAGACGTGCGCCTGGACGTCGGGACCGCTCAACTGCGCCGTCGCGGGTCTGACGAACGGGACGAGCTACACCTTCACGGCGACCGCGACGAACGCGATCGGCACGTCTGCCGCCTCGGTGGCGTCGACGGCCGTCACGCTGGGGAGCGCCTCGTCCTCGGGCGGCACCTCGACCCCCGCGGTGGAGAGCGGCTCGCCCGGCGGCTCGGCGGGCATCGGCACGGCCGGCGGAGGCTCGATCACGCTCGCGCCGCCCCCCGCGGGCTACGCGCAGTCCGCCCCCGCGGCGCCGCAGAGCTCCGCCCCGGCGACAGCCCCGGGATCGAGCGAAACGGCCGTGGCCTCGCAGTCGGCCTCGGCGACGCTCGCGAAGGGCGGCAGGCTCACGTTCGGCCTGGAGCAGAAGCTCTCCACCCGCACGACCTACTCGGTGCGCCGGAACGGCACGCGCGTCTGGAAGGGCACCGCGGCGCGCGGAGTGATCGTGCTCGCGCCGAAGCTCTTCAGCAAGGCCAAGCCCGTCGTCTTCACGCTGCTGGCGGTGGAGGGGAAGGGCGAGCGCCAGATCCTGAAGGTGACGGTCACCTACAAGAAGCGTCCGGCGAAGACCCCGACGGCACAGCAGGGCTGGGCGTGGAAGATGATGGCCTGGCGCACCGCCCCGGCGTCGACGCGTGGCGCCCGTCCCGCAGCCGCCCCGAAGGCACTGCCGGCCTGGTGGTGGAAGTGGGCCGACTGGCAGCAGCGGCCCTTCGCGCTCCGCTACTCCCGCTGAGGCGGGCACGGGCCGCCGGCCCGTGCCCCCGACGAGAATCGAACTTGTGCACGCGGTTTAGGAACGCTCGGACGGAGCTGCCAAAAATAGCCCGTTAGCAGGTCTTCTTCAATATCGACCTGTCTCGCGCGACAATTGGCGCGACAGCTTTCGCAGAGGCAAGGCGGCTAGGCGCGGAGCCTCGCTCGGTGTTCCGGTCCGCTCGGAGTGGAGAATGAACCGAACGAATGGGGGTCCTTCGAGGTTGTCAGCCTGCGACGGCTTTCGTGATGCGCCTGGTGTCCGCTCAGCCGACTCCAAGATCGGCAGGAAAGTTCCGAAGAACCTCTCAGGTTCATCGGCGAGTACCTCGTCGACCCGCGACACGAGGACCACGACTTGTTCGGCGCCCAG
>JBBQHQ010000150.1:0-5690 GCA_038324115.1 Gaiellales bacterium
ACGCCGACGAGGGCCATCCCCGCCGCCTTGTCCGCGGAGATCCGCTCGCCCAGGATGACGACCGAGGCGAGGAGGACCGCGCTGTAGCCCACCCCGGTGACGATCGGGTAGATCGTCGAGAGCTTGTAGTGCCTGAGCGCACTCAGCCAGGCGAGGAAGCTGGCCGCGTAGAAGAGCCCGCCGAGAACGAGCCAGGGGTCGCGGATCAGCTCGGCGAGCGAGCGGCCGGGCTGCGAGAGGGAGTTCCGGAGCAGCACGAGCCCGGTCGTGCTCAGCACGACGTAGACGGCGACGTAGGCGGCGAGCCTCATAGGCGGCGGGCGTGGACGGTGACGATGTCTCGGAGCGAGAGGGGAAGCGTGACGCCGCTCAGGCGCGAGGCGCGCAGGCGCTCCGCCGCTCGCTCGAGCGCGGCGAGGCCGACCATCGTGCGCAGCTTGTAGACGACGTAGTCGAGCGAGTAGACCGCCGAGTCGTAGGCCAGCCGCTCGACCCGGAAGCCATGACCCTCGAGCAGGCGCCGGAGCGTGCCCGAGGTGAAGAAGTAGAGGTGGTGGCGCGGGGTCAGCAGGTGCCACCTCCTGCCCGAGAGGCGGGCCGCGAGCGAGGCTGCGTCGCCGGTCGAGAGCGCGAGCAGGCCGCCGGGCTCCAGGAGCTCGCGGGCCCGCGCCACGTCGTCGCTCGGGTCGACGGCGTGCTCGAGGTAGTCCCACATCGTCACGACCGAGGTGCTCTCGGGCTCGCGCTCGAGGTCGGCCAGCGTCGTCGTCGCGACCGAGACCCCGAGCTCGTCGCGCGCGTGGGCGGTCATCGACTCGGCGATGTCGATCCCCTCCGCGTCCCAGCCGCGCTCGCGTGCCTCGGCGACGAAGAACCCGGCGGCCGCGCCGACGTCGAGCAGTGACCGGCTTCCGTTCCCCAGGGCAAGCTGCTCCAGCCGGGCCAGGCGCTTGCGGGCGTTCAGCCGGTGCAGCTCGGCGTCGCCCAGGTAGTCGAGGTACCCCTGACCCTTCGTGTCGCCGGCGTCGGCGGAGAAGTAGTCCTCGCCGTAGGTGGCGACGAGTTCGGCGGTGTCGGGAGGGTCGGCGCGGAAGAGCAGCCCACAGGCGGGGCAGAGGAGCACGTCGTGCCCGTCCTTCCGGTAGCGGCGGTCACGCTCGGGATCGACAGGCCCGGCGCAGAGGTTGCAGGTGGTGCTCACGGCTGCGGGAACTCGTGCGTGACGATCATCCGCGGCGACTCGGCGGGTGCCTCGTCGAAGCCGACGAGGCCGCTGACGATGTAGAGCGGCCGAGCCTTGACCTCGTCGTAGATCCGCCCGACGTACGCGCCGATCACACCGAGGACGAGCAGCTGCATCCCGCCGAGGAAGCTGACCATGACGAGGATCGAGGCCCAGCCCGGGACGGAGTAGGCGCCGACGAGCTTGAGCACGAGCGCGGTGACGCTCCCCGCGAAGGCGAGGCCCGAGAAGAGGAAGCCGAGGAGAAGGGCGAGCCGCAGCGGGACGTTCGAGAACGAGACGAGCGCGTCCATCGCGAGCTTCGTCATGCGGCGGGTCGTGTACTTCGTCTCGCCCCCGAACCGCTCGGCCGGCGGGCAGGGGACGCCGATCTGCCGGAAGCCGATCCAGGCGAACATCCCGCGCAGGTAGCGGCTCGACTCCCGCATCGACCGGAACGCCTCCAGGGCGCGCCGGTCGACGAGCCGGAAGTCGCCCGCGTACGGCGGCATCGTCACGCTCGAGAGCTTCCCCAGGAGCCGGTAGAACCCGCGCGCCGTCACCCGCTTGACGAAGGGCTCGCTCTCCCGGTCCTCGCGGACGGCGTAGACGACCTCGTAGCCCTCGCGCCAGCGGGCGAGCAGGTCCGGGATCAACTCCGGCGGGTGCTGCAGGTCGCCGTCCATGATCACAACGGCCTCGCCGGAGACGAGGTCGAGGCCGGCGCTGATCGCGGCCTGGTGGCCGAAGTTGCGGGAGAGCATGACGCCGCGGAAGCGTGGATCGGCGGCGGCCACCTCTGCGATCCGCTGCGCGCTCGTGTCGGTGCTGCCGTCGTCCACGAGCAGCACCTCCGCGTCGCCTCCGATCCCGTCGAGCACGGCCGCGAGCCGCCGTTGCAGCTCCGGGATCGCCTCCTCCTCGTTGTGGATCGGGACGACGACGCTGAGGAGCAGGCGCAGGCTGCTCACGCCTGGAGCCCGGACTCGACGGCGAAGGCGATCCGCATCGCGCGCAGCTGCTCCTCGAGCGTGATCGGCCACTCACCGCCCTCGCGGACCGCGTCGGCGAGAGCCTCCAGCTCGCGGACGTGGCCCTTGTCCACGGTCCGAGAAGACCAGCCACCGCGGCGCCCGGCGACCTCCACGCTCCGGTAGTCGTCGAGCGTCACGACCGCCCCGTCGGCGAAGACCTCCATCCGCTCCTTGGGGTGGTCGCGGTGGCCGAGCGCCGTGTACGTGAGCGTGCACACCGACCCGTCCTCGTAGGAGACCGTGGCGACGAAGTTGTCGTTGCGGGCGAAGCGGGCGGAGTCGGGGCGGATCGCGGCCGCCTGGACGCCGGTGACTGCGGCGCCGGTGAGCGCGTCGAAGACGTCGTAGACGTGGCAGGCCTCGCCGATGTTGCGGCCGCCGCCTTCGGGGCCGTGCACCCAGTGCTCGAGCGGGATGTAGCCGGCGTTCATCCGGTAGCTGGCGACGATCGGGGAGGTGCGGCCGGCGAGCAGCTCGCGGATGTGCTCGACCGCCGGCGAGAAGCGGCGGTTGAAGCCGGTCATCAGGAGGGGCACCTCGGTGCGGCCGGCGTAGAAGGCCTCGATCCCGGCGAGCTCCTCCTCGGAGAGCGCGAGCGGCTTCTCGACGAAGACGTGCTTGCCCGCCTCGAGCGCGGCGAGGGTCTGCGCCGCGTGGAGGTCGTGCCGGGTCGAGATCAGCACGAGGTCGATCTCGTCGTCCGCGAGCACGGCGTCGAGGTCGGTGGACGCGTAGGCGGCCTCCGCCTGCGCTGCGACCGCCTTCGCGGAGGTGCCCGT
The DNA here is from genome assembly GCA_038324115.1 of Gaiellales bacterium. GTDB lineage: Bacteria > Actinomycetota > Thermoleophilia > Gaiellales > Gaiellaceae > Gaiellasilicea. The sequence goes on from JBBQHQ010000150.1 coordinate 3,036, forward strand.
GCGGCTGACGACGGCTCGGAGCTCGAACCGGTCGCGCAGCTTCAGCAGGTTCGGCAGGTGCGTCCCCTGGGCGAAGCCCCCGGCGCCGACGAGGGCGACGCGGATGCGTCCCGCGGAGTCGCCCGCCGGCCGGAGCTGCACCGTCCGCGCGGGCTCCTCGGCGTCCTGGGGGTACTCGAGCAGCACGAGGAGCGGCTTCTCGCCCTCACCCTTGAGCGCCTCGTAGGCGGCGCCGGCGTCGTCGATCGGATAGCTCGCGCGCGTCAGCGGCTCAAGCGTGACACGGCCGCTCGCGAGCAGATCGAGGTAGGCCTCCATGTTCCGGTTCTCGGTCCAGCGCACGTAGCCGATCGGGTAGTCCTGGCCGAGCGCCTCGTAGACCTCGTCGTAGCGGCCCGGCCCGTACGAGGTGGACATGCGCAGCTCGAGCTCCTTCACATACATGTCGTGGCGGTTCAGCCCGAGCCCGACGTCGCCCACGATCACGACCCGGCCCTTCTTGCGGCAGGCCTGGAACGCCGTCGAGACGACCGCGTCGCTCGACGTCGCGGCCGTGACGATCACGGCATCGGCGCCGATCCCTTCGGTGAAGGCCACGGCCCGCTCCGCCGCGTCCTCGCCTTGGCGGACGGCGTGGGTCATCCCCGCCGCGAGGGCGATCTCGATCCGGCGCTCGTCCGGGTCGGAGCCGATCACGCGGCAGCCGTTCGCGAGCAGGAGCTGGACGGTCAGCTGACCGAGCACGCCGAGGCCGATCACGAGGACGGTCTCGCCGAGCTCGGGCTCGGTCCGGCGCACGCCCTGAAGCGCGATCGCGCCGAGCGTCACCGTCGAGGCGTCGGCGGCCGAGAGCCCGTCGGGCACGCGGACGGCGAGGTTGACGGGGACGCTGATGAAGTCGGCGTGGTTCGCGATCCCCGCCCCGGCGCAGGCGACGCGGTCGCCGGGCGAGAAGCCCTCGACCTCGCTGCCCACCTCGACCACGGTGCCTGCCGCGGAATACCCGGTCGGGAGCCCGGCGGCGAGCTGGCCGCGCACGCGCTTGTAGACGCGGACGAAGCCCTGGTCGCGGGCGAGCTCGAGCGCCTTCTTCGCGTGGTGCGGCTGCTTGAGCGCGCGCCGGTAGAGCGGGAGGCCGGACATCTGGACGCCGGACATCTCGGTCCCGACGCTGACGCAGGAGCGCTCGACCCGGACGAGGAGCTCGCGGCGGCCGAGCGCCGGCGCCGGAACGTCCTCGACAACGACGCCGCCGGCCTTGACGAGCACCTGCTTCACGCGACGTACTCCTTCCACCAGAGGGCGAAGTTGAGGAGGTACCACACCTCGGTCCCGCGGCGCTCTTCGAAGTAGCGCAGCACCTCGTCGCGGTCGAGGAAGTCCGTCTGGTCGCAGAGGTCGGAGAGCGCGGTGCGCGCCTCGTCGCCGAGCCGGTCGAGGAACCACTCGTAGACGGGGACGCCGAAGCCCTGCTTGGGGCGGTCGATCAGCTCGTCGGGGATCACGCCCCGGACTGCTTTCTTGAGGATGTGCTTGAGGGTGCCCCCGTTGAGCTTCGTGCTCTCCGGGATGCTCATCGCGTAGGTGACGAACTCGTGGTCGAGGAACGGCACGCGGCCTTCGAGGCTGACGCCCATGCTCATCTTGTCCACGCGCATCAGGAGCAACTCGGGGAGGCGCATGTTCAGGTCGAGGTAGCTCATCCAGTTCAGGTGGGACTTCTCCCAGGCGCCGGCCTCGAAGCGCTCGCGGATCGGGCTCAGCGCCTCCCACGAGGTCAGTCCGCGCAGCTCGCCGCGCAGGCGGGGCGAGAGCAGCCGCTGCTTCTGCTGCTCCGTGAACGCCTCGGCGCCGCCCCAGAAGATCGGCTGGCCGGCGCCGCCGCGGCGCAGGTACTCGACCTCGCGCCGGTCGCCCTTCTTCAGCGCGATCGCGAGCGCGACCCCGGCCCGCTTCGCCGCGCGCGCGACCGGGAGGTCGTCGGCCCGCTGGAGCCGGTGCAGCGTCCGCCACGAGGGGTACCCGCAGAAGAGCTCGTCCGAGCCCTCGCCAACCTGCGCCACGACGACGCCGTTGTCCCGCGCGAGCTTCGAGAGGTAGTAGACGGGGACGCAGACCGGGTCGGCGATCGGCTCGTCCTGGAGCCGCACCATCTCGGGCAGGAAGTCGAGCAGGTCGTCCTGCGTGAGTCGCCGCTCGTGGTGCTCGGCGCCGATCCGCTCGGCCATCATCCGCGCGTAGTCGAACTCGTTGGTGTACGAGTCGTACTCGCCCTCGTAGCCGATCGCGAACGTCTTCACATGTGCCTCGTCCTCGGAGAAGAGCGCGGCGTTCGTGCTGGAGTCGATCCCGCCGGAGAGGAAGACCCCGACGGGCACGTCGGCGACCTTGCGGTACCGGACGGAGGTGCGCAGGCGGTCCAGCAGGCCCGCCGCGATCTCGTCCTCAGGGACGCCCTCGAGCGGCTCGGTGTGATCCCAGACGTCCCAGTAGCGCTGCTCGCGGATGGCCCCGTCCTCCGAGATCCGCAGCCAGGTACCGCCCGGCAGCTTCTAGAACCCCGCGAAAACCAACAGAGGCGCCTGCGTCATCAGTAAGGAGAGGAAGTGGTAGAAGGCCACCTCGACCACGCGGCGCTCCTACACCAGGTCCTGA
>JBBQHQ010000151.1:0-5677 GCA_038324115.1 Gaiellales bacterium
GCCCGCTTCCGCGTCAACGTCTACTTCCAGCGCGAGTCGCTCGGCGCCGCGTTCCGCGTCATCCCCGAGGAGCTGAAGACCCTGGAGGAGCTGCGGCTGCCGGCCTCGCTCGCGGAGCTCGCGATGCTCCCGCGCGGGCTCGTCCTCGTCACCGGCCCGACGGGCTCCGGCAAGTCGACGACGCTCGCCGCGATGATCGACGAGGTCAACCGGAAGCGCCACGACCACATCCTCACCATCGAGGATCCGATCGAGTTCGTGCACAGGCACAAGTCGTGCATCGTCAACCAGCGCGAGATCGGGGTCGACGCGATCAGCTTCGCCGAGGGCCTGCGGGCCGCGCTCCGCCAGGACCCGGATGTGATCCTCGTCGGCGAGATGCGCGACCTGGAGACGATCGGGACGGCGCTGACCGCCGCGGAGACGGGCCATCTCGTCCTCGGCACGCTCCACACGTCGAGCGCCCCCGGCACGATCGACCGCGTCATCGACGTCTTCCCGTCCGAGCAGCAGGAGCAGGTCCGGATCATGCTCGCCGGCTCGCTCCAGGGCGTCGTCACCCAGGCTCTGCTCAAGACCGCCGACGGCCAGGGCCGCGTCGCGGCCCTCGAGATCCTCTTGCCGGACGACGCCTGCCGGAACCTGATCCGCCAGGGCAAGGTCGAGCAGCTCTATTCGATCATGCAGACCTCGACCGGCCGCGGGATGATCACGATGGAGCAGTCGCTCGCTCAGCTCATCCTGCGCAAGGTGATCTCGAAGGAGGACGCGCTCGAGGTCTCGAGCCGCGGTGAGCAGCTCGAAGGGCTGCTCGAGCGCGCCGGGTACGTCGAGGAGCCGAAGGAGGATCCCGGCTACGCGGGCTTGAGGGTCGCGACGTGAGCGACGAGCGGACGCCGTCGATCTGGAAGCGCGAGATCTCGTTCAAGCGCAAGCCGAGCGGGGAGGAGGCCGAGCCCACGACCCGTGGGACGACGCCCGAAGGCGACGAGACCCCGGGCGAGGCGACTCTGCGGGGCGCGAACCCGGGCGGGTCGGTCTGGAAGAAGGAGATCTCCCTGCATCGGAAGGGAAAGCAGACCGCTCCCGAGGAGGTCGCCACCGCCGTCGAGGCGACGCCGGCTGGCACGCCCGAGCCCGAGCAGGCTCCGGCGCCGACGCCCGTGCTGCCCGTTACTCCCGCTCTCGCAGACGTCGAGCCCGTCCTGCCCGCTGCCGAGGCCCCCGCAGTCCCCGACCTCCCGGTCGCCGACGCGCCCACCGACGCGGAGGTCGACCACAGCTGGCTGACCCAGCCGCTCGAGGAGGTTTCCGAGCCAGGCCCCGTCGCCGTCGATCGTCCCCCCACGCCTGCAGCGGCCGCGCTCGAGCTCGTGGACACGCCGGCCGTGCTCCCGACGGAGCTCGACCCCGCCCTCGTCTTCGCACCAGAGGATCTGCCCGCCGCGCCCACCGCAGACGCCCGGCCCGACCCGGTGCTCGCCGATCTCCCCGATCTCCCCGACCTCCCCGATTTCTCGAGCCTGCCCGGTCTCTCCGAGCTCGTGCCCCGCGCCGAGGCTCCGCCGGCCGAGACGGCCGTCGTGACGGTGGCCGCCGCGGCCCCGGAGGCGAAGGTGCCCTTCTACAAGCGCGAGCTCTCCCTCGGGAAGCAGAAGGCGGCGAAGGCCCCGAAGGCGCCGAAGGCGGAGAAGGTCAAGGAGCCGAAGGCCGAGAAGCCGAAGCAGGCCCGGACCCCGAAGGCCGCGTCGGGGTGGGACGAGACCGACGTCAAGAAGCCCTTCTACAAGCGTGAGCTCTCCTTCGGGAAGAAGACCACGAAGACCGAGCCCGCGGAAGCCCCGACCGCGGTCGCAGTCGCGACCGATCTGCCGGCGAAGGCCCCGAAGGAGCGCCGCAGCCTCAGCCTGCCCTCGTTCTCCGCCCCGTCGCGGCCGAAGGCGCTGGACGCGAAGGGCGGCAAGGGCGCGAAGAAGCTCGTCGGGCTCAAGATCGGCGCCTCCCAGCTCGCGGCCGCCCGGATCTCGAACGGCGACACGCCCGAGCTGCTCCAGGCCGTCCGGGAGCCGCTCGACCCGGGCATCGTCGTCGGCGGCGAGCTGCGTGATCCGGAGGCGCTCGCGGTCGCGCTCAGGGACTTCTTCAAGAAGCACGGGCTGCCGAAGCGCGGCGTCCGGCTGGGGATCGCGAACAACCGCATCGGCGTCCGCACCTTCGAGGTGACCGGGATCGACGACGACAAGCAGCTTGCCAACGCGATCCGCTTCCGGGCCCAGGAGGTGCTGCCGATCCCGATCGAAGAGGCGGTGCTCGATTACCAGGTGCTCTCGGACACCGTCGACGAGGAGGGGAACCGCACTCGCCGCGTCCTGCTCGTCGTCGCCTACCGCGAGCTCGTCGACCGGTACCTGTTCGCCTGCCGCAAGGCCGGGATCCAGATCGTCGGGATCGACCTCGAGGCATTCGCGCTGCTGCGGGCGATCGCCGAGCCACACGACCCGGTCGAGGGGTCGGACCGCGGCGCGCTCGTCGCAGTCTCCGTGGGGCACGAGCGCTCGACCTTCGCGGTCTCCGACGGCCGCACCTGCGAGTTCACCCGCGTCCTCGAGTGGGGAGGCTGGGCGGTCAATGTCGCGATCGCCCGCGCGCTCGACCTCGCCCCCAGCGAGGCGGAGCCCCTCAAGCGGGCGCTCTCGTTCGCCGGCGCCGACACGGCCCCCGACGGGTTCACCCAGGAACAGCTCGACACTGCGCGCGACGCCGCCAGGCGCCAGCTCCAGTCCTTTGCGCGGGAGCTCGTCTCCTCGCTCCAGTTCTACCAGAACCAGCCCGGCTCCCTGGGGATCGGCGAGATCGTCGTCACCGGCGGCTCGGCGCATCTTCCCGGCTTCGGCGCCGAGCTCGAGCGCCTAATCGGCGTCCCCGTCCGCGTGGGCGATCCGATGGCCCGGCTGAAGGTCTCGAAGAAGGTCCGCGACCGCGAGCAGATCGGCTCGCTCGCGATCGCGATCGGCCTGGGGATCGAGGACTAGCCATGAGAGCGGTCAACCTTCTTCCACGCGACGCACCGGTCAAGAGCTTCGAGGCCAAGCGCGGCATCGCCTTCAGCGCCGGCGGCGGCGCGGCGCTCGTCACCGTCGCCCTGACCGCGCTGATGCTCGGCGCGGGCGGCGCGATCACCGAGAACCATGCGAAGCTCGACTCGCTCAACGCCGAGCTCGCGACGCTGCCGTCCGCGAACGCGATCGACCCGAACATCGCGAAGGACGCGGCACTCGCCACCGAGCTGACGAACCGCGTCGGCGCGCTCTCCGAGGCGCTCGGGACGCGGGTCGCGTGGGACGGCGTGCTCCGGCAGATCTCCCAGGTCCTCCCCGAGGACGTCTGGCTGACGAGTCTCACGAGCGTCACGGCCACCGCCGACCCCGCGAACCCGAACGTGCCGCTCGGGCCGAACACGCTCGAGGTGACGGGCTCGACCTACTCCCAGAGCGGCGTCGCCCGCCTGCTCTCGCGGCTCTCGGTCGCTCCCCTGCTCGCGAACATCCAGCTGCAGTCCAGCATGACCGAGGAGGGCACCACGAGCCGGCTCGTCAAGTTCGTGATCTCTGCCGAGGTGCGCTCGCCGGGAGCTTCGTCATGACGAAGAAGAAGCGCACCCCGCGCGCGCTCTACGCGCTGATCGTGGTCGGGCTCCTCGTCTACAGCATGGGATTCTGGCTCCTGATCGTCTCGCCGAAGCGGGCGGCTGCATCCGACCTCGCCACGCAGGTGGCCGCGGTCCAGTCGCAGGTCGACGCGGCCCGCCTCGCCGCCGCGCCGAAGCCCGACGACAGCGCTCCGATCGCGATCGCCGACATCTTCCGCGTCGCCAAGGCGATGCCGGCCGCTCCTGACATGGCCGGGATCCTCCTCGAGCTCGCGCGGATCGCCGAGGAGACCGGCATCCAGTTCGAGTCGATCACTCCGCAGGCCCCCGTCATCTCCGGCTCGTACTCGATCGTCTCGATCGGGCTCGTGTTCAACGGGAACTTCTACGAGCTCTCCGACCTCCTCTTCCGGCTCCGCACCCTCGTCGGAGTTCGCCACGGCGAGCTCCAGGCGACGGGACGCCTGTTCTCGGTCAAGTCGCTCGACTTCGCCGAGTCCGCCGCCGGCTTTCCCGAGATCACTGCGAACCTGACGTTGAACGCGTTCATCTACGGCGCCGTCGCGCCGGCCGGCGCGACCGCTCCCCCGGCCGAGGCGCCTGCCGGTACGGAGACGTCCACCACGGAGTCCACGACGACGGAGCCGCCCGGGGGCGGCGAGGCGACGGCTGCCTCGGAGGCCCCCTGATGGCGAAGCGCGTCGACCCCGCCAAGGCCAAGGCGGCCAAGCAGAAGAAGATGGCGATCGGGCTTTGCGTGATGCTCGTGCTCGTGGTCGCCGTCCAGGGCCCGAAGACGATGACGATGCTGAAGGGGGCCCCGACCCCGTCGGTCGCCGACGCCGCTCCCGGCACGGCTGTCCCTGCGGGCCAGGAAGCGCCTCCCGGGGTCGCGGGCGGGCCGCCCGCGACCGCGGCCACCCCGGCCGCGACGCCCGCGCCCGCGACGGCTGCAGGGGGCATCACCGGCACCTCGACGACTCCGCAGACCGCCGTGCTCGTCGACAGCGACGCCGGTGTCCTCGCCGAGGAGGGCCAGCTGCTCTCGTTCGAGCAGTTCGCGACGAAGGATCCCTTCAAGCAGCAGGCCGGCGACCCGCCGGCCGCTGATCCCGCGGCCGGGGGCTCGACGACGCCCGCGTCGACGACGGCCGCCCCGCCGGCGGTAACGGTCTCCACGGTGCCCACGAACACCTCCCCGCCCGGCCCGAGCGCGCCGGGAGCGGTCGGTGGCGGCACCACCACGGGAGCAGGGCCCTCCGGCCCCGGCTCCGGCCCCGGCTCCGGCTCGTCGGCTCCCACCCCCGCCGCCACCACCACGATCTCCGTCAACGGCGAGGTCTCGACCATCGCGGTCGACACACCCTTCCCGGTCGACCAGCCGACCTTCCAGCTCGTCTCGGTGGCGAACGACGGCAAGTCCGTCCAGATCGGGATCGCCGGCGGCGACCTCTCCGGCTCCAGCGACACCGTCAAGCTCGTCCGCGGCAAGAAGGTGACGCTGCAGAACACGGCCGACGGCAGCCGCTACGAGCTCGTGCTGCTCACGGTCGCCGGCTTCGTCACCCCTGCTCAGAGCAAGAACTAGCGCCTCACGCGGACCGCTCCGTCCGGTCCGGGTCCTAGAGTCGGCGAAACCGACCTTGGAGGGAGGCGTGATGCCCGTAACGGAGCACGCAGAAGAGCTGCTGATGATCGAAGAGGCCGACGCGTGGTTCGAGTATCTCGAGTCGACGCGAGGCCAGAGCGAGACGCGCTACGCCGAGGTCGAGCCGTGGGCGTGGGCCCGGCTCTCGCAGCGGCTGCGCGCCGTCCGCGCCCGCAGGGCAAGGCTGCGCCCCGCCGCCTGAGCCAGCTGGCATCCCTGCGGGCCCCACCCGGTGCGCAGACGCCGGGACTGCTAGCCTGTCTACAGGCAATGCCTACGTTTTTCCTCATCTGTGACGCGCATCCGGCCGCTTCCGCGGCCGTCTTTTTGCGCGCGCCCATTACCCTAGGAGATCCTCTTGTCCCCGTGGTTCCGACGCA
>JBBQHQ010000152.1:0-5639 GCA_038324115.1 Gaiellales bacterium
AGCGCGCAGACGCCGATCTCGCTCGAGAAGCCGGTCGGCGACGAGGACGAGTCCGAGTTCGGGCACTTCCTCACCGACGCGACGATGCCGCTGCCGGACGAGGTCGCGGAGGAGACGCTGCGCAACGAGGCGCTCCGCTCGATTCTCGGGACGCTCTCGCACCGCGAGCGCCGCGTGCTCGAGCTGCGCTACGGCCTCGACGGCGAGCAGCCCCGCACGCTCGACGAGGTCGGCCGCACGTTCAACGTCACGCGCGAGCGGATCCGCCAGATCGAGAACCAGTGCCTGAAGAAGCTCCGCGCGCTGGCCGACGCCGGCAAGCTCCGCGACGTCGCCTGACGTCCCCGGGCGGCGGCGCCTGCGGGCGGCGGAGCCACCCTCCGGCACCGCCTCTCGCACCTGAGCGCACGCGGCTCTCCGGGTCTGTGCATCCGCACTCGCCCCTCCGGCCGCGCACGCTCAGGCACGAGCCGGAGGCGTCAGGCCGGGGAACGGCGCCGCGTCGCCCGAAGGGTCGCGAGCGCAGTTCGGCCCGGAATCGGCACGAAGCCGTCACCCCTACGTGACAGCTCCCGTGCGACGCTGTCCGCAGGGGGCCGCCGCGCCCCCTGGGGGCACGTGGGGCGACAGGCTCCGGTTCGCGGCGCAGTCTCGCTTCCGGCCTGACTAGAGTCCCGCCGTGACCGAGTTGCGCCAGGACTGGCAGGACGAGCTCGCCGAGCTCCTCCGCATCCCCTCGATCAGCGCCGACGCCGAGCGCGCCGACGACGTCCGGGCGGCCGGCCAGTGGGTCGTCGACCGGATCGTCGCCGCGGGCGGGGAGGCCGAGCTCGTCGACTGGCACGGGCGCCCGCTCGCGATCGGGGAGATCCGCGCCTCCGCGAACGCCGAGACGGCGCCGACCGTGCTGCTCTACGGCCACTTCGACGTCCAGCCGCCGGCGCCGCTCGAGCTCTGGGAGACACCGCCTTTCGAGCCGACGATCCGGGGCGAATGGATGTATGCCCGCGGGATTGCGGACGACAAGGGCCAGCTCTGGATGCTGCTGAAAGCAGCCGAGATGCTCGCGGCCGAGGGCACGCTCCCGGTCAACCTCCGCTTCGCCTGCGACGGCGAGGAGGAGATCGGCGGTCATTCCGTCGTCGACTGGCTCGCCGCGGACGAGCGCGGCGCCGACGTGGCCGTCGTCTTCGACAGCGGAATGCAGCGGCGGGGCGCACCGGAGCTCAACCTCGCCGTGCGCGGGCTCGCCTACTACCACCTCAAAGTCCGGACGGGGGAGCGCGACCTTCACTCGGGCATGTACGGCGGGGTCTCCCTGAATGCGCTCCACGCGCTGATGCGGATCCTCGCCGCCGTCACGGCGGGCGAGAATGGCCTCCTGCCCGAGCCGCTGCGCGCCGGGATCGTCCCGGCGAGCGACGAGGAGCTGGCCGGCTGGGCCGAGCTCCAGCCCGGCCTCGAGGCGATTCAGGAACAGGGCTCGCGCCCCATGGACGCCGCGGCGGGCGACGGCTTCTACGTCCGGACGTGGGCCGAGCCTGCGGTGGACGTGCACGGGATCCGGGGCGGGTCTCCCGACCAGGTGAAGACCGTGCTCCCCGTCGAGGCCGAGGCGAACGTCTCGATCCGGCTCGCACCGGGCCAGGACCCCGTCGCGGTCGGCGACGCCTTCCAGCGGCTCCTGCGCGAGGCGACGCCCGAGGGGGCCGACCTGACGATCGAGCAGCAGTCCTCCGCGCCGCCCGGGCTCGTCTCCCCGGATGCGCGGGCGGTGGCGCTCGCCCAGGACGCCTTCGAGGCGACGATGGGCGTCCGGCCGCTGCTCGTCCGCTCGGGCGGCTCGATCCCGCTCGTCCCCGCGCTCGCCGGGCGCGGGATCCCGACGATCGTCACCGGCTTCTCCCTCCCGGACTCGAACATCCACTCACCGAACGAGCGCGTGCTCGTCGAGTACCTGCCGCTCGGCGTCGAGACGGCGCGGGAGCTCTTCACGCGCTTCGCCGACCTTGGCTGAGAACGGCCACTACACCTCGCCGCTCGCCGCGGAGCTCGCCGAGGACGTCCTCGAGCGGTTCCTCCGCTACGTCCGTATCGACACCCAGTCCGCGGAGGGGCAGTCGACGACGCCCTCGACCGCGAAGCAGCTCGACCTCTCGCGCCTGCTCGAGGCGGAGCTACGGGAGCTTGGCGTCGACGACGTGCGTCTGGACGAGCACGGTTACGTCTACGCCTCGCTCGCCGGCAAGGAGGGCGCGCCGCCGATCGGCCTGATCGCGCACGTGGACACCTCGCCCGACGTGACGGGGACCGGGGTCGACCCGCAGGTGCACCGGGCCTACGACGGCTCGCCGCTCACGCTTCCCGGCGATGCCGCCCAGGTGCTCGACCCGCAGGAGCAGCCGGCGCTTGCCGCCAAGCTCGGGCACGACCTCGTCACGAGCGACGGGACAACGCTCCTCGGCGCGGATGACAAGGCCGGGGTCGCCGAGATCATGGCGGCGGTCGCCTACCTCGCCCGTCACCCCGAGCTCGAGCGTGCCCCGATCAGGGTCTGCTTCACGGTCGACGAGGAGATCGGGGCCGGCGCCGACCACCTCGACCTCGAGGACTTCGGCGCCCGCTACGCCTACACCCTCGACGGCTCCGGGCTCGGGGAGATCGAGACCGAGACGTTCAACGCCTGGAAGGTGATCGTCGAGTTCACCGGCCGCGCCGTCCATCCGGGCTCCGCCAAGGGAAAGCTCGTGAACAGCATCAAGCTGGCGGCGGACTTCGTCGCGGGCCTCCCGCGCGACGGCCTCTCGCCCGAGACGACCGAGGATCGAGAGGGGTTCGTCCACCCGAACAAGGTGCACGGGAACGGCGAGCGCACGCAGGTGGAGCTGATCGTCCGCGACCACGACGCCGGCAAGCTCCGCGAGCACATCGCGTTCCTGCAGGAGCTCGCCGACCGGGTCGTCGCCACCGAGCCGCACTCCCGCGTGACGCTGCGCGAGGAGGAGACCTACCGGAACATGCGCGAGGTGATCGACCAGCATCCAGAGGTCGTCCGCGCCGCCGAGGAGGCGGTCCGGCGGGCCGGCGCCGAGCCCGTGCACACGATCATCCGGGGTGGAACTGACGGCGCCAGGCTCTCCGCCCGCGGCCTGCCCACCCCGAACCTCTTCACCGGCGGCCAGGAGTACCACTCCCTCCGCGAATGGGCGAGCGTCCAGGACATGGCCGCGGCAGCTGCGACCGTGGTCGAGCTGGCGCGGGTCTGGGGCGAGAGCTAGGCGGTGACCGACGCGTGGTCGTGTGCGTCGTCGCACACGAGCCAGGTGTGGCCGAACGTGCTCATGGCCGCGATGATCGGCAGCAAGGACGCGCCCTTCGGCGTCAGCTCGTACTCGACGCGAGGGGGTGACTCGGGGTAGGAGCGGCGGTCGAGGATCCCCTCGGTCTCCAGCCAGCGCAGCCGCTCCGAGAGCGTCCGCGGGCTGATCCCGCGGCAGGAGTGCTCGAGCTCCGAGAAGCGACGCGCGCCCTCCGAGAGGTCGTGGACGATCAGCGCCGTCCACTTCGCGCCGATGATCTCCGCGCAGGCGGCCACCGAGCAGGTCGCGTCGTGGACGGGATTCATCGTGCGCATGCGCACAGTGTAACTATCCGAACGGAAGTGGGCACGCGGGGACGTGTCCAGATGCGTCTCCTTGGACACGCCCCCGCGGAACGGATCAGCTACAGCGGACGTCCGGATTCCACTGGGCGAACATGCCGCTCGGGTTCCGCTTCCAGAGCCACACGTGGACGTCGAAGTGCTTCGGCATCGTCGGCGAATGTCCGAGCATCGGCCCGTCGAACGCCCGGCCGAATGCGCTGGGCCGATCGCCGTCGGTGGCGAGGTCCTGGTCGGCGTCCGGCTTGAAGTACTCGGCCGCGACGAGCTCGAGGCCCGACGCCGTCGGCGCGTAGACCAGGATCGGCGGCGTCAGCGGATCGAACTTCCCCGACATCAGCACAGCGGCGTTGACGTAGTGGATCCCCATCCCGCCCGCGGGCGACGACTCGCACGGAGAGGAGGGGACGTACCCGGCCGCGACGGCCGCATCGACCGCACGGTACTTGTCGTTCGCCGCCTTGACCGCGTCGAGGTTCCTCGCGATTCCGGCCCGGGTGAGGGCGGCGTTCTGCTGCTGGAGACGCGCGACGGTGGAACGGGTCGTCGCGAGCTGGTTCCGCAGCACCCGAACCTGTTGCTTCAGCGCCGCGATCTGCCTGGCCGGAGGCGAGGCTGCGGCCTTCCGCTCGGGGCCGGCTGCTGCGCTCGAGGCGAGCGCAGCGAGCACCACGGCTCCGAGGACGAGCATGAGCCCGAGAGAGATCGGGATGAATCTGCGCATGGTTCTGCTCCTTCTGTGGATGGTTACGGTCAGCCGTCTGGAGCGAGCGCTCGGGTGATTCGCTCGAAGGCGATCCCGGAGCGGAGGTAGGCCTCGCGCACCAGGCTCTCCGACGCCGCCTCGAAAAGGGCGAGGAACGCCTCGTCATGCGGGACGATCGTCGAGCGGACGTAGCGCACCGACCGGCCTTCGTCCTCCAACGTCGCTGCCGACGCGCGCACGAGCGCCGCCGCCTGCTGGAGGGCCGCGGCGGTCAGGCCGGGCCGGTAGTGCTCGACGAGATACGTGTTCCAGACGACCATGCCGCGACGGTACGACCCTCGCCGGCAGTGCGAATCGGGTGTTTCCCTACGTCAGTGGCGGTCCCGACCCTTCCCGATCCTGCGCCATGCGGGCGCCGAGCTCCGCGCGGGAGCGGATCCCGAGCTTGCGGTAGGCCCGGCCGAGGTTCGCCTCGACCGTCTTCGGGCTGACGAAGGCGGCGCGGGCGACCTCCCTGTTCGTCAGGCCCGAGGCGGCCAGCTCGGCGATCCGTTGCTCACTCGGGGTCAGCCCGGCGGGCGCCGGGGCACGCCGGCCTGTCCGGTCGAGCTCGGCTTGGGTCTTCTCCGACCAGGCGGGCGCGCCGAGCTGGTCGAAGAGCTCGAGCGCGCGCCCCAGGCTTCGACCAGCGTCGGCACGCCGCTTCAGTCGTCGCTCGAGCGTTCCACGGGTGAGCAGCGTGCAGGCGAGTTGGAAGGGCAGCTCCGAGACTTCACGTGCATGCGTGATCTCGCCAAGTGCCCGCTCAAGAAGACCGTCGGCGGCGAGGAGGAGCGCGCGGCAGCGGGGGAGCACCGCCTCGACTCGAAGACGCGGCAGCATCCGGCCACGGTCTTCCAGCTGCTCGAGCACGCGGCGGGCGGGTTCGAGCCGGCCGAGCGCGAGCAGCCCCTCGATCAGCTCCGGCTCGAAGCTCAGCGGAACGGGACAGACGATCCCGAGCGAGCGAACGTGCTCCTCGGCCTGAGTGAAGGCGTCCACGGCGTCGGCGGGATTCCCGGCCGCCAGCTCGAGGGACCCGAGCGTGTCGAGCGCGATCGCGGAGAACCACGGGTTTCCCCCTGCCGCGAGCGACTCGACGATCGGCAAGGTGGTCGCCCTCGCCCGCTCGATCCTCCCCCCGCGGGCGTCGATCCGGGAGCGGATCAGAAATGCCGTGACCCAGGGGCCTCGGCTCCCGATCTGCTCGAGCGTCGCGCAACTGGCCTCAAT
>JBBQHQ010000153.1:0-5560 GCA_038324115.1 Gaiellales bacterium
TCTCCCGGGCGATCACCCGGGCACCGATCGCCGCCTGCACGGCCACGTCGAAGAACTGGCGCGGGATCTCCTCCTTCAGCCGCTCGACGAGCAGCTTGCCCCGCGCGTACGCGGCGTCGCGGTGAAGGATGAGCGAGAGCGCGTCCACGTAGGCGCCGTGCTGGTCGTGGCGCCCGAGCGCGGTCACAAAGTCGCAGTACCCGCAGCGGTGGGCGCAGAAGGGCAGGTGGACGTAGAGGTGGCGCGCGCCTGCCGGCGAGCGCCTCTGCCCTCCCACCTCCGGTCCACCCCCCGTGGTGGGGGCGCTCGGCCCCCCTACCGGAACGCTACGCGCAAAGACATCACGCGGGGGTGACGGCTTCGTGCCGGATCCGTGCGCTCTGCTCACCGCTTGTCGTCCAGGTTGAGCACGGCGAGGAACGCCTCCTGCGGCACCTCCACCCCGCCGACCTGCTTCATCCGCTTCTTGCCCTTCTTCTGCTTCTCGAGCAGCTTGCGCTTCCGGCTGATGTCGCCGCCGTAGCACTTCGCGAGCACGTCCTTCCGCTTCGCCTTCACCGTCTCGCGGGCGATCACGCGGGCGCCGATCGCGGCCTGGATCGGCACGTCGAAGAACTGACGCGGGATCTCCTTCTTCAGCCGCTCCACAAGTAGCTTGCCCCGCTCGTAAGCGAACTCGCGGTGGATGATCAGCGAGAGCGCGTCCACCGGCTCGCCGGCGACGAGTACGTCCACGCGGACGAGCGTGCCGGGGCGGAAGCCGGACATGTCGTAGTCGAAGCTCGCGTAGCCCCGGGTGCGCGACTTCAGCTGGTCGTAAAAGTCGAGCACGATCTCGCCGAGCGGGAGCTGGTAGGTCAGGTGCACCCGCTCCTCCGAGAGGTACTCCATGTGGTCGAAGCTGCCGCGGCGCTCGTTGCAGAGCTCCATCACGGCGCCGACGTACTCCTTGGGGACGATCACGGAGGCCTTGATGTACGGCTCCTCGACCTCCTCGAACTCGCTCGGCATGTCGGCCGGGTTGTGCACCTCGACCCAGTCGGCGCCAGGGCGCGGGCGGACGCGGTAGGCGACGTTCGGCGCGGTCACGAGCAGGTCGAGGTCGAACTCGCGCTCCAGCCGCTCGCGCACGATCTCCATGTGGAGCAGGCCGAGGAAACCGCAGCGGAAGCCGAAGCCGAGCGCCTGCGAGGTCTCGGGCTCGTAGTAGAGGGCTGCATCGTTCAGCTTCAGGCGCTCGAGGGCGTCGCGGAGCTCGGGGTACTCGTCCGAGTCGGTCGGGAAAAGCCCCGCGAAGACCATCGGCTTGACCTCCTTGTACCCCGGCAGCATCTCGACGGCCGCCCGCTTCTCCGCGGTCAGGGTGTCGCCGACGCGGATCTTCGAGACGTCCTTGAGGCCGGTGATCACATAGCCGACCTCGCCGGCCACGAGCGCCTTCACCGGCGTCCGCTGCGGGGAGAGGTAGCCGAGCTCCTCCGCCTCGAAGCGCGTCCCCTGCGCCATCGCGCGGACGGCGTCGTGGGTCTCCAGGCGCCCGTCGACCACGCGGATGAACGCGATCACGCCGCGGTACTGGTCGTAGGAGGAGTCGAAGATGAGGGCACGGGCCGGCGCGTCCGTCTCGCCGACGGGCGCGGGGATCCGCTCCACGATCGCGTCCAGCACCGCCTCGACGCCGACCCCGGTCTTGGCCGAGATCCTGAGCACGTTGTCCGGGTCGTCGCCGATCAGGTCGGCGATCTCGGCGGCCGCGCCGTCCGGATCGGCCTGCGGCAGGTCGATCTTGTTGACGACGGGGACGATCTCGAGGTTGTTCTCGATCGCGAGGTAGGCGTTCGCGAGCGTCTGCGCCTCAGTGCCCTGGGCGGCGTCGACGACGAGCAGCGCACCCTCGCAGGCCTGGAGCGAGCGGGAGACCTCGTAGGTGAAGTCCACGTGACCGGGCGTGTCGATCAGGTTCAGCTGGTGCCCCTTCCAGAGCACCCGGACCGCCTGCGCCTTGATCGTGATCCCGCGCTCGCGCTCGAGGTCCATCGAGTCGAGCAGCTGCTCCTTCATGTCCCGGTCGGCGACCGTGTCCGTGGCCTGGAGGATGCGATCGGCCAGCGTCGACTTCCCATGGTCGATGTGGGCGATGATCGAGAAGTTGCGGATATGGCTTTGGTCCATGGCGGATCAACCCCTGCGGAAGCGGTCTCGCAAGGAGAGTAGCGTCGCCAGCTCGCGCACCCCGAGCGCCCGGCAGGCCAGGAGATAGGCGATACCTCCGGTCGTGAGCCCCGCCGTGAGCGAGAGGAGCTGACCCGGGAATGAGCGACCGAGCAGCCCGTCGAGCGTCCACCAGACCGCGAAACCGACGAGCGCGAGGGCAACCGAGGCCAGCGTCACGCGGCCGAGCGTCCGCAGGCCGGCGGCGATCTCGAGCGAGCCGACTCGTCGGCGCAGGAGCCAGAGCAGGGCCAGCGTCCCGGCGATGTTCGAGAGCGAGATCGCGAGCGGGATCCCCCAGACACCCACCCGGTAGAACGCCGCGAACAGGACCGCGTTGAGGGCGAGGTTGCCGCCCGCCACCCAGGTCGGCACGGCCGGCGCCTGCAGCGAGAAGAAGGCGCGGTTCAGCATCAGCATGAAGCCGTTGAAGGCGAGCCCGAGCGAGAAGGCTGCGAGCGCACCGGCAACGACGTGTGTCTCGCGCGGGCTCATCTCGCCGCGCTCGTAGAGCAGCCGCACGATCGGCTGCGCGAGCACCGCACAAACGACCGACGAGGGCACGAGCAGGAACGCGATCTGGCCGATCCCGCTCGAGACGGTGCGACGGAAGCCGGGCAGGTCGCCGCGGGCCGCGAGCCGCGCGAGCGCCGGGAAGAGGACGGTCGCGACCGCGACCGAGAACATCCCTTGCGGGAGCATGTAGACGCGGAAGGCGGCGTCGATCGAGGCCGGGGCCAGGTTCTTGTCGATCAGGCGCGAGGCGAAGAGCGTCCCGAGGACCGCGTTGAAGTTGATCAGCCCGAGCCCGAGCATGACCGGCCCCATCAGCTTGAACACCTGGCGGACGGCCGGGTCGCGCCAGTCGATCAGCAGGCGGAGCCGGTCGTCGCGCCCGCGCAGCCAGGGCAACGGCAGGAGCGCCTGGACGAGCGTCCCTGCCAGGATCGAGCCGGCGTAGACGTACAGCTGCGCGCTCTCGCTCTCGGCGAAGGGGACACCGACGACGAGGCCGATGATGATCACGATGTTCCAGGCGACCGGCGTCAGCGCCGGGATCGAGAACTCGTCGTAGGAGTTGAGGATCCCGACGACGATCCCGGAGAGCCCGAGCAGGGCGACGATCGGGAAGAGCACACGCGAGAGGCCGATCGCGAGGTCGCTGTCGTAGCCGAAGAGACGCATCACGAGCGGCGCGGCCAGGATGAACGCGGCGGTGATCGCGGTCAGGCCGAGCAGCATCAGCCAGAAGAGCGACGACGCGACCCGCCAGGCGCGCTTGCGCTCGCCCTTCTCGAGCAGTTCACTGAAGACCGGCACGAACGCGGACGAGAGCGCCGCGTCGGCGACGAGGGCGCGCACGAGGTTCGGGATCTGGAAGGCGACCGTGAACGCGTTGATCCCTACGCCCTCGGTGCCGAAGTAGCCGCGGGCGACGATCTCGCGCACCAGGCCGAGCACCCGCGAGAGACCGGTCGCGGCGGAGAAGATCGCGGTGGACAGCGCGAGCCGGCGGACGTTGGCTCGCGGTTCTTCCACGGGGCGAGTATAGGAATGCCGTCCGGCGGAACCGCGCCTCCCGTGCGCCTTTGCTACCATCCGCCGGCCCGCACACGCGGGCATTTCACTGGGTTGGAGCACTGGGATGCCGAACATCAAGCAACAGATCAAGCGAGTCCGGACCGCCGAGCGCGAGCACGACGAGAACCTCCGCTACCGCTCCACGATCAAGACGCTGACGAAGCGGCTCGAGGCCACCGTCGCTGAAGGCGACAAGGCCAAGATCGAGGAGGAGCGCCAGCTGCTCGTCCGCACGATCGACAAGGCCGCTTCACGCGGGGCCCTGCACAAGAACACGGCGGGCCGCAAGAAGGCCCAGGCCGCTCGCGTGGCCGCCGGCTCCAGCTCCTAGCGCTTCCGACTGCTAGCGCTCCCGGCTCCTACCGCTCCCGGCCGAGGTCGATCAGCGCCCGCTGCAGCTCCAGGTCCGGCGCCAGCCTGCTTCCGCCCTTGAGGGCGTGGTCGAGCCGGGCGAGCCGGACGACGGCGTCGCGGAGCTCGTCCTCGGAGAAGTTCTCGGCCTGGGCGAAGACCTTCTCCGCGTAGAACGGGTGCATCTTCAGCTTCCCGGCGGCGTCCCGCGCCCGGACACCCTCGGCGGCGAGCCGCTGGCACTGGCGGACGCGGACGACGTGGTTGCCGAGCGCGCCGGCGAGGCGCGGAGCGATCTCGCGGCGGGCCTTGCCCTCACGCTCGAAGATCGTCTCGCTCGCCTCGAGCGTCCGGCCGGACTCGCGTTTCGCCCATGCGTCGGTGAGCGCGAAAGTCGGCATCTCGGCGACCGGGGCGACGAGTGCCTCGACCTCCCGCTCGCCAATCGGCTCGTCGCCCGCCCAGGTGGCGAGCTTGTCGATCTCGCTCGCGAGGGTGTGCAGGTCGTCGCCGACGAGCTGGAGCAGGGCGGCACAGGCGTCCGGCTCGGCCCGGGCGCCGCGGGCGGCGAACTGCTGCGAGACCCAGGAGTTGAGGCTCCGCTTGGGGACGCTGTACTCGAGTACCTGCCCGGCCTTCGCGATCAGCTTCGGCAGCGGCGAGTCCTTGCGGAGCTCGCCGGCGACGAGGGCGAGAACGGTGTCGGGCGCCGGGCTGGCGGCGTAGGCCTCCAACTCCTTGACGTCGGCGGCCTTCCACTTCTCCACCCCGGCAACGACGACGAGGCGCGCGTCACCGAAGAGCCCGCCCGCGTTGCAGAGCGCGACGGCGGTCGCGCCGTCGACGTCGAGCGCGCTTGTCAGCTCGGTCGACTCGGGGAGGAAGCGCTTGCGCAGCCGGCCCAGCGCGACGTCGATCTTCGGCCGGTCGGTGCCGACGAGGAGGTAGAGCGGCTTCAGGTCGGACGGCTCGGCTGCCACGGGGCCAGCCTAGCGCTGGGAGCGGACCCAGACGCTCCGCCCGTCGCTCTCGATCGTCACCCGGCCGTTCTCGTCCGTCCGGAGCAAGCGGAGGCCCGGGACGGTCCCGAGCGCGGCCAGCGTCTCCGGCCGCGGATGGCCGTAGTCGTTGTTCCGGCCGCAGGAGATGACCGCGACCGCCGGCCGCAGCTGGCCGAGCTCCGCCTCGAGCCCGGGGTCCTCGGAGCCGTGGTGCGCGACCTTCAGGATCTCGATCCGGCCGTCGAGCAGCGGCGCGGTCACGTTGGTCTCGGCGTCCGCGCTCAGGAGGGCGTCGACGCTCCCGTAGGTCGCGAGCAGGACGACGGTGCGGTCATTGGGGTCGTCGCCCGTGCCGCCGGGACCGTCGGGCCAGAGTGCCCGGAGCTGGAGCCGCCCGAGGCGCCAGGTCATCCCGG
>JBBQHQ010000154.1:0-5533 GCA_038324115.1 Gaiellales bacterium
CTCGGCGGCGGCCGGAGCGCGGTCCATCAGCACGTCCACGTTCCGTCGGATCAGGCGCGCGGCCGCGAGGAGGACGAGCACCGCGACAAAGAGCGCGGCGATCGAGTCGCCCGCAGGCGCCCCGGCCGAGGCCGCGATCAGGCCGGCGAGCACCGCGAACGTGCCGACGAGGTCGCTACCGAAGTGGAGAGCGTTCGAGAGGAGCGCCTCGCTCCCGTACCGCCGCGCGCCGCGTAGCGAGACCACGGTGCGGGAGATGTCGACCACGATCACGAGACCGACGGCGGCGAAGGCCCACCACGCGGTGTCGACCTCGCTCTCGATCCTGCCGGTCAGCCGGGCGACGGCGAGAGCGGCGACCGCAATGCTGACGAGGGCCAGAACCGCCGCCTCGCCGAGCGCGGCGAGGTGCTCCGCCTTCCCGTGCCCGTACTGGTGCCCCGCGTCGGCGGGCCGGCCGGCGACGCCGATCGCGAAGAAGGTGAGCAGCGCCGCCACGAGGTCGGTGCCCGAGTGGAGCGCCTCCGAGACGAGGCCGAGCGAGCCGCTCGCGAGCCCGGCGCCCAGCTTGAGCCCGACCAGGAGCGCCGCCGCGCCGATCGAGACGAGCGCCGTCCGGCGCTGGGGGCTCATCGGCTCGGCGCTCATCGGAGGAAGGCTACGGCCTCCGGCATGCCGGAGGCCTCGCCGTCTGCTTGCGTCCGGGGTCTAGTACCAGCGCCCACGGCGGAAACCGCCGAAGGCCAGACCGAGGATCGCGAGGATCAGGCCCCAAAGGACGTGACCCGTCACCAGGAGGATGATCCCGATGACCACGAGGATTGCTCCGATTCCCATGGCGACGAGTCTAACCCCGTTGCCCGAAACCGAAACGCTAGAGGTTGCCGCGGAGCGCCTGCTCGCGCTCGATCGACTCGAAGAGAGCCTTGAAGTTGCCCTCGCCGAACGTCGTCGCGCCGTGCCGCTCGATCACCTCGAAGAAGAGCGTCGGCCGGTCCTGCGCCGTCTTGGTGAAGATCTGGAGCAGGTAGCCGTCCTCGTCGCGGTCGGCGAGGATCTTCAGCCGCTGCAGGTCGGAGTAGTCCTCGGCGATCTCGCCGACCCGGCCCTCGACCTCGTCGTAGTAGGCCTCGGGGGTGTCGAGGAACGCGATCCCGCGCTCCTGCATCGCCTCGACCGTGCGGACGACGTCCTCCGACTGGAGGGCGACGTGCTGGACGCCCGGCCCCTCGTTGAACTCGAGGTACTCGTCGATCTGGCTCTTCCGCTTCCCCTCCGCCGGCTCGTTGATCGGAAACTTGATCTTCCCTTTGCCGTCCGCCATCACCTTGCTCATCAGCGCCGAGTACTCGGTCTGGATCTGGTCGTCGCCGAAGTGGACGATGTTGACCATCCCGAAGACGCGCTCGTAGAACTCGACCCACACGTCCATCTTCCCGAGCTCGACGTTGCCGACGACGTGGTCGATCGCGACGAGGCCGACGCCGGGATCGCGGCGGCCGTTCGTGGAGAGCGAGACGAAGCCGGGGAGGAACGGCCCCTCATAGCCGGCGCGGTTGACGAAGGTGTGGACGTTCTCGCCGTAGGTGCCGATCGTCGCCAGCTCGACCCGGCCGTGCTCGTCCTCGAGCCAGTGCGGCTCGGCGATCCCGGTCGCGCCGCGCTCGACCGCCTCGCGGTAGGCGCTCGCGGCGTCGGGCACCTGGAGCGCCACGTCCCGGGCTCCGTCCCCGTGACGCGCGACGAAGCGGGAGACCTCGCTGTCCGCGTGGAGCGCCGTGGTCAGCACGAGCCGGATCTCGCCCTGCTCGAGCACGTAGGAGGCCCGGTCGCGGAGGCCGGTCTCGGGGCCTGCGTACGCGACCCGGGTGAAGCCCATCGCCCGCTCGTAGTAGTAGGCGGCCTGCTTTGCGTTCCCCACCCAGAGCTCAAGGTGATCCCACCCGTCCAGCGGCATGAAGTCGTGGTCGGACATGAAGGGAATCCTACTCGGCGGCGATCGGGATCGCCCGGGCCGTCCGGCGGCGCGCGAGCAGGATCCCGCCTCCGATCAGGAGCCCGCCCGCGAACTGCGTCAGCGTCATCGTCTCCGAGAGGAGGAGCACGGCGAAGAACGCAGCGACGAACGGCTGCAGGTTCGCGACGAGGGTCGCCCTGGACGCCCCCACCTCGTGCAGCGCCCGGAACCAGAGGTAGTTGGTGAGGACGAGCGGCCCGAGCGTGGCGGCGAGCAGCAGCGCCCAGACCGCCCAGGAGACGCCGAAGTCCTGGTCGGCCGTCTGCCGGGCGCCGACGAGCGCAATCCCGACCCACGTGAGCGGGAGCACGACCGCGCTGATCTGGGTGGCCGTGTAGCGCCCCATCAGCGGCGCGATGATCACCGCGTAGACGGCCCAGCTCGCAGCGGCGGCGATCCCGAGGACGTCGCCGCGGATCCCGCCGGCGAGCTCGCCGCCGCCCCCGACCGTGACGAGGGCGACGCCCGCGAACGAGACGGCCATCGAGGCCCAGAAGCGCTTCGAGAACGGCTCCGTCCCGAGCGCGAGCCCGAGGAGCGCCGCGAAGATCGGCGTCGCGCCCAGGATCAAGGCGATCGTGGAGGCGCTCGTCGAGTCGAGCGCGTAGACGAAGGCGAACTGGTTCAGCATCAGGGCGAGCGCCGCGAGGAGGAGGAGCCCGATGTCCCGGCGCGCCACCCGCAGCGTCCGGTTGGCGAAGAGCGCCACGCCGACGAAGATCGCAGCCGCCAGGCCGTAGCGCACGGTCGCGTACGAGAGCGGCTGGAAGCCGTGCGTGAGGATGTAGCGCGTGAAGGTGAGGTTGAGCGACCAGAGAACGACCGTGATCAGGAGCATGAAATGGACACGGCGCATCGGCCCGAGCGTACTCACCGGCCTTCTCCTGGGGGCGAGCCTGCTGGCAGGCGGCTTCTACGAGTCGACGTACGCGCTGCTCGCGGCGCTCGTGTGGCTGGGGCTCGCGGTCGCCGCCGCCCTCGCCCCGCTTCGGCCGCCCTCCCCCGCGGTCTGGGCGCTCGCCGCGCTGACCTCGTGGACCACTCTCTCCGCCGTCTGGGGCGCGACCGGCCCTGCGCTTCGGGTGGCGCCCCTCGCCGCCCTCTATGCCGGCGTCCTGCTCGCGGCGGAGCAGGTCGACGGGCGCGCCCTCGCCCGCGGTGCCTGGCTCGGCTGCGTGACGGTCTCCGCACTCGCGCTGCCCCTTTACCGGGGCGGGCGCCTCGACTGGCCCGTGACCTACGCGAACGGGCTCGGGGTCGTCGCCGGTGCGGGCCTGCTCCTCTCGCTCGCCCGCCGGTCGCGGCTCGGCGCCGCCGTGTGCGCGATCGCGCTCGCGCTCACGTTCTCCCGCTCGGCCCTGCTCGCGACGGCGGTCGGCGGCCTCGTGCTCCTCGCCGGCACCCGCAGACTCCCGGCGCGCCTCGCGCTTCCGGCCGCGGCGGCTCTCGCGCTCGTCGCCCTGGCCGTCGCACAGCCGCTCGCCGCGCGCTTCGCCGCCCCGGCGCCGGACGAGCACGACGCCCGCCGGCTCCTCGACGTCTCCGGGCACGGGCGCGACGAGCTCTGGAGCTCGGCGTGGTCGCAAGGGCTCGACCACCCGCTGCTCGGAGGCGGCGCCGGCACCTGGGCGCGCGCCTACGTCGCCGAGAGCGGCGCGCAGGCGGCCCCGGCGAACGCGCACTCGCTCCCCCTGGAGACGTTCGCCGAGCTCGGGCTCGCGGGGGTCGCCCTGCTCGTGGCGTTCGGCGTCGCCGCGGCCCGGCGCGCCCGTGCGGAGCCGGCCGCGCTCGCGCTCCTCGCCGCCTGGGCCGTCGCCGCGAGCGTGGACTGGACCTGGCAGCTCCCCGCCGCCACCCTGCCGATGCTGCTCGTCGTCGGGGCGGCGGGGCGAGCGAGAGCTTGTGTTTCCGAAACACAAAGTCTCGCCCTCGCCGCCGCGGCGCTCACGGTCGGCGCGGCCTGTGCGCTGCACGGGCTCGGCGCCGCGCTCCTCGAGGAAGGCCGCCCGCGGGCGGCGACGCCGTTCCTCCCCGGTGACGCTCGCCCCTGGGTCGCGCGCGGGGACGTCGCGCGCGCCTGCGCCGCCGATCCGGGCGAGCTCGCGCTCCTGCGACTTCCTCCCTCGTTCGAGGGATGCGACCCGTGAGGATCGCTGCGACCCTGTTCGCCGTGAAGCTCGTCCGGATCCTGCTCGCGACCGTCGCGGTCGCAATCGCGCTCGCGGCCCTCGCGGTCGTCGGCCTCGCCGCTCCTGGCGCGGTCTCGCCGAACACCTCCGCCGCGCGGGCCGAGTACTGCCCTGCCGGCGAGCAGCAGGCGCGCGCAGCGGCGGTCAAGCGCTACGTTAAGCAGATGAAGGCGGCGCAGAAGCGCTACTTCAAGACGACGCGCAGCGCGAAGGCCCGCAAGTCGTTCGTGCGGAAGCAGCAGGCGCAGCTGAAGACGCTCAAGCGCGCCCTCGCCCGCTGCGACTGAGACCCCCGCCGCTCCTCTAGGCTTGCGCCCATGGCCGAGCCCACGCTCCGCGACGTCGACGCCCTCGTCGGGCCTGCGACGCCCCATTTCGCGTACCAGCTCCGCGCCCGCGTGCGCGAGCTGATCGCCGAACTGCCGCCCGAGCACGAGGTGCGGCGCTACGGCGAGGAGAAGATGGCGCTGCTCGACCGGCTCGGCCACGCCTCCTCGAAGGCCGAGGACGGCCCGCCCGAGTCGCGCGCCCGGATCGGCTGGGCCGAGGTGCCGAGCTCGGCACCCGCGTCCGACCCGCTCCCGCGCCGCTCATGAGCCTCGAGGGCGCTTCCGTCCTCGTGACGGGAGGCTCGCGCGGGATCGGCAAGGCGATCGCGCTCCGCTTCGCCTCCCTCGGCGCCTCCCGCGTCGCGATCGGCTACCTCCGCTCGGACGCCGCCGCCGAGCAGACCGCCGAGGAGCTCCGCGCGCTCGGCGCCGAGCCCGTGCTCGTCCGCGGCAACGTCTCCTCCCAGCGCGTCCTGGAGGAGGTCGCCGCGCTCGGCCCGCTCGACGCGCTCGTGCACAACGCGGCCTCGGGCGTGATCCGCCCCGCGCTCGAGACGGAGGACAAGCACTGGGACTGGACGCTGAACGCGAACGCACGGGCGCTCCTGGCTCTCACGCGCGCCGCCGCCCCGCAGATGCCCTCCGGCAGCTCGATCGTCGGGATCTCCAGCCTCGGCTCGCAGCGGGTGCTGGACAACTACACGCTCGTGGGCACCTCGAAGGCGGCGCTGGAGGCGCTCGTGCGGTACCTCGCGGTCGAGCTCGGGCCCCGGGGAATCCGCGTCAACGCGGTCTCTGGCGGCGTCGTGGACACCGGCGCGCTCGAGCACTTCCCAAACAAGGAGGCGATGCTGGAGATGGGCGAGCGCAACCCGGCCGGCCGCCTCGTCGCACCGGCGGACATCGCGGCCGCGGTCACGTTCCTCTGCTCCGACGACGCGGAGATGATCCGCGGCCAGACGCTCATCGTCGACGGCGGCTACTCGCTCCGCGCCTAG
>JBBQHQ010000155.1:0-5471 GCA_038324115.1 Gaiellales bacterium
GGAGTTGCCGGGGTTGATCGCCGCGTCGGTCTGGAGCAGGCCCTGCAGCCGCGCCCCGCCGTCCGGCTCGATCGTGCGGTCGAGCCCGGAGACGATCCCGCGCGTCACCGTCGGGCCGCCGAGCCCGAGCGGGAAGCCGACTGCGATCAGCTCGTCCCCGAGCCGCAGCTTCGACGAGCGGGCGAGCTCGATCGGGACGAGGTCGGTCGCGCGGACGCTGAGGACGGCGAGGTCGCGCTCGGGCGCCGTCCCGATCAGCGTCGCGGACAGCGGCTTCAGGTGGCGGCCGTCGTTGAACGCGACCGTGATCTCGGTGGCGCCGTCGACGACGTGGTTGTTCGTCGCGATGATCCCGGCCGCGTCGAGGACGACGCCGGAGCCCTCGCCGCGTCCGCCGCCCGGCACCGTCGTCCGGACGTTGACGACCGAGGGAAGCACCCGCTCGACCGCGTCCGCCACGGACTCGCCGGGCACGGGGTCGGTTCCCCCGCGCACGCTCGTTGTCGTCGTCACGGTCGCAACGGCGGTCGTTGCGGCGGCCGTGGTGCCCCCGTCGCCGCCGCTGCAGCCGCCGAGGAGGAGCGCGCCGAACGCGAGCAGGAGCGAGGCCCTACTCACGGCAGCCTCGGGAAGGTCGCGGCGGCGACGGCGGCAGCGGCGAGCAGGAGCACGAGCCCGGCGGCGAGGAACGCGACGGTGACCTCCTGGGGGCGCTCGATCTTGCTCACGAGCGTGCCCAGCTTCTCGTAGGCCTCGCTCAGCCCCTGAGTGCTCTTTGCCTCGTACAGCTTGCCGCCGGTCGACTCGGCCACCTGGCGGAGCGTGGCCGGGTCGGGCGGCACGGGGATGGTGCGCTGGAAGCCGAAGCGATCGAGCGTCACCTGCCCGCCGGGCGTCCCGAGCGCGACCGTGTAGACAGGGATCGAGAACGACTTCGCGCGCTCCGCCCCCTCCTGCGGGGTCAGGTAGCCGACCGTCTGGGAGCCGTCCGAGAGGAGCAGGATCGCTGCGGGCGGCTGAACCGGCTTCGTCCCCGGCGGCGCGTCGTCTGCGAGCGTCGGCGCGGCGCGGACGACCTCGACCGCCCGCGCGATCGCGTCGCCGATGTCCGTGCCGCGCTGGGCGGAGAGGTATGAGAGCGAGTCGATCACGAGCTGGTGATCGTCGGTCGCAGGCGCGACCACCTCCGCCTGCTCGGAGAAGGCGACGAGCCCGACCTGGAAGCGGGGCGGCAGGTCGCGGATGAAGCGCTCGACAACGGCCTGAGCGGCGCCGAGCCGGGTCGGCTTCACGTCCCGGGCCATCATCGAGCCGGAGACGTCGATCATGAGGACGACGGTCGCCTGCTCGCGGTCGGCGATGCGGTTCATCTTCGGGCGCGCCAGCCCGACGAGCAGAGCGGCCAGCGCGAGGAGGAAGAGGACGATCCCGGCGTGCCGGCGCCACGACCGTGTCCCGGCCGCGACGGAGGCCAGCACGTCGAGGTTCGTGTAGTGAACCGGGTAGCGGGCGGGCCGCCGGCCGAGCCAGACGTACGCGGCGAGGATCGCCGGCAGGACGAGCAGCGAGAGCAGCAGGAGCGGGTTGACGAAGGTCACGAGCCGCACACCGCCAGCACCTGCAGCTGGACGCGGACGCCCGCGGGCGGACGGCCGGTCGCGGTCGCCGCCGCTCCCCGCAGCCCCTTGAGCCGCGTCGCCGAGCGCAGCGAGAGCAGGCGCGCGGCGTCCGGCGCCTTCGTCGTCCGGAACGCGATCGCGCTCGAGAACGCGAGCAGGCGCTCGGTGGGCTTGCAGGTCACCTGCGCGGTCTGGCCCGAGCGGACGACGCGGACGGCCTTCGAGCGCCAGGCCACGGCGGGGCGCACGACGGCGGCGAGCTTCCGGGTCGGGTGGTACGCGGTCCGGGAACGGCCGCCGCCTCCGGCCCCGGGGATGCAGCCGAGGCGCGGCCGGAACGTCGCCGGGCTCCCTCGAGTGGCACGCGCCACGAAGACGACCTCGCGCCCCGTGGTCGTCCCCGACCCGATCGGCCCGCCCATGTTCCCGAGGAAGGTGACGTCGACGCCGCCCGCGGCGCGGTCGGAGTCCAGCCCGCCGATCGTGGGGGCGCGGGCCGGGCAGGAGACCCGGTAGTAGGTCGGCTCGGCGCCGGCGGGCACCTGCACCCAGGGCCCGACCACCCGGACGCAGACCGGCAGCCCCTTGCACTCGGTGCCCGCGCTCGCGCCCGGCGCGAAGAACGCGGCCGCTGCGATCGCGACGAGGAGCGCGCGCTTCACGGGATCCGCCCGAAGAGGAAGGCCGAGGACGCGCCCGCGCCGACGAGGAGGAGCGCTCCGGCAGCCGCAAACGCGGCCGTGATCTCGCGCTCCCGGCGGATCCGGCCGACGCGCGAGCCCAGCTCCTCGTAGACGGCCTGGAGCCGCTCGCCGTCGGGCGCCTCGTAGAAGGTGCCGATGGTCGTGGCGGCAATCCGGCGCAGCGTCGCGGGGTCGGGCGGGACAGTGACGCGCTCGGTCGTCCCGTCCGGGTTCTGGAGCTCGACGACCCCCGCGGCGGTCCCGAGCGCGACGGTCGAGATCGGAATCTTCAGCGCCGCGGCTCGCTTCGCCGGCGTGATCGGCTGCTTGCTCCCGATCGTCTGCGCGCCGTCGGACAGGAGGACGATCGCGGCGGCGGGCCGGTCGCCGCTCTTCCCGCGCACCCCCTCCGCCACCTGGAGCGCGCGGGCGATCCCGTCACCGAGTGCGGTGCCGTCACCGGGGCGCAGGTTCGCGAGCGAGCGCTCGGCGAGCGCGCGGTCGGCCGTCGGGGGCAGGACCACGTACGGGGCCTGCGCGAACGAGACGATCGCGACCCGGTAGCCGGCCGGCAGCTTGCGGAGGAACGCCCGGATGGCCGTCTGCGCGGCCGCGAGCCTGGTCGGCCGGACGTCGGTCGCGACCATCGAGCGGGAGACGTCGACGGCCAGCACCACGGTCGCCTCCTCCCGGGGCACGGAGAGGGTCGCGTGCGGGCGCGCCAGCCCAGTGGCGAGGAAGACGAGGGCGAGCAGGACGAGTGCGGGCGGCAGGTGCCGGCGCCAGCCAGGGCGGCGGCGCACGAGGTTCGGGACGAGCACGGGGTTCGCGAAGACGGCGGCAGAGGCGCGTCTCCGCCGCTCGAGGACGCGGTAGCCGAGCAGGGCGAGTGGGACGACGAGGAGGGCGAGCAGCCACCAGGGGGAGTCGAATCTCACCGCGCCGCACCCCGCAGGCGGAGGAAGGTGGCGAGCGGCCGAAGCCAGTCGCCCTGGGTCGAGAGCACGACGTGGCCGACGGCGAGGGCCCGCAGCTCGCGGGCGACCTCCTCCCGCTCGGCGGCGGCCGCGGCGGCAAAGCGCTCGCGCAGCCGCCTGCTCGCCGTGTCGACGCGGAGATGACGCCCCGTCTCGGGGTCGACCAGCCGCAGCTCGCCCACGTTCGGGAGCTCCTCCTCGCGCGGGTCGCGGATCTCGACCGCGAGCACGTCGTGGCCGCCGGCGAGCTGGAGGAGCGGCGGCCGCCAGTCACGGGGCCCGCGAAAGTCCGAGACGACGATCACGAGCGAGCGCTGCAGGGCGAGCCGGGAGACGAGCCCGAGCGCCCCGCCGACCGACGTGGCGGCGCCCTCAGCGGCCCCGTTCTCGCGTCGGAGCTCGAGCAGCAGGCCGAGCATCCCCGACCGGCCCTGCCGCGCCGGGAAGATCCGGGGGTCGCCGTCGCCGAACGCGACCAGCCCAAGCCGGTTGCCCCGGCGGCTGCCCAGGTGCCCGAGCGCGAGCGCGACGCCCTCGGCGACGTCGGCCTTTCGCCGGTCTGCGGTGCCGAACTGCATCGAGGGCGAGACGTCGAGCGCGAGCCACGTCACGAGCACGCGCTCGGCGAGGTCGACGCGGACGTGCGGCTCGCCCGTGCGGGCGGTCACGTTCCACTCGATCCGGCGGACGTCGTCGCCGGGGACGTACGGCCGCACCTGGGCGAGCTCCGTCCCGCGCCCGAGGATCGCGGAGCGGTGGTCGCCGGCCAGCATCCCCTCGACGCGGCGGCGAACGGTCAGGTCGAGCGCCCTGAGCAGGGACTCGGAAAGGGGGCCCGGGCCAGGCCGGGCCGCGGGCCGCTCGGGGGCCCGCGTCTCGCTCACGCCGCGGTCTCGGCGCGCCGCACCTCGAACTCCGGCTTCGGCACCGCCGCGAGCACCGCGTCGAGGATCTGGTCGGCTTCCACCTGCTCGGCGAGCGCCTGGTAGCTGAGCACGAGCCGGTGGCGGAGCGCGTCCTTCGCCAGCAGCGCGATGTCGGAGAGGACGACGAAGTCCCGCCCGCGCAGGAACGCCAGCGCCCGGGCCGCTTGCACGAGGCTGATCGGCCCCCGCGGGCTGGCGCCGAACGCGATGTAGTCCGCCATCCCCGGGATGCCGTGCCGGGCCGGCTCGCGGGTCGCGGTCGCCAGGTCGACGGTGTAGCTGATCAGGCCGGGGTCGACGTAGACCGCGGCGACGGTTTCCTGGAGCTTCCGGAGTTCCTCGAGGGAGACGACGCGCCGGAGCTCGGGCGGCGCCGAGAGCGAGCGCTGGACGATCGTCAGCTCCTCGTCGTGCTCGGGGTAGCCGACCAGGATCTTCAGCATGAACCGGTCGACCTGCGCCTCGGGAAGCGGGTACGTCCCCTCGGACTCGATCGGGTTCTGGGTCGCCATCACGAGAAACGGATCGGGGACGGGGTGCGTCGTCTGCGCGATCGTCACCTGCCGCTCCTGCATCACCTCGAGCAGCGCCGACTGAACCTTGGCGGGCGCGCGGTTGATCTCGTCCGCGAGCAGGAAGTTGCAGAAGACAGGCCCGAGCTCCGTGTCGAAGTCACCGGCGCCGGGCCGGTAGATCCGGGTCCCGACGAGGTCGGACGGGACGAGGTCCGGCGTGAACTGCACGCGCCCGAACGAGCCGCCGAGCACCTGTGCGGTCGTCTTGATCGTCAGCGTCTTCGCCAGGCCGGGCACGCCTTCGATCAGCAGGTGCCCGCCGGAGAGGAGGCAGACGAGGACGCGCTCCAGCATCGCGTCCTGCCCCGCGATGATGCGCTTGATCTCGAAGAGCGCCGTCTCCAGCAGCTGGCGCGGATCCTCGGCGGTCGTGCTCACGGGGCCTCCTTCAGGGGGATTGTCCCTCATTCCAGCACCTGGACCCTAAGAGCCGGGTAAGAACGGGGTCGGCCGAGTAGCGCGCGCTGCTCGCGGACATGCTCCACGGTCACCGGGCTGCGCTTGCCGGGCTCGACGCACCACGCGAGGATGCGTGGGACGTGCAGCTCGTCCCCGCAGCCGGCTTTACCCCCGCCCAGCTCGCCGCCCTCTTCACCGCGGGCTACGAGGACTACGCGTTCCCGCTCGCGGTGGACGAGGAGACGTTTCGCTTCATGGCGAGGACCTGGGATTGGGATCTCGCCGAGTCGGC
>JBBQHQ010000156.1:0-5462 GCA_038324115.1 Gaiellales bacterium
TACGGAGCTCGACGATCACGGCTCGACCGGCTGCGCGTCGGGCAGGCGGACGTACAGCGGCTCCAGCAGCTCGACCGGCCCGAAGCCGGAGGCGAGTGCGGCGTGGAAGCGGGCGCGAGGCAGGTGGCGCTCGTCGTCGTCGGGCGGGACTGTCGCCCCAGCCGCCTCGAAGAGCTCGCGGTAGCGGACGGCGCCGTCGCCGACGAGCGTCTCCCCGGCGACTGTGAGGTCAGCGGGTGCGAGGACGGCGGGCCCTGTGACGAAGATCTCGCGCCGGCGGGCGTCGATCACCGGCAGCGCCCCCGGGGCCCCGGCGGCGAGGGCGTCCAGCGTCGAGACGCCGGCGGCGGGGATCCCGAGCGCGAGCACGAGCCCGCGCGCGGCGGCGAGGCCGATCCGCGTCCCGGTGAAGCTGCCGGGGCCGATCCCGACCGCGAGGGCCTCGAGGTCACGCGGGTGCGCGCCGGCCTGGCGCAGGAGCGCGTCCACGTCCTCGAGCAGCGTCTGAGCCCTCGACGCGCGCTCCCCGAGCACCTCGCCGTCCGACACGAGCGCGCTCGTGGCCCGGTCAGTCGCCGTGTCGAACGCCAGGATCAGCACGTGCGACCCGTTCTACCAACGCCGCGTCGGCCCCGTCGAGCCGGACCCGGCGGCGCAGCTCGTCCACGTGCTCGAGCGTGACCCGAATGCGTACCGCGGGGAGCCCGCCGCCCGCCGCCTCGGGCCACTCGACGAAGGCGACGGCGTCCTCGAAGTAGGGCTCGAGATCGCCCCATTCAGCCGAGGAGACGCCGCGGAAGCGGTAGAGGTCGAGATGCGAGACGTCGGGGTCGCCCTCGTAGCGGTGGCCGATCGTGTAGGTCGGGCTCGTAACCGGGGCGGTCACCCCGAGCGCCCGGCAGGCGCCGCGGACGAACGTCGTCTTCCCCGTCCCGAGCTCGCCCGAAAGCGTGACCACGTCACCGGGTCGCAGCTCCAGCGCGAGCCTGCCGGCGATCGCCTCGGTCTCAGCGGGCGACGACGAGACGAGCTCCACCGCCGGGGTCAGAAGAGGCCGAGCTGGCCCGCGGGCTCGAGCGCCGGCTCGGGCAGGGGCCGCGACCGCTCTGCTGCCGGCGCAGGCTCCGAGGCGGCGGGAATCGCGGGGCCGGGCTGCCCGCCGAGCAGGCCGGGGATCCGGGCGAAGTCCTCCGCGAGCGTGCTCTGCATCGAGGGGGTGTAGAGCGCGGCGGCCGGGTGGAAGAGCGGCAGGAGCGTGACTGCGTTCCCGCCGAGCACCACCTGCTGCGGGACGCCGTGGACGCGGGTGATCCCCGTCGGCTTCCCCGAGAGGAGCTTCGTGGCGAAGTTCCCGAGCGTGCAGACGAGCGCCGGCCGGATCAGCTCGACCTGGCGGAAGAGGTGCGACTCGCACGCCTGGATCTCGTCCGGGAGCGGGTCGCGGTTCCCGGGCGGGCGGCACTTGAGCACGTTCGCCACGTAGACGTCCTCCCGTGAGAGGCCGATCCCGTTCAGCAGCTTCTCGAGCAGCTTGCCGGCCTGGCCGACGAAGGGGACGCCGTTCGCGTCCTCGTGGAAGCCAGGGGCCTCGCCGACGAACATCAGCTCGGCATTCGGGGCGCCGGAGCCGAACACGACCTGCGTCCGGGTGGCCGCCAGCGGGCAGCGCATGCAGCCGAGCGTCTCGTCCCGGTAGTCGGCGAGGGCGTCGCTCACGGGGAGAGAGTCTACGAGGACCGGCGGACGGGCCCTAGCAGCCGCAGGAGCCGCCGCAGCAGCCGCCACCGGCGCCGCCGAAGCTCGGGGTGCTGGACGCGCCGGCGACCGCGAACGTCGAGATCTGCTTGAGCACGTTGGCCGTGCCGCACTCGGGGCAGGGAACCGCCTGCTCGGCGTTGCGGACGAGCTCCTCGAAGTGCGACTCGCACTCCATGCACGCGTATTCGTAGATCGGCATGCCCGGATCCTACTCGCCCGGGCGACCGCGGCTGAGCGGGACGGTCAGTCCAGTGCGTCCTCGGCCTGCTCGCCGTGCTCGACGATGTCGCCCTCCTTGAAGAGGACGTCCTGGAGCACCGCCCGCCACTTCGGCGTCCGCCGGGTCAGGAACTCGAGGTTCATCGCGAAGTGCTTGAACTCCTCGCCCTGGGCGTTCTCCATGATCGCGCGGGCCTCCGCGTCCGGCTCGACGTCGAGGCGCTGCTCGTACCAGCCGATCGCCTCGGCCTCCTCGATCAGCGAAGAGCAGATCCGGGCGAACGTCCGGACCTCGGCTGAGAGCTCGTCGGGCGGCTCGTGATACTGGTCGAACGGCATTGCTGCATCCTTTGCCGCATGTGGCAGGCGCAAACCCTCACCGGCGAGCTCGTCCGGCTGGAGCCCCTCGCGCCGGAACACGAGGAGGGCCTGTGGGAGGCCTCGCGCGACCCCGCAGCCTGGCGCTGGCTGAGCATTCTCCAGCCGCAGACCAAAGATGAGGTGCATGAGTACGTCGAGGCCGCGCTCGCGAACTCGGCGACCGGGCTCGAGCTGCCGTTCGCGACGATCCGCCGGCGCGACGACCGCGTCGTCGGGAGCACCCGCTTCCTCGCCCTCCGACCCGAGCACCGCAGCCTCGAGATCGGCTGGACCTGGCTTGACCCCGTCGCCTGGCGGACGGGGATCAACGTCGAGGCCAAGCTGCTGATGCTCGAGGACGCCTTCGAGCGGCTCGGCTGCCACCGCGTGGAGCTGAAGACCGACGCCCGCAACGAGCGCTCCCGCGCGGCGATGGAGGCGCTGCCGGCGCAGTTCGAGGGGATCCACCGCAAGCACATGATCGTCCGCGACGGGGAGCGGCGCGACTCGGCGTGGTACAGCATCCTTGACGAGGAATGGCCCTCAGTGCAGGCGAATCTTCGCCGGAGGCTGGGCCGCTAGACTGGCGGTGCCCGGTATCCGCGCAGCGGAACTGGAGCCATCACCCATGATCGAAAGAATCCAGGTCGTCGGCGCGGGACGCGTCGGCTCCGCACTCGCCGCCCGCCTCGCCGAGGCAGGCCTCGCCGTGGGCGACGCGGAGCCGGAACTCGTCCTCCTCTGCGTCCCCGACCGCGCGATCGCAGACGCCGCGGCGGCGGTCTCCCCCGGGCCGTGGCTCGCCCACGTCAGCGGCGCGACGCCGCTCACCGCGCTCGCCCCCCACACCCGCCGCTTCGGGCTCCACCCGCTCCAGACCTTCACCACCCGGCGCGGCGCGGAGCAGTTGGACGGAGCGTTCGCCGCGGTGACCGCCGAGGGAGCCGAGGCGCGGGAGCTCGGATTCTGGCTCGCCCGCACGCTCGGGCTCGAGCCCTTCTCGCTCGCCGAGGCGAAGCGGGACGCCTACCACGCCGGCGCGGCGATCGCGTCCAACTACCTCGTCACCCTCCGCCGGGCCGCGGGCTCGCTGCTCGAGTCGGCTGGGGCGCCGCCCGAGGCGCTCGACCCGCTGATGCGCCGGACGATCGAGAACGACTTCGAGCTGACCGGCCCGATCGAGCGCGGCGACTGCGCGACCGTCGAGCGCCACCTGACCGCGATCCGCCGCGAGCAGCCCGCGCTGGAGCCGATGTACGTCGCCCTCGCCGACGCGACCCGGGAGCTCCTGTGAAGGTCGTCCGGACGATCGCCGAGCTCGAGACGGCGCTCGCAGAGATGCCCCCGGGGCCGCTCGGGCTCGTGCCCACAATGGGCGCACTCCACGAGGGGCACCTCTCGCTCCTCCGGGCGGCCCGCGCCGAGTCCGCCGCCGTCGTGATGAGCCTGTTCGTCAACCCGGCCCAGTTCTCGGACGAGCACGACCTCGCCGCGTACCCGAGCGACTTCGAGCACGACCGGCGGCTCGCGGAGCAGGAGGGCGTCGATGTCCTCTTCGCCCCCGCGCCGCAGGCGCTCTACCCACCCGGGTTCCAGACCTGGGTCGAGGTGACCGAGCTCGGGGCGACCGCCGAGGGCACGTTCCGGCCCGGCCACTTTCGCGGGGTCGCGACGATCTGTCTCAAGCTGTTCAACCTCGTGCGGCCGCAGCGCGCCTACTTCGGCCAGAAGGACGCGCAGCAGGTCGCCGTCCTCCGCCGGATGGTGCGCGACCTGAACGTCGACGTCGACATCCGGGTCCTCCCCACGGTTCGCGATCCCGACGGCCTCGCGCTCTCCTCCCGGAACACGCGGC
This sequence comes from Gaiellales bacterium, assembly GCA_038324115.1. Classification (GTDB taxonomy): domain Bacteria; phylum Actinomycetota; class Thermoleophilia; order Gaiellales; family Gaiellaceae; genus Gaiellasilicea. The sequence goes on from JBBQHQ010000156.1 coordinate 4,193, forward strand.
TGACCGAGGGCGAGCGCGCGCAGGCACTCGCTCTCCCCCGTGCCCTCGCCATCGGCGACCGCGACGCCGCGCTCGCCGAGCTGGAGGGGCTCGACATCGACTACGTCGAGGTGCTCGACCTCGACCCACCCGTCCTCGCCGGTGCGATCCGCGTCGGCTCCGTCCGCCTGATCGACAACGTCCCGCTCACGAAGGAGCCGCGATGACCACCCGTCCCCGCCAGCCCGCTCCCGGCACGCCAGCGCCCGGCAAGCTGCCGCTGACCGAGCTCGCCGACCTGAAGGCGCGCCGACAACCGATCGCGATGATCACCGCTTACGACGCGCCGTCGGGCCGGCTCGCCGACACCGCGGGAGCCGACATCATCCTCGTCGGCGACTCGGCCGCGATGACCGTGCTCGGCCACGACTCGACCGTCCCGGCGACCCTGGAGGAGATGCTCGTCCTCACGCGCGCCGTCAACCGCGGCGCCCGGCGGCCGCTCGTCGTCGCGGACATGCCGTATGGGACCTTCCAGGTCTCGGACGAGGAGACGGTACGGAACGCGATCCGGTTTCTCAAGGAGGCGGGCGCGGACGCGGTCAAGGTCGAGGGCGCGGGCACGACGCTCTCCCGGGTGCAGGCGCTCGTCGGCGCCGGCGTCCCCGTGATGGGCCACATCGGCCTGACGCCGCAGACCGCGACGATGCTCGGGGGCTTCAAGGCCCAGGGCCGCACTGCCGCGAAGGCGCAGGCACTCGTCGAGGACGCGCTGGCGCTCCAGGCCGCCGGCGTCTTCTCGCTCGTGCTCGAGGCGGTGCCCTCTCCCGTCGCCGCCCGGATCACGGAACTCCTCGACGTGCCGACGATCGGGATCGGCGCGGGCGTCGACTGCGACGGCCAGGTGCTCGTCTGGCACGATCTCCTCGGCCTCTATGAGGGCCATGCGCCGCGGTTCGTCAAGCAGTACGCCGACCTCGCCTCCGAGATCACGCGCGCGGTCTCGGCCTACGTCGCCGACGTCCGCGAGCGCCGCTTCCCCGAGGAGCAGCACACCTACTCGATGCCGGCAGAGGAGCTGGAGCTCTTCGAGGCCGCGCTAGAGGACGCTGGGGAGATACGCGAACGCCGCTAGGAAGAGGGCGACGAGAGCGAGCACGCCGAGCGAGCGCCACCAGCTCCAGCCGTGGACGGTGCGCACGCCGACGAGGACGAGCGCTGCTGACCAGAGCGCGAACCCGAGCGCGAGCCCCTCGAACACCTTGTCCCCCGGCCCGGTGTCGGAGCCGCC
>JBBQHQ010000157.1:0-5242 GCA_038324115.1 Gaiellales bacterium
CGAGCGGACTGTCGGCCCGACGAAGGCCGCGCTCGCCGACGCGGGGCTCGACGCCTCGAAGATCGAGCACATCGTCCTCGTCGGCGGGATGACCCGCATGCCCGCCGTGCAGGAGAAGGTCAAGGAGCTGCTCGGCAAGGACCCGCACAAGGGCGTCAACCCGGACGAGGTCGTCGCCGTCGGCGCCGCGATCCAGGCCGGCGTGCTCAAGGGCGAGGTCAAGGACGTGCTCCTGCTCGACGTCACCCCGCTCTCGCTCGGGATCGAGACCAAGGGCGGCGTGATGACGAAGCTGATCGAGCGGAACACGACGATCCCGACCCGGAAGTCGGAGACCTTCACGACGGCCGAGGACAACCAGCCGTCGGTGGAGATCCACGTCCTCCAGGGCGAGTCGGAGATGGCGACCTACAACAAGACGCTGGGCAAGTTCCAGCTCGTCGGGATCGCCCCGGCGATGCGGGGGATGCCCCAGGTCGAGGTCTCCTTCGACATCGACGCCAACGGGATCATCCACGTCACCGCCAAGGACACCGGCACCGGCAACGAGCAGCAGATCAAGATCGAGGGCGGCTCGGGCCTCGCCGAGGACGAGGTGAACCGGATGGTCAAGGACGCGGAGGCGCACGCCGAGGAGGCGCACCGCCTGCGCGAGCTGGCCGACGCCCGGAACGGCGCCGAGGCCCTCGCCTACCAGACCGAGCGCACGCTCAAGGAGCACCGCGAGAAGCTGGACGAGACGGATGCGTCCACGATCGAGGGTCGGATCATGGAGCTCCGCTCCGTGCTCGAGTCCACCGACGTGGCCGAGATCCAGGCGAAGACGCAGGCGCTGAACGAGGCCGCGGTCTCGCTCTCGAACGCGGTCTACGCGCAGGCCACCTCGCAGGCGCAGGCCTCCGGGAACGGCGACGCCGCCAGCGGCCCCGAGGACGAGGTCGTCGAGGACGCCGACTACGAGGTCGTCGACGAGGAGGAGGCGAAGACCTCCTGATGACGGACGAGCCCCGGACCGAGGACGTCGTCGAGGAAGAGGAGCTCGTCGAGGAGCTGGCCGCGGAGGAATTCGCGCCGGCTCCCGACGACGCCTACCTGCGCCTCGCGGCCGACTTCGACAACTACCGCAAGCGGGTCGCCCGCGAGCACGCTGAGCTGACGGCCCGCGCGAACGAGCGACTCCTGAACGAGCTGCTGCCCGTGCTCGACGATCTGGAGCGCGCGCTCGAGGCAGCCTCGGCGCACGAGGAGGCGAAGCTCGAGGAGGGCGTCCAGCTCGTCCACCGCTCGCTCGCGGGCCTGCTCGAGCGGCACGGCCTCTCCGAGATCGACGCGGCCGGCCCCTTCGACCCGCACGTCCACGAGGCGCTGCTCGCGCAGCCCGGCGGCGAGGGAGTCGAGTCCGGCTCCGTTCTCCAGGTGCTGCAGAAGGGTTACCGGCTCGGCGACCGCGTCCTCCGCCCGACCCGGGTGATCGTGGCGGAGTAGTGGCGACCCTCTACGACACCCTCGGCGTCGCCAAGGGCGCCTCGGCGGAGGAGCTGAAGAAGGCCTACCGCAAACTCGCTCGCGAGCACCACCCAGACCAGGGCGGAGACGAGGCGCGCTTCAAGGAGATCCAGGGCGCCTACGACATCCTCTCCGACGCGGAGAAGCGGAAGGCCTACGACGCCTACGGCTCCACGAACGGCCGCGGCCCCGGCTTCGGCGGCGGTGGCGGCGGTCAGACCTACCAGGACTTCGACCTGGGCGACCTCGGCGACCTCTTCGGCGGCCTCTTTGGTGGCGGCGGCCGCCAGCAGCAGCGCCGAGGCCCGCAGCCCGAGCGGGGCGCCGACCTCCAGACCGAGGTGCACATCTCCTTCGAGGACGCGCTCAGCGGCGTCCAGGTGCCGGTGCGCGCCGAGGTCGAGACCGCCTGCCACACCTGCAGCGGCTCGGGCGCCGAGCCCGGGACAGCGCCGACCGTCTGCCCCCAGTGCTCGGGGCGCGGCGTCGTCTCGGATGCGCAGGGCCTCTTCGCGCTTTCGCACCCCTGCCCGCGCTGCCGCGGGAACGGGACGATCGTCGAGCACCCCTGCAAGACCTGCCGCGGCTCGGGCCGCGAGCGAGTGCAGCGCACCTACCAGGTCAAGATCCCGGCGGGGGCGAAGGACGGGACGAAGGTGCGGCTGAAGGGCCGCGGCGAGCAGGGACGCGGGGGCGGCCCCGCCGGCGACCTCTACGTCGTTGCGCGCGTCGCCGCCTCGCCGATCTACGAGCGCCGCGGCGCCGACCTCGTCGTCGACGTCCCGGTCAGCTACCCGGACGTCGCACTCGGGGCCAAGGTCGAGGTGCCGACCCCGGAGGGCCCGATCTCGCTCAAGGTCCCGGCCGGCTCGCAGCCCGGGAAGCTGCTGAAGGTCAAGGGCCGCGGTGCCCCGAAGCTGAAGGGCGGCGGCAAGGGCGACCTGCTCGCGCGCCTGAAGCTGACCGTGCCCGAGGAGGTCTCGAAGAAGGAGCGCGAGCTGCTCGAGGAGCTGCGGAAGGTGAGCAGGTGAGCGACCGCCCCCTCTACATGATCTCCGTCGCGGCCGAGCTCGTCGCGATGCACCAGCAGACGCTGCGCATGTACGAGTCGAAGGGCCTCGTCCGGCCGGCGCGCACCGCCGGCGGCACCCGCCTCTACTCCGAGGCCGACCTGGAGCGCTTGCGCGTGATCCAGCGGCTGACCACCGAGCTCGGGCTCAACCTCGCAGGCGTCGAGCACGTGCTCCGCCTCGAGGACGAGCTGCGCAAGAGCCGCGCCCGCGCCGACCGGCTGGAACGCGAGCTGCGCGAAGAGATCCGTACGGTCCATCGCTCCTACCGGCGCGAGATCGTGCTCTACCAGTCCCCGAAACCCGTCCCGAGGTCGCACTGATGGACTTTCAGAAGCTGACCGTGAAGAGCCAGGAGGCCGTCGCCGCCGCCCAGGAGCTGGCGCGCCGCCACGGCAACCCGGAGCTCTACCCCGAGCATCTGCTCCTCTCCCTGCTCGACCAGGAGCTGCCGGCGAAGCTCGTCACCGACGCCCCCGCGCTCCAGATCGAGACGAACCGGAAGCTGGCCTCCCGCCCGACCGCGCACGGCGCCTCCGGGCAGCCAGTCGCGGGCGCCGCGTTCACGCGCATCCTCGACCAGGCCTTCGAGGAGATGCGGAAGCTCGAGGACGAGTACGTCTCGACCGAGCACCTGCTGCTCGCGCTCGACGCCGTCCCGCGCGACACGCTCCTGGCGCGGATCCGGGAGGTGCGTGGCGGCCAGCGGGTGACGAGCCAGGATCCCGAGGGCACCTACGAGGCGCTCTCCAAGTTCGGCCGCGACCTGACCGAGGCCGCGGAGGCCGGGAAGCTCGACCCCGTGATCGGCCGCGACGAGGAGATCCGCCGCGTGATCCAGGTGCTCTCGCGCCGGACGAAGAACAACCCCGTCCTGATCGGCGAGCCGGGCGTCGGCAAGACCGCGATCGCCGAGGGGCTCGCCCAGCGGATCGTGGACGGCGACGTCCCCGAGAGCCTCAAGGGCAAGCGCGTCTGGTCGCTCGACGTCGGCGCGCTCCTCGCCGGGGCGAAGTTCCGCGGCGAGTTCGAGGAGCGGATGAAGGCCGTGCTCGCCGAGATCAAGAACGCCGAGGGCCAGATCGTCCTCTTCATCGACGAGCTGCACACGATCGTCGGGGCCGGGGCCGCGGAGGGCGCAGTCGACGCGGCCCAGCTCCTGAAGCCGATGCTCGCCCGCGGTGAGCTGCGTACCGTCGGCGCGACCACGCTGGACGAGTACCGCAAGCACATCGAGAAGGACGCCGCGCTCGAGCGCCGCTTCCAGCCCGTCTTCGTCGGCGAGCCGTCGGTCGCGGACACGATCGCGATCCTGCGCGGGCTGAAGGAGAAGTACGAGTCGCACCACCGCGTCCGGATCCGCGACGCCGCCCTCGTCGCCGCCGCGATGCTCTCCGACCGCTACATCGCGGACCGCCAGCTCCCGGACAAGGCGATCGACCTGATCGACGAGGCCGCCTCGCGCCTGAAGCTGGAGATCGAGAGCTCCCCGACCGAGCTCGACGCGGCCGATCGGGCCGTCCGCCAGCTCGAGATCGAGCTCGCCGCGATGCGCGAGGAAGGCCCGGAGGCGCGTGAGCCCGTCGAGCGTGCCCTCGCCGAGGCGCAGGAGCGCCGCAACGAGCTCTCCGCGCGCTGGGCCGAGGAGAAGGGCGCGCTCGACCGGATCGGCGAGATCACCGGCCGGATCGACGAACTGAAGATGGAGGCCGAGCGGGCCGAGCGCGCAGGCGACCTCCAGCGCGTCGCCGAGATCCGCTACGGCGAGCTGCCCGCGCTCGAGAAGGAGCTGGAGGAGCGCGAGGCGCCGACCGACCCGATGGTCAAGGAGGAAGTGGACGAGGACGACATCGCCACCGTCGTCGGTGCCTGGACGGGGATCCCCGTCGCCCGTCTGCTCGAGGGCGAGACCGAGAAGCTCGTGCACATGGAGGAGCGCTTGCACCAGCGGGTGATCGGCCAGCACGCGGCGGTCGAGGCCGTCTCGAACGCCCTGCGCCGCTCCCGCTCCGGGCTCCAGGATCCCGACCGGCCGATCGGTTCCTTCGTCTTCCTCGGCCCCACCGGCGTCGGCAAGACCGAGCTCGCCCGCGCGCTTGCGGAGTTCATGTTCGACGACGAGCGGGCGATGATCCGGATCGACATGTCCGAGTACCAGGAGCGGCACACCGTCTCCCGGCTCGTGGGTGCCCCGCCCGGCTACGTCGGCTACGACGAGGGCGGCCAGCTGACCGAGGCCGTGCGCCGGCGGCCCTACTCCGTCGTCCTTCTCGACGAGATCGAGAAGGCGCACGCGGAGGTGTTCGACGTCCTCCTCCAGGTGCTCGACGACGGCCGGCTGACCGACGGCCAGGGCCGCACGGTCGACTTTCGGAACACCGTCCTGATCATGACTTCGAACATCCGCTCCGCCGAGCAGATGCGTGAGCACTTCCGGCCCGAGTTTCTGAACCGGATCGATGAGATCGTCCAGTTCGACGCGCTCGGCAAGGAGCAGCTCGGCGAGATCGCGGAGCTCCAGCTGCAGCGCCTGCGCGACCGGCTCGCGGAGCGGCGGCTCGGGCTCGAGCTGACCGACGCGGCCAAGGAGGTGCTGGCCGAGGTGGGCTGGGACCCCTCCTACGGCGCCCGGCCCCTGAAGCGCGCGATCCAGCGCCTCATCGAGA
>JBBQHQ010000158.1:0-5221 GCA_038324115.1 Gaiellales bacterium
GCCGCCGCGAGCAGCAGCCCCGGCAGGAGTCCGCCGGGGATCGTAAACCGCGATGCTGACACGTCTTGAACGATCAAGTAAGGTCAGTATCGCAGTGTCGAGCCCTCCGCGCCAGGCCAGCCCGATAGGGTCGCCCCCGTGACCGCGTCACCGTTGCGGGTCGGTCTCGTCGGCCTGGGGGCGATCGCCGTCCATGCCCACCTCCCGGCCCTCGCCGCGGAGCCGCGCGTACGGCTCGTCGCCGTCGCCGACCGGGATCCGAGCCGCGTCGCGGCGGCTCCGGACGGCGTGCGCCGGCTCGACCCGGATGAGCTCGTCGCGGACCCAGGCCTCGACGCCGTGATCGTCGCGACGCCGCCTGCCGCGACTCCCGGCCTCGTCCGCGCCGCGCTCTCGGCCGGCAAGTACGTGCTCGCCGAGAAGCCGATCGCGCTCTCCGTTGCGGAGGCGGCCGAGGTCGTGGACGAGCCCGGAGCGGCCGAACGCCTCCAGATCGGCCTCACCTACCGGCACCACCCCGCGGTTGAGCGGCTGCGGGACCTGATCCGGGAGGGGGCGCTCGGAGCGCCGCTGCTGATCCAGGCGGCGATCTGCGACGAGCCGTACGACCCGGACGGCGACCCTATCGGCACCGCCCGGCGGCTCGCCTCGCTGGAACGGGTGCCGCCGATCGTCTCGGACGGCGTCCACGCCTGCGACCGGATCGGCTACCTGCTGGGCGAGGCTCCTGTCGAGGTCTCGGGCTGGGCGCTCGCCACCGACCCCGCCTTCGCGACCGCCAACGTCAACGGGGGCGTCCTCACCTACGCCGACGGGACGATCGCGCGCCTCGAGGTCGTCTGGCTGACCCCTGTCCTCCCCCGGAGCCAATTCGTCGTCACCGGGCCGCTCGGCTGCGCGACGCTCGAGCCGAACACTTTCCGGCTCAACGTCGAGCTCGCCGACGGCACGTCCGAGACGCTCGAGCCGCCGGGGACGAAGACCGAGGTCTGCTTCGGGCTCCAGCTCGAGCGCTTCGTGGAGAGCGCGGTCGCTGGGACGGCGCCGGTGCCCGGCCTGGCGGAGGCGCTCGCGAGCCTCGGTCTCGCCGAGCGGATCGCGCAGGCAGCCGGGATCGCGCGGACGGTGCCGGCGTGATCGACTTCCACGTCCACCAGCCGAGCTCCGCCGCGTTCGGTCCGGACGCCTGGGTCGGGGCGATGGATCACCTCGGGATCGACCGCTCCGTCGTCTTCACCTACGACGGCCTCCTCCGCCCCTCGCCGGAGCACAACGAGTCGCTCGCTGCATTCGTCGGCTTCGCGCCCGACCGGATGGTCGCCTTCTCGACCGTCGACCCCCGCGACCTCGGCGCGGCCACCGAGATCGAGCGCTGCACACGGGAGCACGGGATGCGAGGGGTCAAGCTCCACCCCTGGCTCCAGGGCTTCTCCGCGCACACCCCCGGGCTCGACCCGGTCTGCGAGGCCGCCGCCGCGCTCGGGATCCCGATCCTCTTCCACGACGGGACACCGCCCTTCTCCACCCCGCTGCAGCTCGCCAACCTGGCGATGCGCCATCCCGCCACGACCGTCGTGCTCGGGCACGGCGGCCTCCACGATCTCTGGCGGGAGGCGATCGAGGCGGTGCTGACAACGCCGAACGTCCACCTCTGTATGTCGGGCACGCCGGGCTATGCGATGCGGGCGATCGTCGCGCGCTGCCCGCTCGAGCGGCTCCTCTTCGGCACCGACGCCGGGCTGCGGCCGGAGCCGGTGCAGCGCTACGCGGAGCTGCGGATCCGCCAGCTCGACGAGCTCGGCCTGACAGACGCCCAGCGCGAGGCGATCCTCGTCACCAACCCGACCCGTCTCCTCGCCGCATGATCGACATCCATTCCCACGTCCCGACGCACCGGGATCACGTGCCCGACGACGAGCTCGTCGTCAACGACAAGTGGCGCCCCGACCGGCCCGTCGCCGCAACCACGACCTGGGCGGACTACGAGGAGGCGTTCGCCGACGTCGACGTCTCGGTCGCGTTCACGATCGCGCGCGACCGGGAGCGAGTCGACTCCGCCCTGAACGACCGCGTGGCCGAGTTCGTCGCCGCCGCGCCGACCCGCAGGATCGGCTTCCTCTCGATCCACCCCGAGGTCGAGGGCGCGCTCGACGAGCTCGAGCGGGCGCGGACCGACCTCGGCCTGAAGGGGATCAAGCTCGGCCCGAACTACCAGGTCTTCGACCCCCTCGGCGACGCGGCCCTGCGCGTCTACGAGCAGGCGGAGCGGCACGGGCTTCCCGTCCTCTTCCACCAGGGCGCCTCGCCCGTACGCGAGGCGCCGCTCCGGTACGCGCACCCGCTGTTGATGGACGAGATCGCGATTCGTTTCCCCGAGCTCCGCGTCGTGATGGCGCATCTCGGGCACCCCTGGCAGAGGGAGACGATCGTGACGATCCGGAAGCACCCGCACGTCTACGCGGACGTCTCGGCGCTGTTCTACCGGCCTTGGTCGTTCTACGAGGGCCTACGGCTCGCAACGGAGTGGGGCGCGCTGGACAAGCTGCTCTTCGGCTCCGACTTCCCGATCGCCACTCCCGGGGAGACGGGGGCCGGGCTCCGGCGCGTCAACGAGCCGATCCACGGGACGTCGCTGCCTCCCGTCCCGCTCGAGAAGATCGAGGAGCTGATCGCGCGCGACCCGCTCCCCCTGCTCGGGCTCGACCGGCCTAGCTGAGCCTCGCTCTGGCGGTGGAGCACCGGTAGCAACTCGGGTCGGTGCAGAGCAGGGTGGTCGGATCCACCCGGAGTAGGGCCATGGTCGCGTCGATCACCGCCGCTCCCTCGACCAGCTGGGCCTGGGCGCGGCCGACGCGGACGTCGCGAACCGCCACCCTCCGCCTGAGAGGCTCCTCGACGACGCCGAACGCCCGGCTGCAACCGGGAAAGCGATCGAGCCCCCAGCTCGGCCAGGCGGGATCGAACGGAATGTCGAGGTACGGCGCGTCGGCGTGGAACTCCCCGACGTGGACGGTCGTGTTCGCCACGTGCCCCACGCCGATCAGGAGGACGAGCCCTTCCCAGGCGGCGACCCGGTCGAGCGGCGTCCCCGGTGCCGTCGCGGGTAACGCCTCGTGGCCGGCGCAGAGCGCACGGGCCCGCGCCCCGACGGCGGCCACCGAATGCGAGGGATGGCCGGAGCGGACCGCGTCGGGTCTCAGCCTGAAGATCTCGGTCAGCGCCCCGGCACGGCTCGGAGCATCCGCACCCGCCGGATCGTCGTAGGTGAAGGCCGGCATGACCACGAGCCCCTCCGGCCCGACGGCACCGAGAAGCGCTTCGATCAGCTCGTTCGCGTCCAGCCCGGTGGCGCGGAGTGACGAGTGGACGACCACCGCGTCGCCGGGGCGGAGGCCGATCACAGCTCGAGCAGGCCGGCCAGCGTCCCGCCCAGGATCCGGTCACGCACCTCCGGCGGGTACGGAGCCTCCGTGACCCGGGCGAGCTCGATCGCAGGATCGCCGAACGGCGAGTCCGTGGTAAAGACGACGCGACCGCCAAGGTCGTCCGGCCGGGCCGCGGCGAGTGCGGTCGGCCACTCGACGTAGACGCTGTCGGCATAGACGTTCGGCGCAGCGGCGAGCGTCGCCGGCCCGTCGTGCGAGAAGTCGGTCGCGCCCGCCTTGCCGAGGATGAAGCGCCCCTCCGGGTAGCGATTCGCGAGCCAGGCGAGCTGGAGGGGCAGGCCTTGGGTCGGTGTCCCCGTGCGCACGTAGACCGGCCAGCCGAGCTCGAGCGCGAGCTCGACGAGCGGGTCGGCCTGCCGGTCGAGGAGGTCGAAGCCCTGGGCCGCGGGGTCGAGCTTGAGCGCGACGGCGCCGGCGTCGTGAGCCCGGCGCAGCTCCTCGAGCGCGGCGGGCCCGAGCCACGGCGAGGCGACTGCGTAGGCAAGCAGCCGGCCGGCCGACTGCGCTGCCGCGGCGGTCGTCGCCTCGTTGCCCTCGCGGTTGTTCAGCGGGACGAAGCGCTCGGCGGGAGCGAGCAGGGCGCGATCGATCCCGAGCCGCTCCATCGTCTCGAGCTGCTGCTCGGCGGTGAGGGCGGCGTCGCGGCTCTGCCCGAGCATGACATGGCCGTCGACGATCACGCAGGCACCGCCGTCCTGAACGCCGTCGCGGCAGCCCGGAACGACTCGAGCCCCGCCGCAGGCACGAGCGAGAGGTTGTAGAGCGCGAGTCCCTCGGCACCTGCGGCCGCCAGATCCTCGACGTCGGCGACGAGCGTCCGTCCCGGCGTCCAGTTGGTCGAGACCGCGCCCGGGCGGCCCGCCAGGGCGCGCAGGCTCGCGAACCGCGACTGCAGCTCGTCGCCTCCGAGCGGCCCGCAGCCGAAGAGGACCGCATCCGCGGCGGAGACGGAGTGCGGCGAGATGCCGGCCAGCTCCGCCTGCGCGGGCGTCCCGGAGACGAGGACGCGCAGGAGACTGCCCTCGGAATGGACGGCGTCGGCGACTGCACCGACGGCCTCGGCCGCGCCGCTCGCTCGTCCGCGGGCCAGCTCGCTCACGATCCCGTCGTCCTCACGTCGCTCGCCGAACGGCGGCCCGGCGGCGGCGCGCGCCCGCGCCGGAGCGTCCTCGGCGAAGAGCCGGGCGCAGGCGACGCAGAAGCACTGGCTCGCGAGCAGTTCGGCCGGATCGGAGAGCGCCTCGAGCGCAAGCGTGAGCGTGTAGGACGGCTCCCACCTCGGGTAGAACGCAGCCTCGAGATCGATGATCTCGGGCTCGAGCTGCGCCGCCACGTCCGCGGCGAGGCCGGCAAGGTACTCGACCGCTTCCGGAGCCGATGGGCAGAGGCTGTGGCCGGCCGGAGAGCCGTCGAGCAGCCGGGCCGCCGCTCCCGGATGGGCCGCGGCGAGCTCGCCGTGGTGCAGCCCGACGACCCACGCCCGGAACCGCAGCCCCGCCCGCTCGCAGGCATCGCGGAACGCGCGCACGGCCGGGGTCGCCGTCCCCTCAGGGACGAGGGCGCCGTAGCGCGCCCGGTCAGGCTCGAGATAGACGGTGCTCCGCGTGAGGACGCTGACGCGGCCGTGGCGGGGGAAGACCCGCCGGCCGCGGTGGTAGGCGACCGCGACCGAGACGGCGTCGCAGCCGAGCGAGAGGATCTGCTCGGCGAGCTCGTCCGGCGCGACGTGCTCGAGCTCCTCGGGGTAGACGAAGACCTGGATGCCGGCGTTCACG
>JBBQHQ010000159.1:0-5060 GCA_038324115.1 Gaiellales bacterium
GCTGCACATCAGCTCGAAGGCGCGCTGCATCTGGCCGAGCCAGCGCATCACGTGGTGGATCCGGCCCGGGCCGAGCCGCTTCTGGGCGATCCGGAAGCCGTCGCCGGGCTCGCCGAGCACGTTCTCGCGGGGGACGCGGACACCGGTGTAAGTGACCTCGCAGTGGGTCGCCCAGCCGTGGCCGGCGTGCCCGAGCACCGGGATCGGGCGCACGACCTCGACGCCGGGCGTCTCGGCCGGGACGAGGATCTGGCTCATCCGCCGGTGTGGGGCTGCGTCCGGGTCGGTGACCGCCATCACGATCCCGAAGGCGGCGCCCTCGGCCCCGGACGAGAACCACTTCTGCCCGTCGATCACCCACTCGTCTCCGTCGAGGACCGCGCGGGTCTGCAGACCGGTCGGGTCGGCGCCGGAGACGTCGCGCTCGGTCATCGAGAAGAACGAGCGGGCCGTCCCCTCGACCAGCGGGCGCAGGAACTGCTCCTGCTGCTCGGGCGTCCCGAAGTGGTGGAGGATCTCACCGTTGCCGGCGTCGGGCGCCTGGCAGTTGAAGACGAGCTGCGCCCAGGTCGAGCGGCCGATCTCCTCGTTCAGGAGCGCATACTCGATGAAGCCTGAGCCGGTGCCGCCCGCCTCAGGCGGTAGGTGCGGCGCCCAGATCCCCGCCGCCTTCGCCTGCGCCCGCAGCTCGCCGATCAGCTCGTCGGCCTCGGCGTCCTCGCGGTTGAGCACGGGCTCGTTCGGATAGACATGCTCCTCCATGAACGCGCGCACCTCGGCGCGGCGCTCGTGGAGCCGAGGGGGGATCTGAAGCTCGGTCACGTCGTAGAGTCTCCCACAGTGAGCCTCGACTCCGGCAGCCACGTCCAGAACGCGCTCTATCTCTCCGGCCCCGCCGAGTGGCCGGTCACGGCGGCCGACTGGGAGGACCGGGCCCGCGAGACGCTGGCGCCGGGGCCGTTCGGTTACATCGCGGGCGGCGCCGGAACCGAGGCGACGATGCGCGCGAACCTGGAGGCCTTCGAGCGCCGCCGCCTCCGGCCGCGGATGCTCACGGGGAACCTGGAACGCGACCTCTCGGTCGAGGTGCTCGGGCTCCGCTCCCCCGTCCCCTTCCTGCTCGCCCCGGTCGGCGTCCTCTCGATCGCCCACCCCGACGCGGAACGGGCGGTCGCGCGCGCCTCGAAGGCGACCGGCGTCCCGCTCGTCCTCTCCAGCGCGGCCTCGACCTCGCTGGAGGACGTCGCCGCCGAGCTGGACGGGCAGCCGGCCTGGTACCAGCTCTACTGGTTCGCCGACCGGGAGCTCGTCGGCAGCATCGTCGACCGGGCGGAGGCGGCGGGCTACGGCGCGATCGTCGTCACCCTCGACACGCTGATGCTCGGCTGGCGGCCGCGCGATCTCCGCAACGGCTACCTCCCCTTCCTCGGCGGCGAGGGGCTCGCGCAGTTCTTCAGCGACCCCGGCTTCCGCGCCTCGCTCGACGACCCGCCGGAGGAGGACGTCCTGACCGCCTCGGTGCGGGCGCTCGGCGTCTTCTCCAACCTCGGTCTGACCTGGGCCGACCTCGCCTGGCTGCGCGAGCGCACGTCGCTCCCGATCCTCGTCAAGGGCGTGCTGACGGCCGAGGACGCACGGCTTGCGCTCGAGCACGGGGTCGACGGGATCGTCGTCTCCAACCACGGCGGCCGCCAGGTGGACGGCGCGGTCGCGGCGCTCGACGCGCTCGTCGAGGTCGCGGACGCGGTCGGCGGGGAGACGACGCTCCTCTTCGACAGCGGGATCCGCTCGGGCGCCGACGTGCTCAAGGCGCTCGCGCTGGGGGCGAAGGCCGTGCTGCTCGGCCGCCCCTACGCCTACGGGCTCGCGGTCGGCGGGCAGGCGGGGGTCGAGGCCGTGATCCGGCAGCTCGCGGCCGAGATCGACATCTCGCTGGCGCTGGCGGGCGGGCACGCCGTGCGCGAGCTCGGGCGTGACGCGGTCTCGTGAAGCTCTTCGTCGAGGAGCACGGCGACGGCCATCCCGTCCTGCTCCTGAACGGGCTCGGCTACGCCAACTGGGCCTGGCAGCGGCAGCTCCCGACGCTCGCACAGCGGTTCCGCCTGGTCGCGGTCGAGAACCGCGGCACCGGCCGCTCGCCGAAGCCGGACGGTCCGTACTCGCTCGAGGAGATGGCGGACGAGGCGGCAGAGGCGCTGGCCGGCCGCCGGGCGCACGTGCTGGGCTACTCGATGGGGGGCTACCTCGCGCAACTCGTCGCGCTCCGCCACCCGGACCTCGTCGAGCGGCTCGTCCTCGTCGCGACCGGCACCGGCGGCGCCGAGAACGTCCCGCTCCCGGCCGAGACGGCCGCCGCCTGGCAGGAGAACGCGCACCTCCCACCCGCCGACTTCGCCCGGACGACGATGCCTCTCTCCTTCCGCCCGGGCTGGACGGACGAGCACCCCGACGAGTTCGAGCAGCTGCTCGCGAGCCGGCTGGAGCTCCCGACGCCGCCGGAGGCCTGGCGGGCCCAGTTCGACGCCGCCACGCGCTTCGTCGGGGAGCGGCGCCCGCTCGAGGAGATCGCCTCCCCGACCCTCGTCCTCCACGGCACGGCCGACCGGATCGTCCCCTACCCGAATGGGGTCAGGATCGCCGAGCGGATGCCGGGCGCCGAGCTCGTCACCTTCGAGGGCGCCGGCCACCTGCTCTTCCTCGAGGAGGCCGATCGGTTCAACGCCATGGTCGAGCGCTTCCTGACCTATTAGAGTCCAGGTTGTGGATCTGCGGGACACGCCGGCGGAAGCGGCCTTTCGGGCCGAGCTCCGGACGTGGATCGAGGAGAACCTGGGCGACGACGTGCGCAGCGGCCGCTTCGAGGAGGCCGGCCGCGCCTGGAGCCGGAAGCTGCACGAGGCGGGCTACGCCGGGCTGACCTGGCCCGAGGAGTACGGCGGCGCCGGCGCGCCCTACAGCCACCAGGCGATCTTCCTCGAGGAGATGGCGCGGGCCGAGGCGCCGCCCCACCTCGGCGTGATCGGGTTGGGGATGGCGGGGCCGACGATCATCGCCCACGGCACCGAGCAGCAGAAGGCCGACCGGCTGGAGAAGATTCTCTCCACGGACGAGATCTGGTGCCAGGGCTTCTCCGAGCCCGACGCCGGCTCCGACCTCTCGGCCGTCCGGACAACCGCCCGGCTCGACGGCGACCACTTCGTCGTCGACGGCCAGAAGGTCTGGTCGTCGTTCGCGCACATCGCCGACTGGTGCCTCCTCGTCACCCGCAGCGACCCCGACTCGCAGCGCCACGCGGGGCTCACCTACCTGATCGTGGACATGCACTCGCCGGGCGTCGAGGTGCGGCCGCTCCGCCAGATCACCGGCGAGGCGGAGTTCAACGAGATCTTCTTCACGAACGTCGAGGTGCCCGTCGAGAACGTCCTCGGCGAGATCGGCGAGGGCTGGGGCGTCGCGATGACGACCCTCCTGCACGAGCGCGGAACGCTCGGCTTCGCGCTCACCGCCGCACTCGAGTCGCAGATCCGGAAGCTGATCTCGCTCGCCCGCGAGCGCGGCGCGACGCCGCTCCAGCGCGACGCGATCGCCCGTGAGTGGATCGGCCTCCAGGCCGTCCGCTTCACCAACCTGCGCGCGCTGACCACCCTGATGAAGACGGGGATCCCGGGGCCTGAGGGCTCGGGCTCGAAGCTCTGGTGGTCGGAGGCGAACCAGCGCGTGACGAAGCTGGCGCTCGAGCTGCTCGGGCCGGAGGCGCAGCTCGTCGGCGACGACGGCTACTGGCAGCACCAGCAGCTCCGCTCGCGCGGGAACACGATCGAGGCCGGCACCTCCGAGATCCTCCGCAACATCATCGCCGAGCGGGTGCTCGGGCTCCCGAGGTCGCGCTAGTGGCCGACTTCTCGTTCAGCCAGGAGCAGGAGGAGCTGCGGCGCGAGGCGCGCTCGTTCCTCGAGGCCAACCCGGACGCGCCGCTCTCGGCGCTCCGCGAGCTCGGCTGGCTCGGCGTCTCCGTCCCGGAGGAACGCGGCGGCGGCGGGCTCTCATTCGTGGACGAGGCGATCCTCTTCGAGGAGGCCGGGCGCGCGCTCTACAGCGGCCCCTTCCTGACGACGGCAGTGGTGCTCTCCGCGCTCCCCAAGCTGGACGAGCAGGCGTGGTCGGTCGAGGTGGACGGGCTCGTCCCCGACCTCCTCCACGTCGACCGCGTCCTCACCGAGGAGATGCGCTCGATGCCCGCCGAGGGCGAGAGCATCGTGACGATGGACGAGACGCGCCCGCTCGGCCGGCTGACCGCGTCGGAGGGCGAGACGGTCGAGGGCGAGTGGGAGCCCGTGCGGCAGCGCCTGCTCGCGGCGCTCGCGGTCGAGGCGGTCGGGATCGCAGCGAAGGCGCTCGAGCTGGGCGTCGAGTACGTCTCCCAGCGCGAGCAGTTCGGGAAGAAGATCGGCACCTACCAGGCCGTCTCGCATCCGCTTGCCGACACCTACGTCGAGACCGAGCTCGCCCGCTCGCTGGCCTACTGGGCCGCGTGGAGCGTCGCCGAGGCCGACGAGGACGCCGCCGTCGCGGTCGCCGCCGCCAAATCGTTCTGCGCCGAGGCCGCGGTCGCCGCCTGCGAGCGCTCGATCCAGGTCCACGGCGGGATCGGCTTCACCTGGGAGCACCCGCTCCACCGCTACTACAAGCGTGCCCAGTGGATCGACGCGTTCGGCGGCCATGCCGCGCA
This sequence comes from Gaiellales bacterium, assembly GCA_038324115.1. Lineage (GTDB taxonomy): Bacteria > Actinomycetota > Thermoleophilia > Gaiellales > Gaiellaceae > Gaiellasilicea. The sequence continues at coordinate 4,730 of JBBQHQ010000159.1, forward strand.
GCAGCGCGAGGCCGTCGCGGCCGCGATCCTCGACCGGTAAGGAGACACATGCCCGTCCCGAAGGCAGAGGTCCTCGAGCTGATGCGGCTCCCCGTCGACCCGGACGAGGTGAACGAGATCCGCGAGCTCTGGAAGGCGCACTCGAAGGCGGAGGACGCGCGCTCGATCGAGGGCCTGTTGGCGACGCTGGCGCCCGACTGCACCTACACCGTCTATCCCGACGACGTCTCCTGGCACGGGCACGAGGGGGCGGCGCGCTTCTATACGGAGCTGCTGACCGCGTTCCCCGACATCGTCTTCGAGCTCCAGAACATCGTGATTGGGCCCCAGG
>JBBQHQ010000160.1:0-5009 GCA_038324115.1 Gaiellales bacterium
CCCGGCTCGAAGCCGCCGGCCGCGGAGAGCTCGAGCGCGAGGGCCTCATGGGCGACGCGATCGAGTTCGTCCGCCAGATCGACCTCCGCTACGTCGGCCAGAGCTACGAGCTGACGATCGCGGCCGGGGACGGCCTGCTCGAGCGCTTCCACACGGAGCATGACCGCGTTTACGGGTTCGCCGCTCCGGCTGAGCCGGTCGAGGTCGTGAGCCTGCGGCTGACGAGCGTGGGGCGGATCGCGAAGCCGTCGGCTTGGCCGTTTGAGCGCGGCGACGCGCCCGAGCCCAAGGAGCATCGGCCCGTCTACTTCGCGGAGGCGGGCGGCTTCGTCGACTGCCCGATCTACGACCGCTACGGCCTCCCGGCAGGCGCGGCCTTCGCCGGCCCGGCCGTCGTGGAGGAGTTCGACTCGACCACGGTCGTCCATCCGGGTTACGGCGTCCGGGTCGACGACCTCGGCAACCTCGTGATCGAAAGGGAGAGCGCGTGAGCTACGGGATCGTCGTCTCGAAGGACGTGATGGTGGAGATGCGGGACGGGACCCGCCTCGCCACCGACCTGCATCGCCCGGCCCGGGACGGCGAGCCCCTCGAGGGCCGCTATCCGACGATCCTCTGCATGACGCCGTACGACAAGAGCGAACGACGCTACGTCGAGATCGCCGACGTCTTCGTCCCGCGCGGGTACGCCGTGGTGCTCCAGGACATCCGCGACCGCCACCGCTCCGAGGGCACCGACGAGTACTTCCACAGCGCGACACCGCACACGGGGGAGGACGGCTACGACACCGTCGAGTGGATCGCGGCGCAGTCGTGGTCGAACGGCCGGATCGGCACCGTCGGCAGCTCCTACGCCGCGATCACGCAGGTCCGGACGGCGCTCGAGGCTCCGCCGCACCTGACCGCGATCTGGCCGGACGTCGTCCCGACGAACATGTTCGAGCACCAGACCCGCGAGGGCGGCGCGATGCAGCTGCACATGTTCTGGGCTCTCTACATCCACGCGGCCGATGCGCAGGGAGTGAAGGACGACTGGGCGCTCCAAAGGGAGGTCTTCGACGACCTCAAGGACCTGCGGAAGCTCTTCTGGCGCTCGCCGGTGCTCGCCGGGGTGGAGGGGGCCGATCTGGGGCTGCGCCACGTGCCGACGCTGGCGCAGACCCTCGTCGACTACTGCACGCGCGGCGCCTACGACGAGTTCTGGGCGGCGAAGGAGAACGACTTCACCCGCTTCTGGGCCGAGCACGCGGATATCCCGGCCACGATGACGACGGGCTGGTACGACGGGTTTCCGCACGCCGACAGCGAGTACTTCGCGGCGATGGCGGCGAAGAACGCCTCGCCGCAGCGCCTGATCGTCGGCCCGTGGAGCCATGTCGGGATGCGGGGAGACGCGACGTGGACGCTCGACGTCGACTACGGGCCCAGCTCGGTCTGGGGCGTCCGGCGCTACTTCGAGGAGCAGCTCGCCTTCTTCGACCGCTGGCTGCCGGACGACGCGGGCGGCCAGCCGGCTGACGAGGCGCCGGTCAAGATCTTCGTGATGGGCGGCGGCAGCGGCCGCAAGACCGAGCTCGGCAAGCTCGACCACGGCGGCCGCTGGCGCGACGAGCAGGAATGGCCGCTGGCGCGCGCCGTGCCGACGACGCTTCACCTGCACGCCGACGGCTCGCTGCGTCCGGAGCCGGCGGCGGCGGACGCGGAGCCGCGCGGCTTCAGCTACGACCCGGACGACCCGGTCCCGACGATCGGCGGCCTCTACTGCGCGGTCGGCGAGTTCCCCTCCGGCGACGGCGAGATCGAGCCGGCCTGGGCGCGGCTGCTCAACCCGGCGCTGATGCTGAAGAACATCATGACCCCCGGCGGCGCCGACCAGAAGGAGTCGGCCGAGTACTTCACGGCGCGCGAGCCGTTCCAGAGGCTCTCCGATCGGGCCGACGTGCTCGTCTACGAGACGGAGCCGCTCCCCGAGCCCGTCGAGGTCACCGGCCGCGTCGAGGTCGAGCTCTGGATCGCCTCGAGCGCGGTCGACACCGACTTCACGGCGAAGCTGATCGACGTCTACCCGCCGAACGAGGACTACCCCGAGGGCTACGACCTGCTCCTGAACGACACGGTAATCCGGACGCGCTTCCGCGAGGGCTTCGACCGCGAGGTGCTGATGGAGCCGGGGACGCCCTACCGGGTGACGATGACGCTGCCGCCGACCTCGAACCTGTTCGCGGCCGGCCACAGGATCCGGGTCGACGTCTCGTCGTCGAACTTCCCCCGGCTCGAACGGAACCCGAACACGGGCGAGCCGATCGGCCGGCACACGCACCATCTCGTCGCCGAGCAGACCGTGTTCGCGGACGAGCAGCGGCCGTCGAAGCTCGTCCTGCCCGTGATCCCGGCGTGAACGAGCTTGTGTTGATTCAACACAAACTCTTCGGGCCAAGCAATCGGCTTGTTGTCGCGGGATGCGGCTCCGGGGGAAGGCGACGGCGCTTGTGTTGAATCAACACAAAGTTCTCTCGGCTGGTCGATGGACTTCGTAGACGTCCCTCGTGGGTCGTTCGCCTACGGGGTCGACCCGGCCCGGCTGTATCCGCCCGAGGCGGACGAGACGCCGCGGCGCGTTGTCCCGGTTGAGGGCTTCCGGATCTCGCGGCTCCCGGTCACCGACGCCGACGGCGTGCCGCTGACGTACGTCTCGCGCGCCGACGCCGAAGCGTGGTGCGCGGCGAACGGCGTCCGGCTCCCGACCGAGGCGGAGTGGGAAGCGGCGGCGCGGGGCGGCGACGACCGGCTCTGGCCGTGGGGCGACGAGCTTCCCGACTCGACGCGGGCGATCTTCGGGCGAGCGATCGGCGCACCGTCCCCGGCGGGCCAGCAGCCGGCCGGCGCGGCTCCCTGCGGCGCTCTCGACCTGGCCGGGAACGTCTGGGAGTGGACGTCGGACGGCTCGGCCCGCGGCGGCTCGTTCCTGAGCGGCGCCGGCGAGCTGCGCACGACCGCCCGCTTCCCGATCCACCCCGAGGCGCGCGACCCCTACGTGGGCTTCCGCGTTGTCGCCGTCGAGCCGACGGTCGAGCTCGACTGGACCGACGTGCCCGCGGGTGACTACGTGCTCGGCCGTGACCCGGACGAGAGCCGGCAGAGGCTCGTCGACGTCGGGGAATTCGAGCTCGGGCTGACGCCGGTCACGAACGCCGAGTACGAGCCCTTCGTCGCGGAGGGCGGTGCGGCCGCCCCGCCTCACTGGCCGGCGCCGCCCGACCATCCCGTCACCTTCGTCGACTGGCACGACGCCTCGGCGTTCTGCGCCTGGGCCGGCGGCCGCCTCCCGACCGAGGTCGAGTGGGAGAAGGCCGCGCGCGGCACCGACGGGCGCACGTACCCGTGGGGCGAGGAGGAGGACGAGTCGCGCGCCGCGGTCGGGAGCGGGATCAAGGCCGGCACCACCTCTCCGGTCGGAGCCCACCCTGACGGCGCCAGCCCCTACGGTCTCCAGGACATGGCCGGGAACGTCTGGGAATGGACTGCCACGGAAGACCCGCCCGGAGAGCGCGTGCTCCGCGGCGGCTCGTTCGCCAGCCCTGGCCTCGCCTGGGCGACCTGCACGTTTCACAGCTACAGCAGACCCGACCGGCGCGCCGCGCACGTCGGCTTTCGGGTCGCACGGGAGGCCACATGAGCATCGACGCAGACCGGCTCCGCGACCTGACCCTCGAGCTCTGCGGGGTCGAGAGCCCGACCGGCGACACCGCCGAGGTCGCGCGCCTCTACGCGCGGCGACTGGAGGAGATCGGGATGGAGGTGGAGGTGCTGGACGACCGCTTCCCGCGCACCCCGATCGTGATCGGGCGCCTGCGGGGCGACCGCCCAGGCCCGACGATCGTTCTCAACGGCCATCTGGACGTCGTCCCGATCCCGCACGAGCCGGCGCGGCTCGAGGGCGAGACGATCATCGCGCGCGGCTCGGCGGACATGAAGGGCGCGTGCGCCTGCGCCGCCGAGGCGGTCCGCGTCGCCGCCGAGCGCGGCTCCTTCCCCGGCGAGCTCGTGATCGTCGCGATCGGGCTGCACGAGGCGCCCGGCGGCCGAGGCGAGGACCTGACCTGGCTCCTCGGTGAGGGCGGCTTCACGGCGGACTACGCCGTCGTCTGTGAGCTGGCCGGCCCCACCTTCGTGGCCGCGCACATGGGCCAGGCGACCGTCGAGATCGAGGTCTCGCGGCCGGGGATGCCGACGCACGAGCTGCAGACCCCGGCCGGGACGCCGCATCCGCTCCTCACCGCCGGCAAGGTGATTGCGGCGATCGAGGCCCGGAACGCCGAGCTCGCGGCGACCGAGCACCCGTGGGTCGGCGCCGAGACGTACTTCCTCGGCGAGTTGCACGGCGGCGACTTCTACAACCGCTTCCCCACGACGTGCCGCCTCGTCGGCACGCGGCGCTGGGCGCCGGGGAACACGCTCGCGGCGGTGCGGGCGGAGTACGAGGCGCTGCTCGCGCCGCTCGCCGCCGAGACCGGTTGCGCGATCGAGCTCGACCTGAAGCTCGTCCGCGACAGCTACCGCGTCGACCCCGAGGAGCCGCCCGCCGTCGCGCTGCGCGAGGCCTACCGCGAGGTGACGGGCGCCGAGCAGGAGCTGATCGGGATGAAGGTGGTCGCCGACGGCGCGATGTTCCACCAGGCCGGCATCCCCACCGTTTACCACGGCCCCGTCGGCACGGGCGCGCATGCCGACGTCGAGACGATGGACGTGCCCGAGCTCGTCCGGGCGACGCAGGTCTACTTGGCACTACTTGAGACGCTCTGGGACTCGATTTGACGATTATACGAATAATCGTATAATCCCCTCATGCTGTTCTCCACGCCTGCGCTCACCGGCCCGCTGGAGATCCGGATTGCAGAACTCGACGCACTCCGCGAGACGCTGGGCGCCAAGACGAGCGGCGCGGGCGTCTGGCTCGGGCCGCTGCGGCGACAGATGAGGGCGTCGTCGGCCGAGAGCTCTATCTCGAT
>JBBQHQ010000161.1:0-4975 GCA_038324115.1 Gaiellales bacterium
GACGACGACATCAGGAGTTCCTGCTTCGCCTCGCTCGACGTTCTCGCCGCGCAGCACGGTGGAGACATCCCGTACCGGGCGGGACTCGACCAGGGCTTCCCGTTCCGGGGAGCCCGCGTCGCCTTTCTTTCCCCGCAGAAAGGAATCTTTCGGGCTGCGGCGCAGCGCGGCCCGGCCGCGCTCTCGATCAACACTTCCACGAACTCGCCGTACGACGATCAGGTCGTGCCGGAGGGGATCCGGTACGCGTACCGCGCGGGCGACGTCGACCAACCCGACAACCGCGCGCTTCGGGCGCTCTACTCTCTCCAGGTTCCGTTCGTGTACTTCGTCGGCACTCGCCCCGGCTGGTATCGGCCGATCTACCCATGTTTCGCGACGAGCGACGACGTCGCGGGTCGAACGGTACTCGTCTCACCAGGGCGGATGGTCGGACCTCTCGACGATCAGCAGCCGGCCTTACTGGAAGACGAGACCGAGCGGCGGTATGCGGTTCGAGAGGTACGGACGAGGATGCATCAGGCTCGTTTCCGCGGACGAGTTCTCGTCGCCTATGCGACTCGGTGTGCGATCTGCAGGCTCAAGGAGGCTCGCCTGCTCGACGCCGCACACATCGTCGCCGACCTGGAGGAGGCCGGCGAGCCGGTCGTCTCGAACGGTCTGAGCCTCTGCTCGATCCACCATCGCGCGTATGACCAGGATCTGGTCGGGGTTACTCCCGACTATGAAGTCCGGGTTTCGCGGCGGCTGCTCGACGAAGAGGACGGCCCGATGCTCGATCTCCTCAAAGAGTTCCATTCGAGGGAGATCGTCTTGCCTCCCAGGGCAGCGTGGCGCCCCGACCCGGAACGGCTGGCTGCTCGGTACGAGCGCTTCGTCGCGGCTGACTAGGAGCGGTGAGCCGGCCTAGGCCGCGGGCAGCCGGTAACGCAGCTTCGCCTTCGCGATCTCGGCGGCCCGGTCGCGCGGCGGCGCCTGGGTGACGAGCTCGTCGAGCAACTGCTGCGTCGTCGTCGCGACCGCGTCGACGGCGCGGGCGAAGGCGGCCTCGTTCGCCTGGGACGGCTTCGTGTAGCCGCTGATCTTGCGCACGTACTGGAGCGAGGCAGCCCGCACGTCGTCGGGCATCGCGGGCGGCTCGTAGTTGTAGAGCGGACGGATGTTTCTGCACATGCCCCGAATGTTGCACATCCGGCCCGAAGCCGTGACACACCCGTCACATTTCCTCCGCGAAGGTGGAGGCATGGACGAGCCCCGGCAGCAACGGCGCCCGACGGTCGCCCAGGTGTACGCCCTCGCAGCCGCGCTCTGCGGCCTCCACGACGTGCCGTTCCCGGAGACGCGCGTCGAGGCGTCGGAGACGATCGAGCGACTCCGCCGCGAGCTCGGGCACCCGGAGCCCGCGCTCGGCGACGGGCCCCAACGGCAGCGGAGCGCCGGCTAGAGGTGCAACGCCATCAGGATCGCGTCCACGTACTCGTTGTCGCGACGGTAGTGCGCGCGGCGCATGCCCTCGCGCACGAAGCCGAACGTCTCGTACAGCTGCAGCGCCGGCTCGTTCCACGGAAAGACGTGCAGCTCCAGCTTGCGGATGCCCGCATCCCGCGCCCAGTCCATCGCCTGCTCCAGCAGCGCGCGGCCCACCCCCCGCCGCCGGTGGCTGGCCGCGACCATGATCCCGAGGTCGGCGACGTGGTGGCTCGCCGGATGCGTGTCGCGCGCCAGCGAGAGCCGGCCGACGATCTGCCCCTCGTCCTCCGCCACGAACACGGCCGCGTGCGGGTAGCGCTTGAGCGCCCGCAGGTAGCGCCGTTCCTCCCCCACGCTCCGCCATCCGGTCGTGTTCAGCAGCCAGGCGCCGTCCTCGCGCCCCACCGACGTCCCGAGCTGGACGAGCGTCGCCGCGTCCTCGGGCCGGGCGTGCCGGATCGTCATGCTCACCTGGCGATCCCGTGGCCGCCCCGCCGCGGGTCTCCCGCTGCGCCGAGGCTCCCGTCAACCCGCCGCTCGACTGCGGAGACGCCGCCGAAGAAGAGGTTCCGTCCGGCCCACCGGACGACGTCCCAGTGCGGCACGGCCTCTCCCTCGGCGCCTCCCTCGAGGTGCAGCGTCCGCCCGTCGACGTGGATCCGCGGCCCCTCCACAGCCTCGGCCACAGGCGTGCCGGCGAGCACCGCCGCGGCGACCTGCGCGATTGCGCCGGCGAGCCGGACCGAGCCGGCGCTCCCGAGCACGAGCCGGGGCCGGCCGTCTGCGAGGACGATCGTCGGCGTCATCATGCTCGGCAGGCGCGCGCCCGGGACGAGCTCGCCTTGACCGATGACGTCGAGCTCGCCGAGCATGTTGTTCAGCTGCGTCCCCTGGCGGAAGACGCCGGCGCCCGAGCCGAGGGTGGACGAGAGCGCGGCCGCGTCGCCCCGTGCGTCGATCACGGAAATGTGGGTCGTGCCGGTGATCCGTCCAGGGGGAGGAGCGCCGTAGGCGGCCCCCAGAGCTGCGGCGCGCTCGTCGAGCCCGGTCGCCGCGAGAAGCCGTGGCAGCGCCGCCGTCACGACTGCTCCTCCGCGCGAGGGCGCCGGGGTCGCCAGGACGTCGTACTGCCCAACGTGGGAGCGAATCGGCTCGCGCTCGATCACCCGGTACGCCTCGAGATCGGGCTCCAGCTCGGGGAGCAGCTCCCCGAGCGCCGCCCGCGGGTCGGCCTGCAGCGCCTCCAGGGTCGGGACGAGCTCGTCGGTCACGATCGCCGGCGTCGCGCCGTAGATCCGGCGGCCGCCCTCGTCGCGCTGGAGAATCGCAGCCAGGATCCCGTGGAGGAAGCTCTGCTGCGGATTCGCCTCGTACCCGGTGCGCGCGAGCTCGACGGCCGGCTCCACGAGGTCGGCCCAGGGCACGGAGCCGAGCCGCCGGTGCGCCTCCACGAGCCCGGCAACGAGCCCCGGGACGGCGACCGACCCCTCGCCGACGAAGAAGACCTGCGTGGACGCGTCGGCGAAGTCGACCACCTCCTCCTCCATCGGCGGCCGCTCGGCAGACGGCACCGCGAAGAAGCAGTCGAGCAGCAACGGCTCCCCGGCGACGTGCGCCAGCAGGAACCCGCCACCCGCCGGGCCGGTGAGAGCCCCCTCGATCACGAACGCCGCGAAAGCCGCGGCGATACAGGCGTCGACGGCGTTTCCGCCCTCGTCGAGGACGCGGGCGCCCGCTGCCGCCGTGAGGGGATGACCGGCTGCGATTCCCCCGTGCACGAAAAGACCCTAATGGCGCGTGGTTTCTGCCGATAAGGGGGAGACACCTCTTGACGACGGGAGCGTTCCCACTCGATGCACTTCTTTTCGGACTTCGGCAAGCGACACATCGCCCTCGCGGTGGCCTCCCTGGGCGTCGTCGTGGCGATCGCCTCGATGCCCCAGCTGCTCGGCGACCAGGTCCGCGACGGCTTCGAGGGTCTCGCCTCCGCCAGCCCCGCCTGGCTCTGGACGGCGGCCTCCGGCTTCGTCCTCTCGCTCGTCGCCTCCGGCTGCGCGTGGCGCGCCGCGCTCCTGCGCTGCGGCGGCGAGACGACGCGGCTCGACGCGGCCGCCCGCTACGGGGCCGGCTCGCTCCTCAACTCCTTCGCCCCCGCCCGTCTCGGCACCGCCCTGCGCTTCGCGCTCTTCGCGCGGGTCCTCCAGGGCGAGGGCAGGATCTGGACGGCCGGCGGCGTCGGCACCTCCGTCGGGATCGCGCACATCGTCTGGCTCGCCGGCCTGCTCACCTTCGCGACTGTGTCGGGCGTCCTCCCCGCGTGGCCGCTCGCGATCATCGCCGCGATCGTCGGCGGCGCGGTGCTCGTCGCGTGGTTCGCCCGCGGCTTCAAGCCGGGCGGTCACGTCGCCCACCTGCTCGACGCCTTCCGCGTGCTCGGCCGGTGCCCGCGCACCGCGCTCTACCTGCTCGGCTGGATCGGGCTCGCGACCGCGGGCCGGATCGCCGCCGCGACCGCGATCTGCTCCGCCTTCGGGATCCCACACGCACTCGCCGCCGCGCTCCTGATCGTGCCGACGCTCGAGCTCGCTGGAACGCTCCCCCTCACCCCCGGCAACATCGGCGTTGCCAGTGCGGCGATCGCCTTCGCGCTCAAGGCGCAGGGCGTCGGCATGGACGTCGCCGTCTCCGCCGGCATCGCCTTCAGCGCCGTCGAGACCGCGACGAGCATCGCCTTCGGGGTCGGCAGCGTCCTCTACCTGCTCGCGGGCGAGGTGCCAGGCTTCCGGCGCTACTCGTTGCTGGCGACGTCTTTCGCAGGCTCACTCGCCGTCGGCGCCGCCTTCGGCGTCACGGTCGTCGTCCCGCTGGTCTAGCCGCGGAGGAAGCTGGGCGGCTCGAGCGGGTCGTCCTCGCGGACCGACCTGGCCGGCGTCCCGAACGTCGGCATCGCCGCCGGGCGCCGCCTGCCGCCGAGGCCCGTGGCGACGACGGTGACCCAGACCTGGCCGGCAAGTCGCTCGTCCACGGTGGCGCCGAAGATGATGTTCGTGTCGTCGGTCGCGGCCGCGCGCACGGCCTCGGCGGCATCGTTGACCTCGAGCAGCGTCAAGTCCTCACCGCCCGCGATCGAGAGAAGGATCCCCCGGGCGCCGACGATCTCCGTATCGATCAGCGGGCTCTTCAGAGCGCGCTCGGCGGCCATCTTCGCCCGGTCCTCGCCGGTCGCGAAGCCGATCCCCATCAGCGCGGAGCCGGCGTCGGACATGATCGTCCGGACGTCGGCAAAGTCGAGGTTGATCAGGCCCGGCATCGTGATCAGGTCGGTGATCCCCTGGACGCCCTGCCGGAGGACGTCGTCCGCGATCTTGAAGGCGTCGAGCATCGAAGTCGAGCGGTCGAGCACCTCGAGCAGCCGGTCGTTCGGGATCACGATCACGGTGTCGCACGAGGCGCGCAGCGCCTCGACGCCGACATCGGCCGAGGACTTACGGCGCGACCCCTCGAA
>JBBQHQ010000162.1:0-4782 GCA_038324115.1 Gaiellales bacterium
GCCGTCGTCACCCTGAACAACCCGCCGGTGAACGCGCTCTCGGTGGGCCTGATCGACGAGCTGCTCGCGGAGTACGAGCGGCTTGACGCCGACGACGGCGTTCGGGCGGTCGTGCTCCGGGGCGCGGGCGAGAAGGCGTTCGTTGCGGGCGCCGACATCACCGAATTCCCCCAGATGGCGGAGCGGGCGCAGGAGGCGGCCGAGTCGGGCTCCGCCCACGGGATCCAGCAGCTCTCGCAGCGCTTCGACGCCGGCCGGACGCCGCTCGTGGCGGCGATCCACGGCTACTGCCTCGGTGGCGGGCTCGAGCTGGCGATGTCGTGCGACGTACGGGTCGCGGCCGAGGACGCCCAGCTCGGCCAGCCCGAGATCAAGCTCGGCCTGATCCCCGGCGCCGGCGGGACGCAGCGGCTGCCGCGGCTCGTCGGGCACGGGCGGGCGCTCTACCTCAATCTCACCGGCGACCCGATCTCGGCCGCGAAGGCGTACGAATGGGGCCTCGTCGAGGAGGTCGTCCCCCGGGCGGAGGTGTTCGAGCGGGCGTCCGCGCTCGCCGCGACGATCGCCGAGCGCTCGCCGCACGCGGTCGGCGTGATCCGCGAGCTGGCGGCCGGGACGCGGGACGGGACGCTCGAGGACGGGCTCCGCGCCGAGGCGCTGGGCTTCCTGCGCTGCCTCGGGAGCGAGGACGGCGCCGAGGGCGTGATGGCGTTCCTCGAAAAGCGCGCGCCCACCTTCACGGGACGCTGATGCGGGCGGCCGTCCTGCACGAGGTCGGCGGCGAGCTGACCGTGGAGGACGTGCCCGAGCCTGACGTGGCCGAGGGACAGTCCCTCGTCCACGTCCGTGCGGCCGGGGTCAACTTCGCCGATGTCCTGATCCGGCTCGGCCACTATCCCCAGCCGCCGCCCCTCCCGGTCGTGCTCGGGAACGAGGTCGCGGGTGAGGTGGACGGCCGGCGCGTCGTCGGGTTCGTGCGCGGGACCGGTGGCGGCTACGCCGAGCGGGTGGCCGTCCAGGACGAGTGGCTCTTCGACCTGCCCAAGGCGGCGAGCTTCGCCGAGGGCGCCGCGTTCCTGACCACCTTTCTGACGGCCTGGTTCCCGTTCACGCGGCAGGCGCGGCTCGGGCCGGGGACGAATGTGCTCGTCACCGCAGCGGCGGGCGGCGTCGGCACGGCCGCGATCCAGCTCGCCCGCCACTTCGGCGCGACCGTCACGGCGGCTGCGGGCTCGGAGGAGAAGCTGGCGCTCGCCCGCGAGCTCGGCGCCGAGCGGACCGTCTCCTACGAGGAGATCGGCGAGCTCGGCGATATCGACGTCGCGCTCGACCCGGTCGGCGGCCCGGTCTACGCGGCCTGCCTGAAGGCTCTGCGGCCGCTCGGCGTCGCGGTAGCGATCGGCTTCGCCGGGGGCGCGTGGGAGCCCGTCGACCCGGCGCGACTCGTCGGCAGGAACACCGGCGCGCTCGGCTTCTACCTCGGCCGCCTGACCCAGTTCGAGCCCGCGCTCGTCCAGCAGGGCGTGCGCGACCTGCTCGCGCTCTGGGAGGCCGGCGCGATCCGGCCGGTGGTCGGCGCGGAGTACCCGCTCGCCGAGGCGCAGGCCGCCCACGAGCTGATCGCCTCGCGCCGCTCGACGGGGAAGGTCGTTCTTGTTCCCTGAGACGGCGCTCGTCACGGGCGCCGCGGGTGGGATCGGGCGCGAGCTGGTGGCGCTGCTCGAGGCCGAGGGCGCCGAGGTGCGCGGGCTCGACCTCGCGGACGGCTTCGACGTTTCCGCGCGAGCCGCGTGGGACGACGTCGAGCCCGCCGGCCTCGTCTGCCTGAACGCAGGGGTGCTGGCGGCAGGCGACGGATCGGAGGAGGACTACCGCCGGATCGTGGGAGTGAATGTGAACGGCGTCGTCTTCGGCGTCCAGGCACTCGCCCCGAGGATGCAGCCGGGGAGCGCGTTCGTCGTCACCTCGTCATTGGCGGGCCTGATCCCGATGGACTCCGACCCGCTCTACTCGCTGACCAAGCACGCCGTCGTCGGCTTCGCCCGCTCGATCGCCCCGGCGCTGGCGGCGCGCGAGATCCGGATCAACCTGGTCTGCCCCGGGATCGCTCGAACGCCGATGACGGAGAAGGTGGCGCCGGCGCTCGACGAGGCCGGCTTCCCACTTCTCGAGCCGGGCGAGGTCGCCGCCGCGATCCTGCTCGCGGGCCGGAGCGAGCAGACCGGCCAGGCGTGGGCGGTGCAACCGGGTAGGGATCCGGTGCAGTTCCGCTTCCCGAACGTGCCTGGGCCGCGCGTCGAGGGCGCCGCGGGGATGATCCCGCCCCTGACGTAGGGCGTAGGATCGGTCGATGCAGCTCGGTCTCCAACTCGGCTACGACGACCCCAAGGGCGGCGTCGAGCTGGCCCAGGAAGCCGAACGGCTCGGCTTCCACTCCGCTTGGACTTCCGAGGCCTGGGGCGCGGACGCGGTCACCGTCGCGACCTGGATCGCGGCGACCACCCAGAAGATCGGGATCGGCACCGCGATCATGCAGATGCCCGCCCGCACGCCCGCCGCGACCGTGATGACGGCGGCGAGCCTCGACCAGCTCTCCGACGGGCGCGTCCTCCTCGGGCTCGGCACCTCAGGCCCCCAGGTCGTCGAGGGCTGGCACGGCGTCCCCTGGGGCAAGCCGCTCGGCCGCACGCGCGAGTACGTCGAGATCGTCCGCGCCGGCCTCCGCCGCCAGACGCTCGAGCACCACGGCCCCCACTACAACATCCCCTACTCCGGCGACGACGCGACCGGGCTCGGCAAGCCGCTGAAGCTGATCCTGAAGCCGCTCCGGCGCGAGATCCCGATCTACCTCGCCGCGCTCGGCCCCAAGAACGTCGCGCTCGCCGCCGAGATCGCCGACGGCTGGCTGCCGATCTTCTTCTCGCCCGAGCGCTGTGCCGAGGTGCACGGCCCCTCGCTCACGCAGGCGCCCGAGGGCTTCCAGATCGCGCCGCTCTGCCCCGTGCTCGTCGACGACGACGTCGAGATGTGCCGGAACATGCTGAAGCCGATGCTCGCCCTCTACATCGGCGGGATGGGCGCGAAGGGGAAGAACTTCTACAACACCCTCGCGCAGCGGTACGGCTACGAGGGCGAGGCGGCGCGGATCCAGGAGCTCTACCTGGGCGGCTCCAAGGGCGAGGCGGCGATGGCCGTCCCCGACGCGCTCGTGGACGAGATCGCGCTCGTCGGCCCGAAGGAGCGGATCGCCGAGCGCCTCCACGCCTGGCGCGAGGCGGGCGTCTCGACCCTGCTCGTCCAGACGAAGCAGACAGAGGCGCTGCAGGTGATGGCCGAGCTCGTCCTCTAGGTGCGCCGCCGGCTCTACCTGATGCGGCACGCCGAGGTCGCCTACGTGGACGAGGACGGGCGCCCCGTCGCGCCCGAGCAGGTGCCGCTCACGCCGCGCGGCCGCGAGCAGGCTGACGCCGCCCGCGCGGCGCTCGCCGGCGTCGAGCTCGACCTCCTCGTCACGAGCACCCTCCCGCGCACCGTCGAGACGGCGGCGATCGTCGCGCCCGGCCGCGAGCCGGAGCAGTGGCCCGAGCTCGCGGAGTGGAAGGGCGGCCGCCTCGACGGGCTCCCGCGCGAGGAGCTCGAGCGCCAGTTCGTGGGCGCGCTCCGGATCCGCGAGGAGAGCGAGCGCTTCCTGGGCGGCGAGTCGCTCGGCGAGGCGCTCGACCGCGTCCACCCCGCCCTCGCCCGGCTGCTCGCACGCGACTGGCACACCGCGCTCGCCGTCCTCCACGGCGGCGTCAACCGGATCCTGCTCTCGCACGCCCTGTCCGGCGACCGCACCTACTTCGGCACCTTCGAGCAGGCCCCCGCGTGCATCAACGTCCTCGACGTGGACGAGGACGGCTGGATCGTCCGCACCGTCAACTACATCCCCTACGACCCGCTCCACCCCGCCCGCGAGACGACGATGGAGGGCTACTGGAGCCAGTTCCGGGGCTGGCGGGACGCGCACTGACGCGTCTCTAGGCGATCTCGACCCGGATCGTGTGGTGCCCGCTGGCCCCGTTGGGCGCGACGTCCGTCCGCTCGGCGGTCTGGGTCTCGCCTGTGCCGTCGGTCGCCCGCACCGCGACAAGCCGCTCCCCCGGCGACGGCTCCCAGGCCAGGAACCACTGCCGCCAGCAGTCGTCGGGCAGCGCCGACGCGAGCGTCGCCTCCTGCCACGGCCCGTCGTCGACCCTGACCTCGACGCGCTCGATGCCGCGCGTCGGCGCCCAGGCGACGCCGGCGATCACCTCGCTCGACGCGACGTCGATTCGGGACTGGGTCTTGATCGGCCCTTCCTTGGCCCAACCGCGGGGAATCCAGTAGCCGTCAACCTCGTCGAAGCGCGTCAACTCGATCGCGGCGAGCCACTTCGTCGCCGACACGTACCCGTACAGGCCGGGGACGACCAGGCGAGCCGGGAAGCCGTGGAGTGCGGGCAGGGGCTTGCCGTTCATGGCTACCGCGACCATCGCGTTTCTGCCGTCGAGCGCCACCTCGGTCGGGAAGCCGGCCGTGAACCCGTCGACCGAGCGGCCGAGCACCTGCGTGGCCCCGCTCTGGACGCCGGCTCGCTCGAGCAGGTCGGCGAGCAGGACGCCCTGCCAGCGGGCGTTGCCGACGAGGCCGCCGCCGACCTCGTTGGAGACGCAGCTCAACGTGACCGGCGCCTCGATCATGGGGAGCGCCAGGAGCTCGTCGAACGACAGCTCGAACGGTGCGTCGACCTTGCCGAGCACC
>JBBQHQ010000163.1:0-4758 GCA_038324115.1 Gaiellales bacterium
CAGCTTGCGCCAAAAGGCTAGAGCAGGATCTCGGCGGCGGTGCGGTGGTCGCAGCCCTTGGCGAGGAGCGCGACCGCCTCGTGCAGGTCGGCATCGAGCGCCGCGGCCAGCTTCTCGGCGAGCGGCAGCGGATAGCCGGCCTCGATCAGGACGTGCAGGCGCCAGGACTCCACCTTCGCCCGTTCGCTACCCCGGTCGATCAGTTCGGTCGTCTCAGCCATTGTGCGTCGAGTGTTCGTGGTTGATGGGACGAACCCTTCGCCCGGAAGTTGGCCGGTTCATTCGGACGACCGGACGGAAACGTGCGCCTCGTCGATCCGCCGCGCGAGCTCGGAGAGGCGCGACTCGAGCACTGCGCGCTCCGATTCGGCCTCCGCGACCAGGGCGCCGAGCGTCCGCCGGAGGTGCTCGTCGGCGTCGGCGATCTTCTCCGCGAACGACTCGGCGAGCTCGTCGCGCTGCCGGTCGAAGGACGCGTGGGTCTGGCGCAGGCGCGCCTCCAGCCGCTGCTGACCCGCGTCGCCCGTGTGCGCGAGCCGGTCGGCGAAGACGGCGTCGGCCTGGCGGACGAACGTCTCGACGGCCCGGTCGAGCTCGCGGGAGAACCGGCTCGCCGCCTCTTCGCGGGAGCTCTTCATCGTCACCTCGAACTGCTGCCCCGCCGCCTCGGCGTAACGCTCGGCCTCGCGGGCGACGAGCCGCTGCAGTTGCTCGACCTGGCGGCGCTCGATGTCCGAGAAGGACGCCTCGATCCGGTGCTGCGCTTCCGTCTCGGCGCGATCGACCTGCTCGGCCAGGGACTGCTCCCGCTGGCGCAGCCGCTCGGCGATCTCCTCGATCACCCGGCGGCGCTCGCCCGTGTGGGCCTGGAGCTCGTCGAGCGCCTCGGCCACGGCCGTCTGCGCCGAGCGCTCCAGCTCCTCGCGGAGCCGGTGCACGGAGCGGCGCTGCTCGTCCGAGGTGGTGACGAGCTCTGCGGCCTCCGCCTCGATCCGGGACTCCGCCTCGCCGATCGCCTCGCGCTGCCGCTGCTCGAGGCGTGCGAGCTGGGCGCCCAGGTTCTGCTGCGCCCGGTCGAGGTCGTCCGTCCAGCCTCGGAGCCGCTCCTGGACGCGGCGCTCGACGGTGGCCAGCGCCTCGGCGAGCTCGGCTGCCACGCGGCCCTCGCGCTCCGCCAGCTCGGCCCGCCGCTCCTCACCGAGACGCCGCTCCTCCTCGGCGACCAGCGAGAGCGAGTCCGCCCGCGCGCGGATGATCCAGCGCTGAAGGTCGGTCGAGACCCGCTGCGTCTCCTCGGCGACGACCCGCTGGATCGCGGCGCGGGCGCGGATCAGTGCCTGGTCGTCGGCGCGCGTGCGACGAGCGGCCCGGGCGAGGGCGACTGCGGCCGCCTGTGCCGCAGTCGCGAGCGTGATCCCGGCGGCCGAGATCGCGTGGGTCCGCTCGGGATGGAGGGCGACCGCGACCCACGCTGCCGTTGCGGCCGCGCCGAGCACGGCGCCGAGGAGGGCGAAGGGGTGCGGGCGGATCCGGCCGAGCGCGGCGACCGCGACGGAGACCGAGGCCACGACGACGCAGATGGCGAACGTCGCCTGAAGGGCGTTCTGGAGCACCCGCCCATCGTAGTAGGGCATCCTGTCGCGATGGCGCTGGCCGACGACCTGGAGCGGATCGGGACGCGCGCGGCGTCGCTCGCAGGGGCGGGTGAGGTGCTCGGAGCTGTGTTGCCGACCGAGCCGCGGGCGTCGGGCCGCCTCTACCTCTGCGCCTTCGAGCACGAGGCAGGCGACCGGAGCTGGGTCGCGCTCGACGAGGACGGCCGGCCGGTCGGAGAGCGGCAGGCCGTCCGCGACGCCGTCTCGATCGCGGCGCTCTGCGAGGTCGCGGAGGAGGTGGCCGCGGGCGGCGAGCTGGACGAGCTCCACGCGAAGCTCGTCCAGCTCCGGATCACCGAGAGCCCGGACGGAATCGAGGAGGCCGAGGAGGCCGTGCTCGGACTCCAGCGTGTTCTGGGGGCGCCGCCCCAGCTCGCGTCACCGGCGCGGCTGGACGCGATCGGCCTCGCAACCCGGGCGCTGGAGCTCGCCCTCGGGGGCGCGCTCCAGGGGTCGCCGTTCGCCGAGGCGATGCGTGGTGCCGGCGAGGTCGTGGACGCGCTCACGGCCGAGATCGAGCGTTCCTATCGGGTGCCCCTCAGCTAGCCTGTGGGCATGGAAGGAGGCGGATTCGGCTTTCCGTTCGGCGGCGATCCGGAGGATCTGCTCCGCGGGATCCAGGAGTTCGCCGCCCAGCAGGCGGAGACCGTCCAGGAGGCACAGCGCGAGCAGTTCGCGACGCTCACCCTGAACACGGCCGTCGAGCTGACCGCGGCCGCGCTGAAGCAGGTGCAGCCGACCGGGAGCGTGGACGAGCAGGCGATCGCCCTCCGCGACTCGATGCGCGTGCTCTTTCCCGAGGCGGTCGCGCTCGTCTCCGCGGCCCGCCAGGGCTTCATGCGCGAGCGCTAGGCGCTCGATCCTCTAGGCTCCGCCGCCGTGTCCCTGCTCAACAGCGCGATCGTCCGTGTCCTGCCAGCGATCCCGCGCGGGGTCGTCCGGCAACTCGCGGCCCCGTACATCGCCGGCTCGACGCTCGCGGACGCCCGGGCCGAGGTCGCCCGTCTGAACGCGGCCGGCAAGCTGGCGACGATCGACGTCCTCGGCGAGGAGATCTCGAGCCCCGAGGAGGCGCAAGCGATCACCCGGGCCTATTTGGAGGTGCTCGACGCGATCGACGAGGACGGCCTCGACGCCAACGTCAGCGTCAAGCTGACCGGCCTCGGCCTCAATCTCGACCCCGGGCTGGCGCGTGACAACCTCGAGGCCATCGCGACACGAGGCACGTTCGTCCGGATCGACATGGAGGACTCCTCCACGACCGACGCGACGCTCGCGCTCTACCGCGAGCTCCGAGACGCGGGGCGCACCAACCTGGGTGTCGTCCTCCAGGCGGCCCTCCGTCGAACCGAGGCCGACGCGCGCGCGCTCGCCGGTGCGAACGTCCGGCTCTGCAAGGGGATCTACGTCGAGCCGGCCGAGATCGCCTTCCGCAACTTCGAGGAGATCCAGGCGAGCTACCTCCGGACGCTGGCGGCGCTCTGGGACGGCGGCTGCTACGTCGGGATCGCGACCCACGACGAGCAGCTGATCCACCAGGCCGAGCTCCAGCTGATCGAGCGCGAACTGAAGCCGGAGGAGTACGAGTTCCAGATGCTGCTCGGAGTCCGGGGCGCCCTCGGCGACAGGCTCGTCGCCGAGGGGCACCGGCTTCGGATCTACGTCCCCTTCGGACAGCAGTGGTACGAGTACTCGTTGCGGCGCCTGCAGGAGAACCCGAAGGTGGCGGGCTACGTCGCCCGGGACACGCTCGGCCGGATCCTGCCGGGCCGCTAGGCCGCTAGGCCGCTACGGGAGCGGCGGGCCGGCAGGGCCGGGGCCGACCTCTTCTTCCTCGACGACCGTGGCGCGGCGACGCGGAGCTCGCCGGACGGGGCCGCCCTCGACATAGGTGGTGCGACGGCCGAAGCCGCCCCAGCTCTGCCAGAACAGGAACGAGATCACGAGCCCGAGGATCCCGACGAGCATGAGGATCACCCCGATCGCGTGGACATCGAGCCCGCTGGCAGTGGCGGTGACGCCCCACGTGAGGATGGCGCCGACCGCGATGAGGAGGATGCTTACTGAGATTCCCATGCGCCGGTTCCTCTCCGGCGTTGGGGGTTTCTAACCCTGCCGCTTCTCCGCGGCGAGGACGACGTGGCCCGGCACCTTCGTGTCGCGCGCAGGCCATTCCTCGAGCCCGCGCAGGAGCAGCCCCGAGGAGACGACGGCGCTGACCAGCTCGCCCAGCCCCGGCGAGGCGAAGTAGTCGTCGCGCCAGCGGCCGAACGCGTCCAGGCAGGCGCCGGCCGGGTGCTCGTCGTGGAGGAGCAGGACGCCGCCCGCGCGGAGCGACGCGGCGACGCCGGCGGCCCAGGCATCGGCGTCGCGCAGCCGCGCGATCGAGCCCGTGCCGAGGTAGACGAGGTCCCAGCGGCCGAGCAGGACCTCGGGCGGAAGGGCGTGCACGTCCGCCGAGAGCCACGGGATCTCGGGACGCTTCTTGCGGGCCGCCTCGACGGCCGCGGGATCCTCCTCGACGCCGGTGACGAGCGCGCCGAGCTCCGCGAGCTCGAGCGTCTCGCGGCCGGTGCCGGCGAGCAGGTGGAGAACGCGGCTGCCGCCCACGCCCGCGAGCCGCTCGCGAATCGCGGCCGGCATCCCCGGCGCGCTGAGCACGTTCTCGGAGGTGCGGTGCGCGTCGTCGAAAGCACGGCGGTTGAGATCGGTGGGTTCCACACGTGCATCTTGCAGCGCGCAGGCATACGGTGGGGGGAATGGCCCGCAGGATCGCCCTCGCCGTCCTCGTCGTTCTCGGCCTCGCGGTCGTGGTCGCGTGGGGGCTCGACGGGCTCTTCGTCTTCCTCGTCTTCGCCGCGGTCGCGGCCGCGGTCACCTACGCCGCGGGCTCGGGCGGGCAGTGGCTGGAGCGCTCGAGCCGGGGCCGCTTCGACGACGACCACCGCCGCGGGCGCGGCGACTAGGCGCGGAGCGAGTAGCCGCCGTCGACGATGAGCGTCTGGCCGCGGATCATCTCCGCGTCGTCGGAGCAGAGGAACGTGACCGCGGCCGCGATGTCCGCCGGTGCGACGAGGCGGCCGGCCGGGTTGCGCTCGCCCAT
>JBBQHQ010000164.1:0-4609 GCA_038324115.1 Gaiellales bacterium
CGCTGCACCTACCGGCTCCAGCTCGGGCCCGGGCTCGGGTTCGAGCAGGCGCGGAGCCTCGTGCCGTACCTCGCCGGGCTCGGGGTCTCGCACCTCTACCTCTCGCCCTCGTTGCAGGCCCGGCCGGGCTCGACGCACGGCTACGACGTCGTCGATCCGACCCGGATCTCGGCCGACCTCGGCGGCGAGGAGTCCTTCCGCACGCTCTGCGAGACCGCGCGGGAGCGCGGCCTCGGCGTCGTCCTCGACCTCGTCCCCAACCACATGGCGACCGACGAGGAGGAGAACCCGTTCTGGCGCGACCCGCTCTGGCGCGCGAAGTTCTTCGACCTCGACTGGCGGACCGGCGACCATCGTCGCTTCTTCGACGTCGGCGAGCTCGCAGGCGTGCGGATGGAAGACCCGGAGGTCTGGGAGGCGACGCACGCGAAGGTGCTCGAGCTCGCCGCCGAGGGGCTGATCGACGGAGTCCGGATCGACCATCCGGACGGGCTCTCCAATCCGCGCCGCTACCTCGAGCGGCTGCAGGAGGCCGGGATCGAGCACGTCTGGGTCGAGAAGATCCTCGAGCCGGGCGAGCAGCTGCGCGACTGGCCGGTGGAGGGCACGGTCGGCTACGAGTTCCTGAACGACGTCAACGCGCTCTGGGTCGATCCCGCCGCCGAGGAGCCGCTGACCCGCTTCTACGAGGAGTTCACAGGCGACCGGAAGCCGTTCGCCGAGCACGCGGTCGAGGCGAAGCTGGAGCAGGCGCGGACGACGTTCACCGCCGAGGTCGACGCGCTCCGGGCGCGCCTTCCCGAGGAGCTGCAGGCGCTCGACCTGGCCGCCGCGCTCTCCTCCTTCCACGTCTACCGCACCTACGTGGAGCCGGACAGCGTCGACGTGGACGAGGAGGACCTACGCCGGATCGAGGAGGCGGGCCTGCCGGAGGAGCTGGCGGCGATCCTGCGGCTCGACGAGCGCGGGCACGACGCGTTCGTGCTCCGGTTCCAGCAGACATCCCCGCCGGTGATGGCGAAGGGCGTCGAGGACACCGCCTTCTACCGCTGGAACCGGCTGGCGGGCCTGAACGAGGTGGGGGCCGACCCCTCGCGCTTCTCGCTCCCCGTGGACGAGTTCCACCGAGCGAACGCCGAGCGCGCCGAGCGGTTCCCGCTCCACCTCCTCTCGACGATGACCCACGACACGAAACGGAGCCACGACACGCGGGCCCGGATCGCGGCGCTCTCCTGCTTCCCGGACGAGTGGATCGCCGGCGTCCGGCGCTGGCACGAGCTGACCGGCGGCACCGACGACCCGAACGAGGAGTACCTCGTCTACCAGACCCTCGTCGGGGCCTGGCCGATCAACGGGGAGCGGCTCGAGCTCTACCTCGAGAAGGCGCTCCGCGAGGCGAAGGTGCACACGAACTGGATCGTCCAGGATCACGCGTGGGAGGGGAAGGTGAAGGCCTGGGCGACCGGCCTCCTGACCCACGAGGCGTTCCTCGCCGACTTCGTCCCCTTTGCCGAGCGGGTGGCGGAGCAGGCGCGGGAGGCGGTGCTCGGGCAGGTCCTGCTGAAGCTGACCTGCCCCGGCGTGCCCGACATCTACGGTGGCGACGAAGTGGAGCTGCTCGCGCTCGTCGATCCGGACAACCGGCGGCCGGTGGACTGGGAGGGGCTGCAGGCGGCGCTCGCCTCGGAGAGCCCGCCGCCGAAGCTCGACCTGATCCGGACGGTGCTGGGGCTGCGTGAGCGGCGGCCCTCGGCGTTCACGAGCGGCTACGAGCCGGTCGAGGCGGGCCCGGACGCCTGCGCGTTCCTGCGCGGCGGCGAGGTGCTCGTGGCGGTGGCGATTCGCGGCGAGCTGCCCGAGCTCGACGTCCCCGGCAGCTGGGGCGACGTGCTCAGGACGGCGTCGTTGCGGGTCGCCGAGCGCGTCTGAACCGGACATCTTGCGGCGCGCCTTGCGAGGCGGCACCCTGATGGAATGAGCGAGCCGCTGATCGAGCGGGCCGAGATCGTCGCGCTACTGTTCGCGGTGAACGACATCAATCAGACTCTGCTGAAGATCGAGCAGGTCCTCCGAGAGGACGACGGTGAAGCGGAAGAAGATGACTGATGCGGATCGGCTCCGCCACGAGCAGGTGCTGCGGAACGTCGAGCACCTCCGCAAGCTGGCGGAGAAGGCGCAGGCCGAGCTCGACCGCCGCGAGCAGCAGCGTAAGTCCGCCTAGGTTGCGACCCGGCTCGACCGGGCGCGCCGGTGAGTGCAAGCTGGGTGGGCCAGTGTTTGTAAATGTCACCCGACGTGGTTGGTGAATCGGGCCTGCGGCCATCGGGGCTCGTGGCCGCAGGGGAGGCGGGTCGGGTTATGCGAGTGGGTGGTTGAGGTTGAAGCGTTCGCAGAGACCGGGGACGGATGCTGGGTCCATTTCGAGTGCGTAGCGGGAGCAGAGGTCGGCGAAGGCGGTGAGGTCGGGTTCGCCGGTGGCGTAGACCTGGGCGAGTTCACGGAAGAAGTTTTCGAAGCCGGCGGGTGAGATGATCTCGATGATCTCGCAGGGGCTGTCGCCGGCATTCCAGAAGGTGTGCCACTGGTTGCGGGGCTTGAATACCCAGGTACCGGGTTCGGCGGTGACGACGTCGTCGCCGAGTAGGGCGCCGAGCGTTCCTTCGAGTACGTAGGAGTACTCGTCCTCGCGGGTGTGCCGGTGGAGCGGGGCGGCAAGGGCGCGCGGGGCGAGCGGGTGGTGGACAACCGAGAACCTGCCGTCGGCGTCTGCGCCTTCGATCTTCCAGACGATGCCGAGGCCGCCGAGGTCGACCCGTTCGCTGCTGTCTGCTGGGATAGTGACCGTGCCGAGTGCGTTCGTCATTGCCCCTCCTTTAGATGTACAGTACTGTTCACTGTAAATCGGAACGTATCAGGCTCGACGGTGATGTCAAGCGAGTCGAGGGGCCACGGAGGGCATGGCGAGGAAGTACGAACTCAAGCAGCGAGCCGAAAGCGTGGCCGAGACCCGCGAACGGATCGTCGAGGCGACGGTCGAGCTCCACGAGAAGTTCGGGCCGGCGCGCACGACGATCAGCGCGATCGCAGACCGCGCGGGTGTGCAGCGTCTAACCGTCTACCGCCACTTCCCCGACGAGCGATCACTGTTCCAGGCCTGCTCCAGCCACTGGACGGCTCGCAACCCGCGGCCCGACCCTCGCCAATGGGCTTCCGTTGCCGATCCCGAGGCACGGTTACGCGCCGCCTTGGACGACCTCTACTCGTTCTTCCATTCGACCGACAAGATGACCGGCAACATCCTGCGCGACCTCCCCGACTCGCCCGTTCTCCAGCAAGTCGCCGAACCGTTGCTGCAGTACTCGAAGAGCGTATGCAGCACGCTCGACACCGGCTGGAAAACCCGAGGGCGCAAACGGAACCTGCTACGCGGCGCAATCGGACATGCGGTCGAGTTCGAGACATGGCGCTCACTGACAGGTCGGCAAGGGCTCACCGACGCCGAAGCAGTCGAAGCAATGGTCACGCTCGCCCGCGCTATCAACGCTTAGAGCGGCCCACGACGCTCGCATGGGCCAGCGTTGCGGAATGACCCCTGAGTGAGGCGCATAGAGTCTCGCCATGGAGCAGCACGATTCCGGAACGGCTGAGGCACTGCGTGTCGTGGAGGACGTTGCAAGCGATGCGGTCGAAGATGGCCGGGCGCGAATCGTAGTTGAGCCTTCCGAGGACGGCGTCGTAGGCGGATTGCGGATCTGCCTGATACCGGCGAACGCTCGCGCCTGCGTCATCTCCCTGACGGCCGATCATCCGCCGCACATCGACCTGTTCCTCGGCCTGGAGCCGACTATCACGAGCTATGAGTTCTGGCGCGATGATTTCGCCGAGAATCTGTCGCTACTCCGCGAACGGCTTGAGGCGGTCGTGGCTGGCCGTTACGAGCAGACAATCGAGACGCACAAGCGGAACGGCATCGAGGTGACGAGCCGATTCGATCTTCCGGGTGGCGTAGAGACTTACAAGGAGGCGACGAGGGCGTCAGCTGCCGTGCAGCCCGGTGAGAAATACACTCTGCGGTTCGAGGCGTACTAGCGGACAAAAGGCAAAGTGGCCTGGGCGAGCGTTAGCTGTGACGCCTGGTGATTGGGGGGGCGCGGAAATCGGCCGGGGAAGCGGGAAGCGCCGAGGGCGTAAGCCCGAGGGCGGAGGTCTGCGCTTCCCGCGCGGGGGCCCGGACGGTTTCCGCGTTGCGCTGTCGGCGCTGCGCGAGAGCCGGTGGCTGATCCGTAGTGATGGAAGGCATTCGGCCCGGCGATCCCGCGGGTGCGGCTGGGCGCGGATGCCCGCCCGGCAGGGTGGGCGCCGCGCGGCCGCATAGCGGCTTCGGGGCCGTTGCTCTACTTCACTTGAATCTGCAACGTAACTCGGAGGCCGGGACGGCCGGGCCTTCGCGCTTTGCATCGCCCAGTAAAAGCCGCTGTAAGCGATCCGCTGTTGGCTGCGGCTCGTGGTGAGCACGCCACCGTCCGGGCTAGTCGCTAGTGTGAGACTACGTGACGGACTTCCGCTCTGATCGGATGGAGTCCCCGGAGGGCAAGGGGATCGCGCGCCG
>JBBQHQ010000165.1:0-4596 GCA_038324115.1 Gaiellales bacterium
CGGGCGCGCCTGCGGGGCCGAGCGGACCGCGAGCGCCGCCTCGCTCCCGCGGAGCTGGTCGAGCTCCTGCGCGCGCGCGCGGCTCCCGAGCCCGAGCGCGCGGGCGGCGACGGCCGCCACTGCGGCGACCGCCGCCACTGCCGGAACGGCGATCCTACGGCGCAGCGGGACGACGTTCGGCCGCTCGGCCCGCGCCTGCTCGAGGATGCGCTCGCGCAAGGCCGCGGGCGGAGGCGGCCCCCCGGCGCCGCGCGCGAGCGCCCCCGAGACCCGCCAGAACGAGGCGAGCTCCTGACGGCAGTCCTCACAAGTGGCGAGGTGCGACTCGTACAGCTCCCGCTCGGGCGCGTCGAGCGCGTCGAGCGCGTAACCGGCGGTCAGGTCGTGGGGCTCATCGACCATGTCGTCACCTCCGTCCCTTCGTCGAGGAGCTCGCGCAGGCGCGCGAGGCCGGCGAACATCCGGCTCTTGATCGTGCCCAGCGGCTGCCCGAGCCGCTCTGCGAGCTCGCTCTGGGTGAACCCGCCGTAATAGGCGAGCTCGAGCGCCTCCCGCTGCTGGTCGGGGAGCTGCTGCAGCGCCGCCTGGATCCGTTCGCGCTCGAGGTTCTCCCAGGCGCTCTGTTCCGCGGAGCCGGTCGCCGGCTCGGGCGCGTTCTCGATCGGCTCCGTGCGCCGGCGCTCCTCGCGCCGGACGACGTCGACCGCACGCCTGTGGACGAGCGTGAGCAGCCAGGTGGCCGCCTTCGCCCGCTCCGGGATGAACGTGGCGGCGGAGCGCCAAAGGCCGAGGAAGGCCTCCTGGACGGCGTCCTGCGCGAGCGACTCGTCCCGGAGGACCCGGTAGGCGAGCCCGTAGGCCGGCCCGCCGAGCCGGTCGTAGAGCTCGGCCAGGGCGGACTCCTCCGAACGCGCGACGAGCGCGACGAGGGCTTCGTCCGAGAGGTGGGCAAGATCGCGCTGGCGCATGAAGGGCTTCCGCCGCGGGCGGCCACCCAACGCTAGCAACGCTGGGCTGAGGTTCAGGGCCATCACCGAGTAGTTCGGCGCGGACTGCGCCGCGGTTCGGGCCTAAGATCGCTCGGGTGAGCGAGCCTCTCAATGTCTCCGACTTCGAGCTGCTCGCCGAGCGCACCCTCGAGCCCGGCGCCCACGGCTACTTCGCCGGCGGGGCGAACGACGAGCGCGCCCTGCGCGAGAACGTCGAGGCCTGGCGGCGGCTGCGCCTGCGGCCGCGGGTGCTGGTCGACGTCGGGGAGACCAGCGCCGCGACAACCGTGCTCGGCACCCCGGTCTCGATGCCGCTCCTCGTCGCCCCGACGGCGTTCCACCGGATGGTCCATCCGGACGGGGAGCCTGCCACCGCCCGGGCTGCGGCCGCGGCCGGCACGATCATGTGCCTCTCGACGCTCGCGACGTCGGGGCCGGCCGAGGTCGCGGCAGCAGCGCCGGGGGCGCCGCGCTGGCTGCAGCTCTACGTCTTCCGCGAGCGCGAGGTGACGCGCTCGCTGGTCGAGCAGGCGGTCGAGGCCGGCTACGAGGCGATCGTGCTGACCGTGGATGCGCCCCGGCTGGGCCGACGCGAGCGCGACCTCCGCACCGGCTTCCGGATCCCGGAGGATGTCGTCGTCCCGAGCGTCGCCGCAGCCGCGGGCGGCTGGCACGGCGCCACGCCCCTCGACGCGCTCTCCCGGATCGACCCGACCTTGACCTGGCGTGACCTCGAGCAGCTCGTCGCCGATTCGCCCGTCCCGGTGATCGTGAAGGGGATCCAGACCGGGGAGGACGCGCACCTCGCCTGCGAGCACGGGGCGGCTGCGATCGTCGTCTCGAACCACGGCGGCCGGCAGCTCGACACGGTCGCGCCGACGGCGGAGCTCTTGCCCGAATGCGTCGAGGCCGTCGGCGGGCGGCTCGAGGTCTACGTGGACGGCGGGATCCGCCGCGGGGTCGACGTGGTCGCCGCGCTCGCGCTCGGCGCGCGGGCGGTACTCGTCGGCCGGCCCGTCCTCTGGGGGCTCGCCCACAGCGGTGAGGCCGGCGCGGCGCGGGTGCTCGATCTCCTGCGGGAGGAGACCGAGCTCGCGCTCGCGCTCTGCGGCTGCCCGACGCCGGACGCGGTCACGGCGGCGCACGTCACGCGCTAGTCCGCGTGCTTGCAGATCTCGCCGGTGTACGTGCCGGCCGTGCCGGTCGGTGTCAGGTTGCCGGTGGCGACGATCTGGCCGGCTGCTCCCTCGTACTGCTTCGTCCCGCCGACGATCTGCACCACGGTCGTGAAGGTGCCCGCGGCGAGGTCGATCGAGCCAGTGTCGCTGCCGTAGAGGGTCGCACCGCCGTGCGTGCGCACGATCGTGCTCGCTCCCGTGAAGGTGAGGAGGGCGGGCGGCTGGAAGACCGTGCTCAGCTGCACGAAGTCGTAGCTCGCGCGCAGGTCGCCGGTCAGCGTTCCGTGCGTGCAGAACCCGACGGGGGAAGCGCACGCCGGGCCGGTGAGGCTGTCGGCTACAAACGCGCCGCTGATCGGCTTGCAGTCCTTGGCGGCGGCCACACCTGCGAGGGCGAGGGCGGCGACGACGGTCACCGCGAGAGCGAGGGATCTCATGCTTCGTCCTTTCTCTGGCTTGCGCCCAATCTACGCGCCCGGCGCCGGGCGTACAATCGGCGGTCATGTCCCTGGCCGACCTGACCCGCAACGCCGTCGATGTCCTGCCCGCGGGCGGGCTCGAGGAGAAGCTGAAGCTCGGCCGGCCCCTGCGCGTCAAGCTCGGGATCGACGTCACCTCGCCCGACATCCACGTCGGCCGGGGGATCCCGCTCCAGCGGATGCGGGCCTTCCAGGACGAGGGCCATACGGGCGTGCTGATCGTCGGCGACTACACGACGCGGATCGGCGACCCGTCCGGCCGCTCCGCCGAGCGCCCGATCCTCTCGGACGAGGAGATCGACCGGAACGCGCAAACCTACGTCGACCAGGCGCTCCAGCTGCTCGACGCGGACCGCACGGAGATCCGCTTCAACAGCGAATGGCTGAAGGGGCTCGACTTCGGGGAGATCCTGCGGCTGACGCGGACGGTCACGGTCGCGCAGTTGCTGGAGCGGGACGACTTCGCCAAGCGCTACGCCGCGCGCGAGCCGATCTCCGTCTCCGAGCTCCTCTACCCGCTGATGCAGGCCTACGACTCCGTCGCGGTCGAGGCCGACGTCGAGCTCGGCGGGACCGACCAGCTCTACAACCTGCTCGCGGGCCGGATGGTGATGGAGGCCTACGGGCTCGCCCCGCAGATCGTGCTGACGACGCCGCTCCTCCTCTCGTGGGACGGGGCGAAGATGAGCTCGTCGCAGGGGAACAACATCCCGCTGACCGCGCCGGCCGAGGAGCAGTTCGGGCGGACGATGCGGATCCCCGACGAGCAGCTGCCCGAGTGGTACCGGCTCGTCGTCGAGGCGCCGGTCCCGGCCGGCGAGCCGATGGAGACAAAGCTCGCGCTCGCGCGCTCGATCGTGGCGCGGTCGTACGGGGAGGAGGCCGCCGTGGCCGCCGAGGCGCATTTCACTCGGGTGGTGCGCGAGGGCCAGGCGCCGGACGACGTCGCCGAGGCCCAGCTTCCCGCGGGCGACCCGATCCATCTGCCGGCGGCGCTCGCGGGGGCCTTCGGGCTCTCGACGAGCGAGGCGCGGCGGCTGATCTCGCAGGGCGGGGTCAAGCTGAACGGCGCGCCGGTGACTGCCCTCGACGTGGCGCGCGCCGAGCTCGAGGGCGCGACCGTGCAGGCCGGGAAGCGCCGCTTCGCCCGGTTCGTCCAAACCGTTTGACAGAGCGGTCCGTTCTGCTACTGTTCATCGGCCGCCCGCAAGGGTGGCAAGTGAAAAGTCCCCGTCCTCGACCAACGGAGCCCACCAGGCAGCGATCGGATACGATCAGCAAGTGCTTTGTGGGCCTCTGGCGCGAGTCGGAGGCTTTTTTACGCCGGTCACCAGGTCGGCAGCGGTCTTTGAAAACTCAGCAGCGTGCGTTTACGTCGAGACCTCATCCTCTCGCGGGCTTTGGCCTGTGAGATGGGGTGAGGCTTAACTAACTCGTCACCGATCCCGCCGGCTTGCCGGTCGGGTGAGGAGACACTTTGAGCTCAAGCTCGAAGAGAAGCTTGTGTCCTTCGGGACGCAAACACATCTTCACGGAGAGTTTGATCCTGGCTCAGGACGAACGCTGGCGGCGCGCTTAACACATGCAAGTCGAGCGAGAACCGGATCTTCGGATCCGGGGACAGCGGCGAACGGGTGAGTAACACGTGGGTAATCTGCCCTCGATTCTGGGATAGCCCGGGGAAACCCGGATTAATACCGGATAGCCTCTCGAGCCTTCGGGCTTGTGAGAAAAGGTAGCTTCGGCCTCCGATCGAGGATGAGCCCGCGGTGGATTAGCTTGTTGGTGGGGTAATGGCCTACCAAGGCAACGATCCATAGCTGGTCTGAGAGGACGATCAGCCACACTGGGACTGAGACACGGCCCAGACTCCTACGGGAGGCAGCAGTGGGGAATCTTGCGCAATGGGCGAAAGCCTGACGCAGCGACGCCGCGTGGGGGAAGAAGGCC
>JBBQHQ010000166.1:0-4451 GCA_038324115.1 Gaiellales bacterium
AAAACCGCCGCGCGAATCGATGGAGAACGTCCGCAAGCTCGTCGACCGCGCCCAGAAGGGCGACCGCGCGGCGCTCGAGGACCTGTACCTGATCCACTTCGACCGGATCTACAGCTACCTCCACATGACCGTCGGGAACCGGCACGACGCCGAGGACCTGACCACGCAGACGTTCCTGCGCATGCTCGAGTCGATCGGCAAGTTCCGGTTCCAGGCGGCGCCGTTCTCGGCCTGGCTCTTCCGGATCGCCCACAACCTCTCGATGGATCACTTCCGGGCGAACCGCCGGTGGCAGCCGGAAGAGGAGGTGCCGGAGCCGCGCGACTCGGAGGAGCGCTCCGCCGAGGACGAAGCGTTCCAGACGATCGGGCGGCAGTCGATGCTGGCGATGATCGACTCGCTCTCGCCCGAGCAGCAGGAGGTGCTGACGCTCAAGTTCGTCTTCAACTTCTCCAACGGCGAGGTCGCGGCGATCCTCGACAAGACCGAGGGGGCGATCAAGAGCCTCCAGCACCGCGCGCTCGTGTCGCTTCAGAAGCAGCTCGCGGGCGACGTGCCCGCAGTCAGCGACGCGGAGGAGTAGTGGCGCTCGAGATCGGCATCGTCGGGCTTCCCGGATCGGGGAAGACGACGCTCTTCACCGCGCTCACGAAGGCGAGCGGCGCCGGCTTCGGCAAGGAGAACGTCGGGATGGCCTCGATCCCGGACGAGCGCCTCGGGCAGCTCGCCGAGCTCGTCGGCGCCCGGAAGATCACCCCCGCGACGATCCGGGTCGTGGACGTGCCGGGGACCGGGCCGGCGCTGCTCGGCGGCCTCCGGCAGGTGGACGCGATCCTTGCGGTGGCGGACGGATTCACGCCGGGCGGCGACCCTGCGGCCGACCTCGAGAATCTCGAGCTGGAGCTGCTCGTCGCCGATCGCGACCACGTCGAGCGCCGGCTCGAGCGGGTCGAGAAGCAGGCGAAGTCGGGCGATGCGGCGCTGCGCAAGGAGGTGGACGGCCTCAAGGAGCTCCTGGCTCACCTCGACGCCGGGAACACGCTTCGGGACTTTCCGGGCGAGCTGCCGGGCGAGCTGGAGCCGCTGACGACGAAGCCGCTGATCACGGTGGTGAACGGGGCGGCGGGGATCGACCTCCAGCTCGAGGCGGAGCTCGCGGAGCTCGACGACGAGGAGGCGGCGGCCTACCGGGAGGGCAAGCCGTCGGCGCTCGACGAGATCGTGAGGCGGCTGACGGAGGCGCTGGGGCTGATCACGTTCTTCACCGCAGGCGAGAAGGAGACGCGGGCGTGGACGCTCAGGCAGGGCGAGACCGCGCTCGACGCGGCCGGGACGATCCACTCCGACATCGCGCGTGGCTTCATCCGGGCGGAGACGATCTTGACCTCCGACCTGCTCGAGGCCGGCTCGCACGCCGAGGCGTCGCGCCGGGGGACGCAGCGCCTGGAGGGCAAGACCTACGTGATCCAGGACGGCGACGTCCTGAACATCCGCTTCAACGTCTGAGGCCGTCCCCGCGCGGACAGTGCCGGCGATGTGCCGTCTGGGCTCTAACGCCGAGGGCGGCGCCGACGTCCAGCCAGGAGGCGCCGAGCAGCCGTGCTTCGACCACGAGTCGTGGCTCGAGCCCGTCGAGGGCCGTTCGGGCGGCGCACAGCTCCCGGAGTCCCGCTAAATAGGGGTTCGGGTCTTGGTCGTTGAGGGAGGCGAGGTAGTCGTCGAGCTGCATCGACCGATCGTGGCTGACGACTCCGAGCCGCGCCAGTGGCCCCTCGTGCCAGGCCCCAAAGGCCTCAGGTCCACGCCCGGGGACAGTCCCCTCACGTGGACCTGAGGCTCTTCGGCGCTGGCCGGAGCGGTCAGCCGACGCTGAGGAGGGCGGCGCCTGCGAGGACGGCGCCGGCGCCGGCGAGCTGCAGCGGGCCGAGGCGCTCCCGCAGGAAGACAGCCGCCAGCGCCACCGTCAGCGCGGGGTAGAGCGACGTCAGCACCGAGACGACGCTGACGAGGCCCTTCGTCGTCGCGAGCGCGAACAGCACATTCGCGCCCACGTCGCACATCCCCACCGCGAGCACCGGTAGGACGATCCGGCGGGGGAGCCCGACCGAAGCACCCACGAAAACGATCGCGCCCAGGGCCAGCACGCTCGACGCGACTCGCGCCACCAGAACCGCCCACGACGGGCTCTCGTCGGCCGCGATGTCGAGCAGGACGAAGTAGAGCCCGAACCCGAGCGCGGCGACGAGCGCCAGCCCCACGCCGGCCGCGAGCCGCGCCCCCACCGCACGCTCGGTGCTCCTTGAGACGAGCAAGAGCCCGACGAGGGCGACGCCGGCTCCTAGGAACTGCAACGCCGAGGGCCGCTCGCCCCGGGCCAGCCCGACCGCGAAGGGGATCGCAGCCGCCATGCTCGAGATCGGCGCGACCACCCCCATCGCCCCGATCGCCATCCCGCGGTACAGGCCGGCCAGGCCCGTGACGCCGCAGCAGCCCGCTCCCACAGCGGCGGCCGCAGCTCCCCAGCTCGGGAACGGATCGCGGACGACCAGGATCCAGACCAGCACCGCCAGCGCCCCCACCGCCTGCGAGACGACGAGCACCGAGAGGACGTGCGCCTTGCGGGAGGTCAGACCGCCTAGGAAGTCGCCGACGCCGTAGGACAGGCTGGCGCCGAGGGCGAGGAGGATCGCGGCCATGCGTGAGGGTCAGTCGACGGGGCGGGTGGCGGCGACCGCGTCGAGCTGGTTGGCGTGGTGGAGGACGGCCGCCTCGGCGGTTCGGGCGCCGCCCCGGTCGTGGTGGACGGCGATCGCGTGCAGGAGCTCGGAGCGCACGGCGGGCTCGAGGGCCTCCGCGCGCTCCTCGATGAGCCGGAGGCCGAGATGGACGTGACCGAGCAGCCGGCCCTCGTCCGTCTGCCGGAAAGCGGGCGGCGGGCCGAGCTCACGTGTCCGGCCGATGTCGTGCAGGAGCGCCGCGGCCACCAGCAGATCGCTGCGGAGCCGGGGGTGCAGCTGCGCGGTCTCGCGCGCCAGCGTGGCGACGCCGACCGTGTGCTCGAGGAGGCCGCCCGCGTAGGAGTGGTGCGACTCCGAGGCCGGCAGCTGGCGCAGCGCTTTCCGCAGCTGCGCGTCGCCGAGGAAGCGACCGACGACGGCCGCGAGCCCTGGGTGGGAGATCTCGTCCGCGAGGAACTCGAGGAAGCCGTCCAGCTCGTCCGCGTCCCGACGTAGGCGCGGCGCCAGCTCGGCGGGATCGGCATCCGACGCCTCGACCGTCCGGACGTCGAGCTGGAGGCGGTCGTTGAAGCGCTCGACGCGACCGAGCACGCGCACGGCGTCCCCTTCGGCGAAGCGCCCATCCAGAAGCTCGACGTCGTTCCAGACCCGCGCCTCGATCCGGCCGGTCGGGTCGACGAGCTCGAGCGCGAGATAGGAGGCGCCCTTCTTCGTCCGTAGCCGCTGCTTCCGCGCGACCGCGTACACGCCCTCCACGACCCGGTCCTCCGCGAGCTCGTTGATCGTGGACATGACCTGAGTCTAGGCCAGCGGGCGCATTGGTACGCTCGGCCCGATGGCCGTCGTCAAGCCCTTCCGCGCCCTCCGCTACGACGAGTCCGTCGCGGGGCCACTCGAGACCCTCGTCGCGCCGCCCTACGACGTGATCTCGCCCGAGCAGCGCGACGAGCTCGCAGCCCGGAGCGAGCGCAACATCGTCCGGCTGACGCTGCCGGACTCCGAGGAGGAGGCCGCGCGGCTGCTGGCCGATTGGCGCGCCGACGGCAGCCTCGTCGCCGACGAGCCGACGCTCTGGGTCGTCTCCCAGGACTACGTCGGCCCCGACGGGATCGCCCGCACCCGCACCGGGATCGTCGGCTCGCTCAAGGTCGAGCCCTACGAGACGCGGACGGTGCTGCCGCACGAGCGCACTCACGCGGGGCCGAAGGAGGGGCGTCTGCGCCTGCTCCGCGCCACCGGCGTCCAGCTCGAGCCGATCTTCCTCCTCTACGACGGCGCCGCCCCCGCCTCGCCGCCCGACCGCGCGCCCGACCTCGAGGTGGAGGGCGCGAGGCTCTGGCGCGTCGACGACCCCCAGGCGGTCTCGCGCGCGTTTGCCGACAAGCAGCTCCTGATCGCGGACGGGCACCACCGCTACGAGACCGCCGTCGCCTTCAGCCAGGAGGAGGGGACGCCGGCGAGCGCCCAGATGCTCGTCGTGCTCGTGTCGACCGAGGACGAGGGCCTGGAGATCTTCCCCACCCATCGCGTCTTTGCCGGCCCGAAGGCGCTGGAAGGGGAGCGCGAGCCGGTCGCCGATCCACTCGCGGCCCTCGCCGAGCTCCGCAGCTCGGAGCAGGGGGAGCGCCCGGCGGTGATCGAGGTCACACGGGGCGGCGCCAGCCTCGTCCACGGCTCGCCCGGGACGCTCGACGTCGAGCTCGTCGACTCGCT
>JBBQHQ010000167.1:0-4287 GCA_038324115.1 Gaiellales bacterium
CCCCCGGTACGTCCACGGCTTCGCTTCGGCGAGTCCGGGGTTCGGCGGGAGCGCGGCCCGGCTCCCGGTCGCGATCACGACGGCGGTCCGAGCGGTGAGCCGTCTTCCGTCGACGTCGACGGCGCGCTCGCCGGCGAGGACGCCGCGGCCGCGGACGACCGCGACGTTCCGCGTGTCGAGCCAGGGGAGCTGGGACGAATCGTCCAGGTCGTGGATCACCTCGTCGCGCCGCGCCAGCACGGCGGCCACGTCCAGGTCGCCGACCGCCTCCCGGGCACCCGGGATCCGCCTCGCCTCGGCGAGGGCCTCGTCGGGGCGCAGGAGCGCCTTCGACGGCATGCACCCGTAGTACGAGCACTCGCCTCCGATCAGGTGCCCCTCCACGATCGCTACCTCGAGACCCGCCTCGCCCAGGCGCCCGGCGCAGACCTCGCCGGCCGGCCCCGCGCCGATCACGATCACGTCGAACTCGTCCTGCTCCGCCATCCGTTCCTCCTCTGTCGTCGAGCCTGCCCCCGTTCGAGTGGGGCGGACGCGAGAACGATTCAGCGGACGATGCGGACGTCGGGCAGGAAGGCGGCGACGGCGAACCAGAACGGCTGGTCGAACGGAACGGGCTCGCCCGCGACCGTGACCTCCACTGTCGTCACGGATCGCCCGTCGGCCACCGACGGGTCGTCCAGCGCGGAGCTCGTCGTCCCGACCGCCCGAACGACGAAGGTGCGGCCGCCGAGCTCGACGTTGACGACGGGACGCTTGGCGAGCGTGGAATGCGGCACGACGGCGGCCTCGTCACCTGCTTCGAGGAGGACGACCCGCTCCTTGGCGAGGAGGCGGCGATCGTCCGCGTTCGCCGTCGCGAAGTACGGCGGGGTGGAGGCGTCGTCGTAGCCGGGATAGGGGTTCCGGCCGTACTCGCGCGTACTGCCGGTCTCCCGGGTCAGCACGACCCCGGCAGGATGGCTCTCCTTGAAGTCGGCCCAGCTGACGATCCGCGCCGGCAGCTTCTTCAGCTTCGCCCCGGTCAGCTCGCCCACGAGCGCCTCGCCACCGAACTGCTGCCACCACGACTCGGTCTGGCGGTCGTACATGACGAGGTCGGAGTTGCGAAGGTTGCCGCTGACGCCGAAGTCGAGGACGCGGCCGTCGAGGCGGCGGTCGAAGACGAGAGCGGTGTTGCAGAGCGGGCAGAACGTGACGGACACCGGCACGCCGGCGATCTCGTCGTTGGCGATCTCGTGCCAGATCAGGATCTGGATCGGATAGGCCTTCGCCTCGCCGTCCACAACCAGCTCGATCACCGGCTCCTTCGGGTCGAGGTAGCCGGTCTGGGCGACGGGGGCGAATCGCGGCCGGTCGACGGCGGGGATCCCGTCCTTCCCGGGCCCACCCGACCGGAACTCGCTGAGCGGCACGCTGTGCCGGTCGAAGTCGGTGCGCCAGCCGGCCGTGAGTGCAGGCGGAGGCGAGGCCTCGCCGAGCCCGACCGAGGGAAGCCGCGTCGTCTCCAGCTCGGCCAGCACCTCGTCGAGCGAGGGGGTGCCGGTTCCGCCGTCGTCCCGGCTCAGCGCCAACGCAGCGAGCGCGACGCCGAGGGCGAGGACGACGGTGGAACCGGCGATGAGGGGAGATCGGCGCATGGGCCTTGAACCGTTGGATGCGGCGAAGGCCCGGATCGATGCAGGGCGGGCATACGATCGGGTCGTGGCCCTCGAACCGCAGGACGACGACGCGCTCGTTCGCGCCGCCCGGGCGGGCGACCTCGAGGCGTTCGCCGAGATCGTGCGCCGGCACGAGCGGCGCCTCCGCCTGGTGCTGCTCCGGGTTCTCGACGACGGGCGGGACGTCGAGGAGGCCGTCCAGGACACCTTCGTCCAGGCCTGGCGCCACCTCGACCGCTACCGAGGCGACGCAGCCCTCTTCACCTGGCTCTACCGGATCGGCGTCAACGAGGCCCTCGGCCGGCGCAGGAAGAAGCGATTGCCGACGGTCGAGCTCGACGCGCCCGGTGTGGAGACGACACGGGACGTGCCGCGCGACCTGCAGCCCGAGGCGAGTGCGGAGGCCGCGGAGACTCGCTCGCGCGTCCTCGGCGCGCTCGCCGAGATCGCGCACGACTTCAGGGAGGCGGTCGTGCTCAGGGACCTCGCCGGGCTCTCGAACGACGAGGTCGCGGCGGCGCTCGGGCTCTCGCTTCCCGCGGCGAAGAGCCGGATCCATCGGGGGCGACTCCAGCTGCGGGCGCTGCTCGACCCCGACGAGCTCTAGCCGGCTAGGCGGGCGCCGGCCACCAGAAGGCCCCGAAGCTGAGGCTCCCGGTATGCGCCCCGATCGAGGGGCCGACGCGGTAGCGAAGCACGTCCACGACTGCGCCCGACCACTTGAGCGCGTCGGCGAGCCGGTCGGCTGCCGCCTCGGTCGCGCCCGCCGCGTGCCCGACCGCGACGCGCAGTGCACCGGGTTGCCGGAGCACATGGGCCACCATCAGCTCTGCGGCCTCGTCGAGGCTGCCTGCCGGGGCGAGCGTCTCCGTCTGCCCGCCCACGAGCGAGAGCAGTGGGATCCCGGGCGCGACGGGAATCCGGCCGCCGGGCGCGTCGGCGGCGGCGAACACGTTCCCGATCGCCGGAGCGACCTGCTCGATCGCGTCGACGGCCTCGCGCCTCGAGCCGCCGCCGGCGACCGTCTCGGCCGCAGCCAGCACGCAGATCGCCACGCCGAAGCTCGCGGTGCCGGTGTCCACGACCGCGACGGGCAACCGCGCCTCGTGGGCGGCCAGGCCGGCGGAGCCGACCGTGCCCGAGATCCTGCTGTCGACGTGGATCGAGAGCACCTCGCGGTCCCCTCGCGCGTGGGCCGCCGCGTACGCCTCGGCGAACCTGCCTGGGGTCGGCTGCGAGGTCGTGGCGCGGACGCCGTCCGCGAGCGCCGCGTAGAACGCATCCACGTCGAGGTCGGTCTCGTCGGCGGCTCGATCGTCGAGGGCGATGCTCACCGGCACGACGTCCACTCCGAGCGCCGCGACGAGCGATGCCGGCAGCTGGGCACTCGAGTCGGTGCAGATCCTCACCGGCGCCGCAGCGCGGTCGACCCGATCAGGGCGATCGTCGCCGCGTTCGCGAGCGGCAGCACCGCAGTCGGTTTCGGCCCCCAGAGGTTGGGTAGCCGCTGCCTCCACCAGAGGACGCTCGCCAGGAGCCAGGCGGAGCCGGAGGCCGCGACGGACGCGAGCGCCGGGCGGCGCAGGCCGGGGATCCGGGCCACGTAGACGGCAGCGGCCGCGTCGAGGGGCGCGAAGGCGGGAAACGTGGCGAGACACTGACCGAAGCTCGTGGCGACGCCCTTGCCGCCCCGGAAGCGGTGCGTGACGGGGTAGCAGTGCCCGGCGACCGCGCCGACCCCTGCGGCGTGGGCGCCGTCGTCACCGGCGACCGCCCTGCCCACCGCGCAGGCGGCAAAGCCCTTGAGGATGTCGCCGCCCATCACGGCAAGCCCGGCCCGCCGGCCGAGCAGCTTCAGCGCATTCATCCCCCCGGGATTGCCGCTCCCGGCCCTGCGGAGATCGACTTCGCCGCGTGACGCGACCCGCGCCACCGCCGCAGCGGTCGGGATCAGGCCGACCGCGTAACCCGCCAGGGCGGCGGCCAGGGTCGAGCGGTGGGGGGCGGCACGGCTCACAGTTGGTTCGATGCTGCGAGGGCGGCCGCCGATTCGGCCCTGCGTCACGCCTTGCGGCGCTCCTTCGCGGCGAGCCGCGCCCGCTCCGTCCAGATCTCGGTGGCCCGGGCGAACTCCGCGACCGACCGTGGCCCGTTGCGCTCGAGCCCCTGCTGGAAAGCGTCGCTGTCGCGCCGGCGCACCTCCAGCTGCTCTGTGTGGAAAGGCGCGTGGAGCAGGTCGAGCGGCTGGGCCGTGAACCGGCGGAGATAGGCGTCGACCCGCGCCGCCGACGTCCACATCGCCTTGTAGAGGATCGTGCCGCCGCGGCCGAGCACCCACGTCATGTTCGGCAGGGCCCCGTACGCGCGGTGGACGGTTCCCTCGAGGTCGTCCACCAGGATCGGACGCGAGATCCCGATCTCGTCGCGCAGTCGTCCGGCGGCGACCAGCTTCTCCTCGAAGCTCGTATGCGCGGGAAGCAGTTCACCCGGATGGGCCTCGCGCGTGTACACGAAGTACCAGTCCCAGTCGGGGTGCTGCGGGGCGAGCTGGTCGAGCAGAGGACCCTCTGCGCTGCAGAACGGTCAGGTGAAGGAGCCGAACTCGAGCACGACCCCGCGCTCCCGC
>JBBQHQ010000168.1:0-4250 GCA_038324115.1 Gaiellales bacterium
GGGTTTGCCCCCCTTAAACACCGGGGGGGGGGGGGGCCCCACTCCCCCGTTGCCCCCCATGGGCTTCCCCCCGCCGGGGTAACCCCCGTGGGGCCGGCCCCCCGGGCGGGCCCGGGGCCCACGTCCGCTCAGGCAGGGAGAGTCGGATCTCTACGTGACGACGCGCGAGCGCAGCAACGACTGAGGCTCGCGGGGCGAGGGATCAGGCGAGCGAAGCGCCGGATCCCGTTCACGCTTCCTACGGCCAGCGCCCCGGCCCCGGCTCGCCTGCCTCGCCCTCCTGCCACTCGGTGCGCGGCGGGGCGAAGAGGTCGAGCAGCGTCGCCCCGTCCGGTCCGGCCTCGGCCCGGTGGAGCGTGTTCGAGGGGATCTCCCACGTCTCGCCGGGGCCGAGCACGCGCTCCTCGTCGCCGATCCGGAACGTAATCGAGCCGCGCAGCATCAGGCCGAGCTGCTCGTGGTCGTGGCTGTGCTCTTCCGCGATCGCACCGGGCTCGAGCTCGACGAGCGCGAGCGTGAGGCGCTCGCCGTGGACGGCGCGGGCGCTGATCCCGTCCCAGACCTTGCGGGGGACGATCGTGCGGACGTCGTCGAAGGCGCTCACGGGGCGGAGTATCCCACCACCGGCCGCGCGGGACGGGTCCGAGGGACTGTCCCCGGGACACGTCCGCGGCGCGCGCGATAGGTTCGCTCCATGCGCGTCGTCGTGATCGGATCCGGAGGGGTGGGGGCCGCAGTGGCCTCGATCGCCACCCGCCGCGACTGCTTCGAGCGGATCGTCTTCGCGGACGTGGACGAGGGCCGCGCCCGTGCCGCCGCCGAGCGCGACGGCGACGCCCGTTTCGGTGCAGCGACCGTGGACGCCTCCGATCCCGCCTCGATCGCCGAGCTCGCGCGGACGGAGCGCGCCGACGCGATCCTGAACGCGGTCGACCCGCGCTTCAACGAGGCCGTCTTCGCCGGCGCCTTCGACGCGGGCTGCACCTATCTGGACATGGCGATGACGCTCTCGAAGCCGCACCCCGAGCGTCCGCACGAGGAGACCGGCGTCAAGCTCGGCGACCACCAGTTCGAGCGTGAAGCCGACTGGCGCGAGCGCGGTCTACTCGCCCTCGTCGGGATCGGCGTCGAGCCGGGCCTCTCCGACGTCTTCGCCCGCTACGCCGCCGACGAGCTCTTCTCGGAGATCGACGAGGTCGGGATCCGCGACGGCGCCAACCTCGTGGTCGAGGGCTACGACTTCGCGCCGACGTTCTCGATCTGGACGACGATCGAGGAGTGCCTGAACCCGCCGGTGATCTGGGAGCAGGAGCGGGGCTGGTATACGACGCCGCCGTTCTCCGAGCCGGAGACCTTCGACTTTCCGGAGGGGATCGGCCCCGTCGAGTGCGTCAACGTCGAGCACGAGGAGGTGCTGCTCGTCCCCCGCTGGGTCGACTGCAAGCGCGTCACCTTCAAGTACGGGCTCGGCGACGAGTTCATCGAGGTGCTGAAGACGCTGCACAAGCTGGGCCTGGACTCGACGAAGCCGGTGCGTGTGCGCGGGCACGACATCGCCCCGCGCGACGTCGTCGCCGCTGCGCTCCCCGACCCCGCCACCCTCGGCGACCGGATGCGCGGCAAGACCTGCGCCGGCACGTATGTGACCGGGAAGGGGAAGGACGGCCGGCCGCGCGCGACCTATCTCTACCACGTGCTCGACAACGAGCACTCGATGCGGGAGTGGGGGCACCAGGCGGTCGTCCTCCAGACCGCGCTCAACCCCGTGATCGCGCTCGAGCTCCTCGCGACGGGGGCGTGGAAGGGGACAGGCGTGCTCGGCCCGGAGGCGTTCCCGCCGCAGCCGTTCCTCGACCTGCTCGCCGAGTACGGAGCGCCGCACGGCGTCGACGAGCGCTCGGCGGGGCTCGGCCTGTAACTTCTTCGGCGATGGCCACCACCGTCACCGGCGCCGAGCAGGTCGAGTGGGATCTCTCCGACCTCTACGCGGGCCCGGACGATCCCCGGATCGCCGGCGAGCTCGACGAGGCGACCGCCGCGGCGAAGACCTTCGCCGAGCGCTACCGCGGCAAGCTCTCCGAGCTCTCCGCCGCCGAGCTGAACGAGGCCGTCGCCGAGCTCGAGCGGATCCGCGGTGCCTCGATCCGCGTCGAGGCGTATGCCCGGCTCCGGCTCGCCGCCGACAGCTCCGACCAGGGCCGCGGCGCCCTCGTCCAGAAGGTGCGCGAGCGGAACACGCAGATCGAGACGACGCTCCTCTTCTTCGACCTCGAGTGGGCCGGGCTCGACGACGAGACCGCCGAGCGGCTGCTCGCGGACGAGGCGCTCTCGCACTACGCCTCCGTGCTGCGCTCCGAGCGTCGCCACCGGCCGCACCTGCTCACCGAGCCGGAGGAGAAGATCTCCGCCGAGAAGAGCCTGACCGGGACGAGCGCCTGGAGCCGCCTCTTCAACGAGCTCCTCTCCGACCTCAGCGTCTCGCTCGACGGCGAGCAGATCTCGCTCGACCAGGCGCTCGCGAAGCTGTCGCGGCTGACCGAGCAGTCCGAGCGCGCCCGCGTCGCCGAGGCGGTCACCGAGGCGCTCCGCCCGGGCGTCCGCACCCGCGGCTACATCCTGAACACGATCCTCTCCGAGCGCTCGATCGAGGACCGCCTCCGCAACTACCCGACGTGGATCTCCGCCCGGAACCTCTCGAACGAGATCCCGGACGAGGCGGCCCAGAGCCTGATCGACGCGATCGTCGCCCGCTACGACATCCCGCAGCGCTACTACGCGCTGAAGGCGCGGCTGCTCGGCCTCGAACGGCTCGCCGACTACGACCGGTTCGCGCCGCTCCAGGAGGTGCCGGGCACGGTCGGCTGGGACGAGGCGCGCGGGCTCGTGCTGGAGTCGTTCACCGACTTCTCCCCGCTCGCCGGCGAGATCGTCGGGCGGTTCTTCGACGAGAGCTGGATCGACGCCGCCGTTCGTCCCGGGAAGATGCTGGGCGCGTTCTGCGCGACGCTGATCCCCGAGCGGCACCCGTACGTCCTGATGAACTACGCGGGGGAGCGCCGCTCCGTCCTCACGCTGGCGCACGAGCTCGGGCACGGGCTCCACGGCGTGCTCGCGCAGGACCTCGGCCTCCTGAACGCCTCGACGCCGCTCACCCTCGCCGAGACCGCTTCCGTCTTCGCGGAGGCGCTCGTCTTCGAGAAGCTGAAGGAGCGAGAGGACGACCCGCGCGCCCGGCTCGACCTGCTGATCGGGCGGATCGACGACTCGATCGCGACGGTCTTCCGCCAGATCGCGCTCAACCGCTTCGAGCACGCGATCCATACCGGCCGCCGCGAGGAGGGCGAGCTCGGCGTCGACCGCGTCTCGGAGCTGTGGCGCCGAGAGCAGGAGCGCCTGCTCGGCGACTCCGTCGAGGTGACCGAGAACTACGGGATCTGGTGGAGCTACGTGCCCCACTTCATCTCGACGCCCGGATACGTCTACGCCTACGCGTTTGGCTACCTCTTCTCGCTCGCGATCTACGGCCGCTACCGGGAGGAGGGCGACTCGCTCGTCGAGCCGTACCTCGACCTCCTGCGGGCCGGCGGCTCGGCGCCCCCGGCGGAGCTGGCCTCGCGGCTCGGCTTCGACATCGCCGACCCGGGGTTCTGGGCGGCGGGCGTGGACGGGATCGGGGCGCTGGTCGACGAGGCCGAGCAGCTCGCAGCCGAGCTCGACCCCCCCAGCGGCGACTAGTGCTGCTCGTCGTCGGGGCGACCGGGCGGGAGCTCGTGCCGCTCGAGGACGTGCACGAGCTGGCCTGCGGGGTAGGGCCGGTCGAGGCGGCTGCCAACACTGCCCGGGCGCTCGCCGAGTTGCGGCCGAGCGCCGTCCTCCACGTCGGGATCGCCGGGGCGGGCGGGCTGGAGCCGCTCGAGCTCGTGCTCGGCTCCGAGGCGGTCTACTGCGACGCACTGGGCCCGTTCGTGCCCGCGCGGGCACTCCCGGACGAGGCGCTGCTGGCCCGGCTCCGGGCTGCGTTCCCCCACGCGCCCGTGCTTCCGATCGGGACGAGCGCGCGTGTCGGCGGCGGCGCAGCGCTCGAGGTCGAGGCGATGGAGGGCTTCGCCGTCCTCCGGGCGGCCGAGCTCGCCGGGATCCCGGCAGTCGAGGCGCGGGTGATCTCGAACGACCCCGCCGAGCCCGACCGCTCGCTCTGGCGCTTCGAGGACGCGTTCGCGCGGCTCGGGGAGCTGCTGCCCGCGCTCGCC
>JBBQHQ010000169.1:0-4203 GCA_038324115.1 Gaiellales bacterium
CGTCAGCGAGCCCAAAAAAGCCCGCGTTGCCGAGCATGAGGAACCGCAACAGCACGTTCACGCACAAGCCGCCCACCACAATCCCCAACCCAGAGCCCCCACCCGCGGCAACCTAGGCTGTGGGCCCCACGCACGGGTTGCAGAGCGGTCGAATGCGGCGGTCTCGAAAACCGTTATCCGTCTTAACGGCGGATCGAGGGTTCAAATCCCTCCCCCTCCGTTGATTGCGCAAGGTCGGGATCCGCTCGCGCGGATCCCGACCGCGCCAAGACCCCTGAAGGGTCGCTATCGCTCCCTGCCTATCGCACGGGCGTTGGCGCATGGTTCGAGCACAAAAGTTGGCGTCTGGCGGCCTTTGCCCGATACTTGCGCTGTGGGGGATGTGCAGGTGGAGGGGGCGCTGGAGCGGGTTACTGCGGAGACGACCGTCTCGCGCCTGCTCGAGGTCGCCTGCCACGAGATCGTCGGACTCCTCGACGCGTCCCGCTGCACGATCTCGCGCACGATCGGCGACCTGATCGTCGAGCTGGCGATCGAGACCCGCGCGGGGGAGCGGCCGGCCCCCGCGCTCTTCCAGCTCTCCGACTACCCGCTCACCCGGCTCGTCCTCGAGCAGGGCGAGCCCCGGATGGTGCACCGCGCCGACGCCAACGCCGACCCGGCCGAGGTCGCGCACCTGGTCGAGCTCGGGTACGAGTCGCTGCTCCTCCTCCCGGTCGAGGCACGCGGCCACAGCTGGGGTCTCGTCGAGGTCTACGCGAACGACCGGGGCTTCACCGCCGACGACGCTGCGGTCGTCAGTACCGTGCTCGAGCGAATGGGGCAGCTCCTGCCCAGGCTCGAGGGAGGCGACGCCGCCTCCTAGAGCCGTTACCCTGTGCTCGTCGCGGAGAGGTGTCCGAGCGGCCGAAGGAGCGCGACTGGAAATCGCGTACGCGTCGAAAGGCGTGTCGCGGGTTCAAATCCCGCTCTCTCCGTTAGCTGCGCAAGATGAGCATCCGCGAGAGCGGATGTTCATCGCGCGAAAATCCCTGAAGGGTCGGCCCGCCTCCCACAACCAGTGGGACGGTTTCTGGCTCCGGGCGCGGGCGGACTTAGTTGCTCAGAGCAACTAGGTCGGCTCTAGCCGGCGGTGGACGTCGAGACGTACGCGGCGACGTCCTGGATCTGCTGCTCGGAGAGGCTGTCCTTGAACGAGGGCATCACGCCCTTGCCGTTCGTGACCCTGTCAACGACCAGCGAGGCCGGCGGCTTCGCCTGGTCGAGGTTCGGACCTACCGCCCCGCTCGAGCCGGCCGCGGCGAGCGTGTGGCAGCTTTCGCAGCCCGCGGACGCGAAGACGGCCTCGCCGGCCTTCGGATCGCCCTGGCCACCGGTGGCGCCCGTGTCGGTCGCGCCGGTTTCAGTCGCGCCGGCCGTCGTCGCCGCCTCCGTGCTGCCGCTGTGCGCCTCGGCAGCCGTCCCCTCGCCGCCGTGCCCGCTCTCCTTGGCGAAGAAGACGACGGCGCTCATCATCGCGACGAAGAGGAGCACCGCGACGCCGATGTAAGCGCCCAGCCGGTCACCCGGGAAGTTCGGGTTCCGGCGCGGCAACAG
This sequence comes from Gaiellales bacterium, assembly GCA_038324115.1. Classification (GTDB taxonomy): domain Bacteria; phylum Actinomycetota; class Thermoleophilia; order Gaiellales; family Gaiellaceae; genus Gaiellasilicea. The sequence goes on from JBBQHQ010000169.1 coordinate 1,597, forward strand.
GAACGACGAGACGAGCGCGAACGCGATGAACGCGAGCGCAACGAGCCCGAGGCCGATCTTCCCGTTCGATGTGATCGCGAGCAACGACACCGGCGCTGAAGCTACCACGCCTACTGGCGCTCCAGCGGAGCCATCGTCAGGCCGCGCGCCTCGAGCTGCTCCCAGTAGAGCTCCGCCTGCTCCTTGTGGCCCGACCAGACGACGGCCCGACCGGTCGAATCGATCTTCGTCGCGAGCGCGATTCCCCGGTCGAAGTCGACCCCCGGGATCACCGAGGCGAGTGCGAACGCGACCCCGTCGAAGGTGTTGTGGTTGTCGTTCAGGACGATCACGAGCCAGGGCGCGTCGAGGTCGCCGCCCGTGCCGCGGGTGATCCGCTCGCGCGGAGGAGTCTGGGTGGAAGCGCTCATCGGCCTGAGAAGCTAGCAACGGTCTGTAGGCTTGCGGCCGTGACGCCCGACGAGCGCCTCGAGAAGTACGCCCGGTTGGCCGTCGAGGTCGGCTCGAACGTCGGTGAAGGTCAGGACGTTTGGGTCTCGGGCTACCTCGAGCACGCGCCGCTCCTGCGCGCGATCGCGCGGATCGCCTACGAGCGCGGAGCCCACTACGTGGACGTCGACTACGTCGATCCGCACGCCCGCCACGCCCGGATTGCGCACGCACCCGAGGACACGCTCGACTGGACGCCGCCCTGGCTGCTCGAGCGGATGAACTATCTCGTCGAGCGGCGCGGCGCGATCATCCAGATCGCCGGCGACCCCGAGCCGGAGCTCTTCTCCGACCTGGACGGCCAGCGGGTCGGCAAGACCCGCTTCAAGGCGATGATGGAGCGCTACCTCGAAGGGCTGAACAAGCGGCTGCTCAACTGGACGATTCTCGCCTACCCGAACGAGGGTTGGGCGCGCACCGTCTTCGGCGAGCCCGACGTAGAGCGGCTCTGGGACGCCGTCGCCACCGCGACCCGGCTGGACGAGGCCGATCCCGTCGGAGCGTGGCGGGCGCACATCGCCAAGCTGAGAGGCCGAGCGGAGCTGATGAACGAGCGCAACTTCGACACGATCCGGTTCCGCGGGCCTGGCACCGACCTGAGTGTCGGGCTGACCCCGGGCACGCGCTGGGGCGGAGGCGCCGAGACGACGGTGGAGGGCCGCGACTACGTCGCGAACATGCCGACCGAGGAGATCTTCACTTCTCCCGACCGCCGCCGAACCGAGGGCACGGTGCGCTCCACGAAGCCGCTCGCGCTCCTGGGAACCGTCGTCCGCGACCTCGAGCTCCGGTTCGAGGGCGGCAAGATCGTCGAGGTGAACGCCTCCGCGGGCGCCGACGTAGTGCGCGGACAGGTCGGCGCCGACGAGGGGGCAGCGATGCTCGGCGAGGTGGCGCTCGTGGACGGGGACTCGGCTGTCGGCAGGACGGGCATCGTCTTCCTCAACACCCTCTTCGACGAGAATGCCGCCTGCCACATCGCCTACGGCGCGGGCTTCGTCGATTCCTTCCAGGGCGGCGCCGACGCAACGCCCGAGCAGCTCGCGGAGCTGGGCTACAACGAGTCCTCGGTCCACACCGACTTTATGATCGGCGGCCCCGACGTCGAGGTGGACGGGATCGCCGCCGACGGGAGCGTCGTGCCGATCATCCGGGGCGACGTCTGGCAGCTGACCTGACGTGCACGGCCTGATCTTCGCCGCGCTGCGCGAGTACGGGACGCGCAGGCTGGTCGAGGACGAGGCGCTCTGGCCGGCCGGGGACTACCAGTTGGACGAGACGTACCCGGACGCGGAGTTCGGACGGCGGCTCGAGCACCTGCGGGGCGCGCTCGACGAGGCGGCCGACGACCTCCTCCGCGGCTTCGGCGAGTTCACGGGGAGCACCGTCTTCGCCCGGCTCTACCCCGACTACTACGCGGCGCGAACGGGGACGCGGGACTTCCTGCTCGGGATCGAGGAGACGATCCACGAGATCGTCCGGGAGACGATCCCCGGAGCGCAGCCGCCGCATCTGCACATCCGCGAGCTCGGTGACGACGGCGTCCTGATCTCGTACACGTCCGAACGGCGTCTCTGCCGGCTGCTCGAAGGGCTCGTCGCCGGCGTGGCCGCGCACTACGGCGAGCGCTTCCCGCTCGAGGAGCTCCAGTGCTTGCACCGGGGCGACCCCGGCTGCGTCTTCTCGGGCGCCCGCGCCTGAGCTAGGCCAAGCCGAACTAGGCCCAGCCGAGCTCACGCCCGAGCAGCTGCTCCAGGCGGCGGTTGGGCTCGGCGAACCGCTCGACCAGCCGCTCGCGCGTCTCCGGCCGCATCGGCGGGTAGTCGCGGTCGAAGACACGGGGATAGGCGTCCAGCTCGTGCGCAGGAGCGCCGAGGAAGTCGAGCACGTTGGCGTAGGTCTCCTGGGGTCGCTCTGAGAGATCCTCATTCGCGAGCACGAGCAGCTGCTCCCTGGGAAAGTGCTCGTACCAGCGCTCGATCTGCTCGGCGTAGAGGCCACGGGCGACGTAGGTGAAGTCCCACCAGGCATGGCTGAAGTAGCCGGGGTCGGAGACGATCCGCTGCAGCTCGCCGCGCATCCGCTCCTCCTCGGCGTCGAGCGCGTCCTCGAAGGAGA
>JBBQHQ010000170.1:0-4075 GCA_038324115.1 Gaiellales bacterium
GGCGAACCAGAAGGGCGGGGTCGGCAAGACGACCACCGCCGTCAACCTGGCAGCGTGCCTCGCGGAGGCCGGGGAGCAGGCGCTCCTCGTCGACCTCGACCCGCAGGCGAACGCGACTTCGGGGCTCGGCGAGAAGGCAAACGGGACCTCGAGCTATGACTTGCTCGACGGCGCGCCGGTGGCCGAGATCGCGCGCGCGACGCGTTTCGAGAACCTCCAGCTCGTGCCGGCGAAGCCTGACCTCGCCGGCGCCGCTGTCGAGCTCTCGCGGCACGACGACGGCGAGCGCTACCTCCAGGGCTCGCTCGCGACCGCGCGCGACCGTTACGGCTACGTCTTTCTCGACTGCCCGCCCTCGTTCGGCCCGCTGACCGTGAACGCGCTCGCGGCCGCCGACCGGGTGATCGTGCCGGTCCAGGCCGAGTACTACGCGCTCGAGGGCCTCTCCCAGCTGCTCGGCTCGATCGAGCTCGTCAAGAAGCGGCTGAACCCCCGCCTCGGGATCGCAGGGATCCTCCTGACGATGGTCGACGGCCGGACGCGGCTCGCGGCCGACGTCGAGCGGGAGGTCCGGCGCCACTTCGGCGACCTGGTCTTCACCACGACGGTGCCCCGTTCGGTCCGCCTCGCCGAGGCGCCGAGCCACGGGCTCCCTGCGATCGCGTACGACCGCCGCTCCACCGGCGCGGAGGCGTACTGGAAGGTGGCGATGGAGCTTGTCGAGCGGCGCTAGCACCGGTGCTGGATCGACCCCGCGGCGCGGCCTCGGCCGCGGCCTCGAGGTCCTGATCGGCGGTGCGGAGAGCTCCGGCACCCAGCTCGCGCACCTGCCCGTCGACGCCATCCACGCGAACCCGCGCCAGCCGCGGCGGCGCTTCGAGCCGGAGGCCACGACCGGGCTCGCGAGCTCGATCAAGGCGCAGGGTCTGCTCCAGCCGGTCGTCGTCCGGCCCCGCCCCGAGGGTGGCTACGAGCTGATCGCCGGCGAGCGGCGCTGGCGGGCGGCCCGCGAGGCGGGGATCGACGCGATCCCGGCGCTCGTCCGCGAGGCCGACGACCGCGAGACGCTCCTGCTCGCCCTGGTCGAGAACGTCGCCCGCGAGCAGCTCTCCCCGGTCGAGGAGGCGCGCGCCTACGCGACGCTCCTGGACGAGTTCGAGCTGACGCTCGGCGATGTCGCGGGCAAGGTCGGCCGCTCCAAGTCCGGCGTCTCGAATCGCCTCCGTCTGCTCGAGCTGCCCGAGGAGGTGCTCTGGATGGTCGCCCGGGGCGAGCTGACCGAGGGCCACGCCCGGGCGGTGCTGGCGCTGCCGGATCACGCCCAGCGGAAGAAGCTGGCGAAGCGGATCGTCGCCGAGGGCATGTCCGTGCGCGGCGCGGAGCGGGCCGCGCAGGACGGCGGCGCCGCCCGCAAGCCGCGCACGTCGAGCCGCGTCGATCCCGCCCTCGCCGAGCGCGCCCGCGCCGCGGCCGAGCACGTCACGGGGATGAAGGCGCGGGTCAGCGCCGGCAAGCTCGAGCTGCTCTTCGGCGACGAGACCGGGCTCGAGGAGCTCGTCGAGACGCTCGAATCGCTCTGAGTTCCCGGCGCAAGACGGACAGCCGCCTCACGGCGGCCGCCCGTCGCGCGAAGACCCCTGAAGGGGCTCCTGCGGAGCCCGCAGCCCGCGTCCTCTCGCTAGAATCCCGCCGCGCGAGGGCGATTAGCTCAGTTGGTTAGAGCGCCGCTCTGATAAGGCGGAGGTCCCTGGTTCGAATCCAGGATCGCCCACTGACCCTCTCGCGGAGCTAATGGCGGTACGTCGTGCGGCGGACGTAGTCCTCGAGGGCGAGCAGGAAGTGCTCGTCGCTCGCGATCTCGGCGATCGTGTCCTTCGTCCCGTCGTCCAGGTCGTCGTCGGCGTGCAGCTCCCGGATGAAGGGCTGCAGCGTCCCGGCCTTCGACATCGCGGCCATGCGCAGGCAGAGGGCCTTGGTGCCCTCGTCCTGGGCGACAGCCTCGAGGGATTCGATGTCGTGGAGCCAGAGGTCGACCATATGGATAGAACGACCCCGGCGGCTCGCCGGATACGGGCCGCCGGATAACGGGCGCCGCCGCCGGGTTTCGCGGCAGCCCGCTGGGCTACACTGGACCGGAGGCCCAGATGCGCGAGATGCTGATTTACGGGGTGAGCTTCGACCTGGTCGGCAAGCAGCCGATCGTTCTCCTGAAGACGTCCGACGGGAACAAGTTCCTCCCGATCTGGATCGGCCATCCCGAGGCGGCCGCGATCCTCGTCAAGCTCCAGAACGCGCCCACGCCGCGGCCGATGACGCACGACCTCGTCGCGGACATCTTGGGCGAGCTGAGCGCCGAGGTGACCGCGGTGACCGTCACCGAGCTGCGGGAGAACACCTTCTACGCTCGGATCACGCTGCAGCAGAACGGCTCCGAGATCGAGATCGACTCCCGGCCCTCTGACGCGATCGCGCTCGCCGTCCGCTCCGGCGCGAAGATCTACGTTGCCGACGAGGTGATCGAGGAGTCGGGGATCGAGTTCGAGGGAGAGGGCGAGCACGACGAGTTCGCCGGCGTCACCCCGCTCGCGGACCTCGATCCGGACGAGTTCCGCCGATTCCTCGACGAGGTCTCGCCGGACGAGTTCAACCTCGAGGAGGAGTGACTCAGGCGCCCGGGCTCGGGCGCTCGTAGACCTCGCGCTTCGTCAGCGCCAGCAGCTCGTCCACGAGCCGCTGCAGGCCGTCGTCGGAGAGTGGGCCGCCGTTCGCCTCCAGCAGGTGCTCGACGAGCCACTGCTCCCGGCCGGGGTCGAGGAAGCCGACCCCGAGCTCCTCCTTGACCGCGCGGAGCCGGGCGACGAGCTCGAGCCGGGCGTTCACGGCCTCGACGATCTTGACGTCGTTCGCCGTCAGCTCGGCTCGCAGGCTCTCGATGCGCGGGTCGATGCTCACGGGCGTCCTCTCAGCTCGAGCGCGACGGGCTTGTCGCCGCGCGGGATCGTGATCAGGCGGAACGGAAATGCCAGCCTAGCCCGGCCGGGACGGGCGAGCGTCGGCGCCGATTCCCGGGCCGCGACGACGATCCGACCGCGCTCCTCGGTCACGCCGAGCACCTCGATCTCGTAGACGGTGCTCGAGCGCGGCCCCGCCGCGACCAGGACCGCGCGCCGGCGCGTGAAGTCGATCCGGGGCAGCGACGCCGAGAAGCCGAGCGCTGCGCGCAGCTCGGAGGCGGACTCGATCGAGCGGACCTGGGCCTGCTCGGGCGCCGCGATTGTCCGCGCGGTCAGGTCGACCCACGCGACCGACCGGTCGCCGCCGCGGAGATAGAGGGCCTGCCAGACCAGCCAGCCGGCCGCCGCGAGCACGACGAGCGCGACGACGATGCCTGCCGCCCGCGCCGCCGTCAGAGCGTCACCGAGAGGATCAGGCTCGTCGCGTTGAAGGCGCAGTGGACGAGGATCGACGGCAGGACGCTGTCGGTTCTCAGGCGGAGCAGCGCGGCGACGATCCCGAACCAGACGAGTGCAGGCAGTGCCAGAACGAGCCCGTGCCCGAGCCCGAAGGCGAGTGCGGTGGCGCCGACCGCGGTCGGCGAGCCGAAGCGGAGGAACAGGGAGAGCCCGGCGCCGCGGTAGGTCAGCTCCTCGACGATCGGCCCCACGACGGCGATGGCGAGGAAGCTGACCGCGAACGCCCCGGCGCGGCTCGAGTCCCAGCTCTTCGGGGTCAGCCCCTGCTCGTCGCCCGCGCCGAGGAGGCGGATCAGGAGCCCGGCGCCGGCGAAGATCGCGACGTACGCCCCGAGGGCGAGACCGAGGGCGCGCCCCCACGATCCGGGCCGGCGCAGCGCGAAGAGCTCCCGGCGGCGCAGCCCGGCCCCGAGCGCGTAGACGCAGGCGAGCAGGATCCCGTAGACGACGATGCTGTTCAGCGCGAGGTCGTAGCGGTAGAGCGCGTCCTCCGGCGGCTTCCCCTCCGCCAGCCGGCTCCCGTACCCAGCGAGCACGAGGAGCCCCACGAGTGCGAGCCAACCCCCCAGGCGGAGCCGCCGATGCCGGTCCTCGCTCATGCG
>JBBQHQ010000171.1:0-4062 GCA_038324115.1 Gaiellales bacterium
CGCGGTGTCGATCAGGCTCGACCCGAGCCTCGCCGCGGTCGAGGCGGATCCGGACCAGCTGACCCAGGTCGTGCTCAACATCGCGCTCAACGCACGGGACGCGATGCCCGACGGCGGCCGGTTGAGGATCTCGACCGGGACGGTCACCCTCGCCGGCGCGCCCCACGTCGCGATCGAGCTCTCCGACACCGGCGCCGGCATGGACGCGGCGACGCTGGAGCGGATCTTCGAGCCCTTCTTCACGACGAAGGAGACCGGCAAGGGGACGGGCCTCGGGCTCGCCACGGTCTACGGGGTCGTGCGCCAGAGCGGTGGTCAGATCGAGGTCGAGAGCGAGCTGGGCGGTGGCTCGACGTTCCGCGTGCTGCTTCCCCAGGCTTCGCCGCTCAGCGGCTCCGCCGCCGCCTGAACCGCTCGGCAGCCTCGGCGTGGTCAACGATCGGGGCCGGATAGCCCGGAGCGAGCAGGCCCGGCCAGTGCACGTCCGCGACGACCGTCAGCTCGGGGATGTAGCAGCGGATGTAGGCGCCCTCCGGATCGAGCTTCCGGCTTTGCGTGACCGGGTTGAAGATCCGGTTCGGGCGCGAATCGGTGCCCGTGCCCGCAACCCACTGCCAGTTGCCCGCGTTCTGGGCGACGTCGCCGTCGAGGAGCAGGTCGTAGAAGTGCCGCGCTCCCTCACGCCAGTCGACGCCGAGGTCCTTGACGAGGAAGGACGCCGTCACGAGCCGCGCCCGGTTGTGCATCCAGCCCTCGCGGGCGAGCTGCCGCATCCCTGCGTCCACGAACGGATAGCCGGTGCGGCCCTCCTTCCAGGCGGCGAGCTCCTCCACCCCGCCCGGCCAGTCGTCGCCGCGCGGGCGCAGGTCGGCGTGGGAGGTCTCGGGACGCGCGGCGAGGAGCTGCGCGTAGAAGTCCCGCCAGCAGAGCTGGCGCACGAACGCCTCGTTCGCGGCGCAGCGCACGGCGACCTCGCGGGCGGAGAGGCAGCCGAAGTGGAGGTAGGGGCTAAGCCGAGAGGTCTCGTCCATCCCGTTCCCGTAGCCCGCGAGACCGTGGGCTGCCCAGTCGTCCAGACGGCACCGGCCCTCGGTCTCGCCGCCCGAGACGACGTCCGGGGAGCGACCAACGGGAAGGCTCGGGAGCTCGCCCGGCTCGATGCCGTGCGGAGGCAGGTCGGGCGGGTCGAGCGCCTCCCCGAGCGGGAGCCGCTGCCAGGCGCGCCAGTAGGCCGAGAAGACCTCGTAGTGGTCGCGGCCTTGCGGCACCACACGCCCGGGCGGGACGACGGTGACCCCGCCATGGACGTGGAGCGGCACCGGGAGCGCCGCGCGAAGCCGCTCCTCGCGGGCCTGGGCATACGCGCTCACATCCTCGCTCACGTGCACCGCCTCCGCGCCGACCTCGGCGGCGAGTCGTGCGGTCTCCGCGACGACGTCCCCGCGGCGGACGACGAGCGGGATCCTCTCCCGGAGGTCCGCGAGCGCCTCGAGCAGGAAGCCGACGCGGTTCGGGGCCGCGTATGGCGTCCCCAGGATCCCTTCGTCGAGGACGAAGAGCGGCACGACCACGTCAGCGGTCGCGGCCGCCGCGGCGAGCGCCGGCTGGTCGTGCGCGCGCAGGTCGCGCGTCAGGAGGACGAGAGCGCGGCTCAGGCGACGATCTCCGCGGCCGACCCGATCATCCGGGCGAACCGCGGGAGGACGTCCAGCACGCTGACGCGCGCGCAGAAGGCGATGTCCTCCCCCAGCCCCGGCGGCCCGTAGGTGCGTGCGCTCAGCCCCTCGAGCGGGTCGGGGTAGCGGTCGGCGAGGAGGGCCGCGGCGACGGCGCCGTCGCTCCGCACGCCGCCGAGGAGCTGGACGAACCGGCCCGCGCAGTAGGCGTCGTCGAGCGCGAAAGCGCCGTTGAAGCCCGCGCAGAGCAGGACGACGTCCTCGCCGAGGGCCTGCACATGACCGGCAAGCGCGTCGAGGTTGAGCAGGCTGCCCAGGAACACCGTCTCGGAGCGCTCAGCGGCGTTGACGATCGTGCGGGTGCCGTTCGTGGTGGAGAGGATCAGGGTCGACGCGCGCGGCTCCAGGAACTCGCGGGGCGAGGCGCCGACGTCGAAGCCCTCGATCCGGACCGCGTCCCGCTCGCCGCCGACGATGCTGTCGGGGAGCTCCGCGCGCAGCGTCCGGGCGGCGTCGATCTCGGGGACGCAGAGCACGCGCTCGTAGCCGGCCGAGAGCGCCTGGGCGATCGTCGAGGTCGCCCGGACGACGTCGATTACGATCGCGACGGGAGCCTCGGCGGCCTCGCTGGGCACGAAGGCGACATGGACCTGCACGCGGCTAGGCTAATCGGGATGAGCGAGCCGCTGACCTGCTATCGGCACCCCGACCGCGAGACCGGCGTCTCCTGCTCCGAGTGCGGTCGCGGCCTCTGCCCCGACTGCATGCGCTTCGCGCCGGTCGGGATTCGCTGCCCCGAGCACGCCGGCGAGGCGACCGGCCCCGCCCGCGTCGTCCAGCGCGTGCAGGGCCGGACGGCGCGCGGCCCTGGCTTCGTCGCGCGCGGGCTCGTCGGCCTGAACGTGCTCGTTTACCTGGCCCAACTCGCGCAGGGCGCGCCGATGTCCGGAAACGGCGGCTCGATCTACACGAACGGCGTCCTCTTCGGGCCCTACGTCGCCGACGGGGACTGGTGGCGGCTGCTCACGGCCGCGTTCCTCCATTACGGGCCAGTCCATCTCGGGATGAACATGCTCGTGCTCTGGCTCTTCGGGCCGCCGCTCGAGAGCGTCCTCGGCTCGGCCCGGTTCCTGCTTCTCTATCTCGTGGGCGGCCTCGCCGGCTCGGCGGGCGCGCTCCTGTTCACGCCGACGAGCGCGACGGTCGGCGCGTCCGGCGCGATCTTCGGTCTCTTCGGCGCCATGCTCGTGCTCGAGCGCCAGGGCACCTTCGTCTTCGGCGGCAGCGTCGTCCCGCTCCTCGTGATCAACTTCGCCTTCACGATCCTCGTCCCGGGAATCTCGATCGGCGGACATCTGGGCGGGTTCGTCGGCGGCGCCGTCGCAATGCTCGCGCTCTCCCGCTTGGGGACGCGCAAGGTCGCCTACTCCGGGCACGACCTGGTCGGCTACGCCGGCCTCGCCGCGGTCGGGGTGCTCAGCGTCGCGGTCGCGTTACTGAAGGTCCGTGGCTACGCGTAGCGAGTGAGCTTGTGTTTCCGAAACACAAGCTCTGACAGGTCCGGAACGGCCTAGCCGCCGATCGCGACGGCGCCGATGCCCTGCTCCGCGAGCGCGGCCTGAGCGGCAGCGAGACGCGCGACCGGGACGCGGAAGGGCGAGCAGCTGACGTACTCGAGCCCGAGCGAGTGGCAGAAGGCGATCGAGCGGGGCTCGCCCCCGTGCTCGCCGCAGATCCCGAGCTTGATCCCCTCGCGCCGGCTGCGGCCGCGCTCGACGGCGATCCGCATCAGGTCGCCGACGCCGTCCTGGTCGATCGTCTCGAACGGGTCGCGCTCGAGCACGCCGGTCTCGAGGTACTGGGAGAGGAAGCGGCCGCCGTCGTCGCGGGAGATCCCGAGCGCCGTCTGCGTCAGGTCGTTCGTCCCGAAGGAGAAGAAGTCGGCGTGCTCGGCGATCTCGTCCGCGCGGATGCACGCGCGTGGCAGCTCGATCATCGTCCCGACGAGGTACTCGAACGCGCCCTCCTCCTCGGCGACGCGGACGGTCGACTCGCGGATCCGGCGCAGCTCCTCGCCGAAGCCGACGAGCGGGACCATGATCTCGACGAGCGGCGCCTCGCCGGTGCGCCCGCGCACGGCGATCGCCGCCCGGGCGATCGCCCGAACCTGCATCTCGTAGATCTCCGGGAACGAGAGCCCGAGCCGGCAGGCGCGCCAGCCGAGCATCGGATTCGCCTCCGCGAGCGAGCGGATCCGCTCGCGCATGCGCTCGTCGACCTGCTCGTCTTCTTTGGCTTCCTCGAGCGCCGGCAGGAACTCGTGCAGCGGCCAGTCGAGGAGGCGAATCGTCACGGGCAGTCCGGCCATCGCCTCGAAGATCCCCTC
>JBBQHQ010000172.1:0-4009 GCA_038324115.1 Gaiellales bacterium
AGCAGGTCGCGGATCGACTCCGCCCCCATGCCGCCGCGGAAGTAGACGCCGAAGCCGTACGGGGAGCCGAAGCGGTCCTTCAGCTCACGGAACAGCTGCTCGTCGTTCTCGACGTACTTGACGTCGAGCTCGCGGAAGCGCTTCCAGACCTCCTCGAGGCGGCGGACGGAGTCCACCCCGGCCTCGCGGGCGTCCTCGCGCCGCGACTCGATGTCGGCGTACATCTCGCGCACCTTCAGCGCCCACTGGGCGACGGTGTCGAGGTCGTCCTTGCGCGCGCCCTCGACGAGCGAGAGGTCGTACGCGAGCTCGCGCACGTCCGCCGGGTCGGCCGAGGGATCGGCTCCGGCGAGCACGTCGGCGAGCAGGCCGTTGCCGACTGCGCGCGCCTTCTCCAGGTTCTTCACATCGACGCCGGCGACGAGCTCGGCGTCGTCGCCCTCGAGCTCGGTGCCCGAGAGGAGCGCGTCCTGGATCTTGTTCACGTGCTTGGTCAGGGCGCCCTTCTTGGAGCCGGAGGCCTCCTCGAGCTCCGCGCGGAGCGGGGCGAGCGCGACCTGGACCTGCTCGGCGGCGGTGGCGACCTGCTCGTACTCGCGCGGGGCGAGCTTGCGGTCGTCGCGCGTCGCGGTGGCGCGCACGAGCTCACGGATCTTCTTCGGATCCTCGGTCGAGATCTTGCCGGAAAGCTCCGGGAAGATCTTGCCGGCGAGGTCGCGAACCTCCTCCAGGGTCGGGAGCAGCTGCTCCTCGGCCCAGTTCCCGAGCCCGCGGGCCCAGAAGTCGTCGTCCTCGTCGAAGTCCTTGTCCTTGCCCTTCGCGAAGTAGTCGCGGCGGCGCTGGAGCCGGCCCTCGAGGGCGGCGAGAGCGTCGTCGCGGTCGACGTAGATCTGCTCCGACTCGGCCCGCACCTTGTCCTCGAGGTCGGCGAGATCCTTCGCCCGCGCCTCGACGTCGACGGCGGTGACGATCGAAGCGGCGAAATACAGCACCTTCTCGAGCTCGCGCGGGGCGATGTCGAGCAGGTAGCCGATCCGGCTCGGGACTCCCTTGAAGAACCAGATGTGCGAGACCGGGGCGGCCAGGTCGATGTGACCCATCCGCTCGCGGCGCACCTTCTGCCGGGTCACCTCGACGCCGCAGCGCTCGCAGATGATCCCCTTGTAGCGGACGCGCTTGTACTTCCCGCAGTAGCACTCCCAGTCCTTGGTCGGACCGAAAATGCGCTCGCAGAAGAGCCCGTCGCGCTCCGGCTTCAGCGTCCGGTAGTTGATGGTCTCCGGCTTGGTGACCTCGCCCGAGGACCAGTCCCGGATCTGCTTGCTGGACGCAAGCCCGATTCGAATCGCGTCGAAATCGTTGATGTCGATCAAGTGATCAGCGCCTCTTTCTTCTGTTCAGTCAGTGCTTTTGCAATCCGGGTGGTGGAGCTCAGTCGTCCAGCTCGAGATCGGCCACTTCCTCCGCGACGGGGCCGACCTGGGCCTGCGCCTCTTCGTCGGAGGACTCGGCGGGGCTGACGACGACGTCGGCGAGGTCGTCGAGATCCTCGTCCGCGGCGAGCGTGAGCTCACCGTCGCCGTCCACGGAGGCCCCGCCCTCCTCGACCTCCTCGGCCGAGGGCTGGCGGGCAGCCGCGCGAAGCGAGCCGGGCGAGAGGTCGATCCCGAGCTCCTCCGCGGCGCGGAGCAGCTCGTCGTCCTCCTCGCGGACCTCGACCTCGCGACCGTCGTCCGACTGGACGTGGACGTTGAGCGCGAGCGACTGCATCTCCTTCAGGAGCACCTTGAACGACTCGGGGATCGACGGCTCGGCGATGTTCTCGCCCTTGACGATCGCCTCGTACGCCTTGACCCGCCCGATCGTGTCGTCGGACTTGATCGTCAGCATCTCCTGCAGCGTGTAGGCGGCGCCGTACGCCTCGAGCGCCCACACCTCCATCTCGCCGAAGCGCTGGCCGCCGAACTGCGCCTTGCCGCCCAGCGGCTGCTGGGTGACGAGCGAGTACGGGCCGGTCGAGCGCGCGTGGATCTTGTCGTCCACGAGGTGGAGCAGCTTGAGGATGTACATGTAGCCGACGGTGACCTTCTGCTCGAAGGGCTCGCCCGTCTTCCCGTCGAAGAGCCGGATCTTCCCCGACGCCCTGCTGCCCTCGGGCCGCGAGGTGTCGACGTTGATCTTGATCGGCGAGTCCGGGTTCTGCTTCGTCCACTCGATCAGGCCGTTGTCGACGTCCGTGACCGAGGCGCCGTCGAAGACCGGCGTCGCCACCGGCTTCGGGTTGGGCGCGTTGATCGGGGCGCGCGGGTTGACCCCGCCGTCGCCCTCCTGCGCGAAGACGCCGTGCGCCGCGGCCCAGCCGAGGTGCGTCTCCAGGATCTGGCCGATGTTCATCCGGCTCGGCACGCCGAGCGGGTTCAGGATCACGTCGACCGGGCGGCCGTCCTCGAGGAACGGCATGTCCTCCTCGGGGACGATCTTCGAGATGACGCCCTTGTTCCCGTGGCGGCCGGCGAGCTTGTCGCCCTCCGAGATCTTGCGCTTCTTCGCCACGTAGACGCGGACGAGCTCGTTGACGCCCGGCGAGAGGTCGTCGCCGTTCTCGCGGGAGAACGTCTTGACGCCGATCACCTTGCCGCCCTCGCCGTGCGGGACCTTGAGCGAGGTGTCGCGGACCTCGCGCGCCTTCTCCTTGAAGATCGCGCGGATCAGCTTCTCCTCGGCCGTCAGCTCGGTCTCGCCCTTCGGCGTCACCTTGCCGACGAGCAGGTCGCCCGAGGTGACCTCGGCGCCGATGCGGATCACGCCACGGTCGTCGAGGTTGGCGAGCGACTCCTCCGAGCGGTTCGGGATGTCGCGCGTCACCTCTTCGTCGCCGAGCTTGGTCGAGCGGGCGTCGATCTCGTACTCGTGGATGTGGATCGAGCTGAGCACGTCGTCCTTGACGAGCCGCTCGGAGAGCACGATCGCGTCCTCGAAGTTGTAGCCCTCGAACGGCATGAAGGCGACGAGCAGGTTGGCGCCGAGCGCGAGCTCGCCACCGTCCGTGGACGACCCGTCCGCGAGGACCTGGTCGCGCTTGACCTTCTGCCCGAGCCCGACCACCGGCTTCTGGTGGATCAGGGTGCCCTGGTTCGAGCGGCGGAACTTCGTCAGGTTGTACTCCTCGCGGGAGCCCTTGCCCTCGACGACGATCCGCTCTGCGTCGATGTCGATGACGGTGCCGTCGGTGGCCGAGAGGACGACGTCGCCGGTGTCGATGGCGGCGCGGTACTCGAGGCCGGTGCCGACGAGCGGCGCCTGCGGGATCATCAGCGGCACTGCCTGCCGCTGCATGTTCGCGCCCATCAGGGCCCGGTTGGCGTCGTTGTGCTCGAGGAACGGGATCAGGGCGGTCGCGACCGAGACGATCTGGGCCGGCGCGACGTCCATGAACTCGACGTCCTTCGGCACCGCGGTGACCGCCTCGCCGAGGCTGGAGCGGCAGAGGACGCTGTCGTTGAGGAACTTGCCCGTCTTCGGATCGACCGGCTCGGAGGCCTGGGCGATCGTGTACTGGGCCTCCTCGGCCGCGTCCAGGTAGATGATCTCGTCCGTCACCTTGCTGCCCTTGACGACCCGGTACGGCGTCTGGATGAAGCCGAACTCGGAGACCGTCGCCATCGACGCGAGCGATCCGATCAGGCCGATGTTCGGGCCCTCCGGCGTCTCGATCGGGCACATGCGGCCGTAATGGGTCGGATGGACGTCGCGGACCTCGATCGGCGCGCGCTCCCTCGTCAACCCGCCGGCGCCGAGAGCAGACAGGCGCCGCCGGTGGGTGAGGCCGGCGAGCGAGTTCGTCTGGTCCATGAACTGTGAAAGCTGGGAGGAGCCGAAGAACTCCTTCAGCGCCGCGACCACGGGCCGGATGTTGATGATCGTCTGCGGCGTGATCGTGTCGACGTCCTCCGTCGTCATCCGCTCCCGCACGACGCGCTCCATGCGGTAGAGGCCGACGCGGAACGCC
>JBBQHQ010000173.1:0-3992 GCA_038324115.1 Gaiellales bacterium
CCCGTGGTAGACGCCGTCGGGCAGCCCCACGAGGTTCCCGGCGAAGCGGTCTCCGCCGACGTGCGTCGACTGCCAGGCCCATTCGTCGTCCAGCTGCTCGCAGACCGCGTCGTAGAGGGGACGGCCGTGCTTCGCGCAGCAACGATCGTGCTTGCCGTGGGTGCCGACGAGGAAGAGCGGGAGGTCGTCCGGGTTGCCTGCGGTCAAGAGGTCGAGGTCGAGCAGGTCGGCATACCGCTCGAGCTCGATCCGGCGGATCCACCGCTCCCGCTCGGCCGCGCGGACGACGAAGACCCGGATCCCGCTGCCGCCGCTGCGCGGCCGGCCACGGACGAAGAGCAGCCGCGCGTTCGGGATCGCGTGGCGCTGGGCGGCGAGGTGCGCCTTGACCTCGGGCGAGAGGGACGACCCGTCGACGGCGTCGTGCGCCCAGAGCCCCCGGTACTCGAGCAGGACCCACGTGTCGACGCGGCTGGCCGTCGCCGCGAGCGGCTCGGCGTCGTCGCGCGAGGTGTCCGCGCAGAGGGCTCTACTGCTCGAGAACGCGGCAGATCACCTGCCCGGTCGTGACTGGGTCACCCGGGACGACGCCGAGCCCGTCGACGACTCCGGCCCGGTGCGCCCGGATCTCGTTCTCCATCTTCATCGCCTCGATCACGCAGAGCACCTGGCCGACCTCGACCTCCTGGCCGTCGGCGACCTCAATCTTGAAGACCGTCCCCTGCATCGGGCTGACGACGGCGTCGCCACCCGCGCCGCCAGGCCCGCCCCGCACCCGCTCGCGGCGGCGCCGTCCGGCCTCGGCCCACGGCGGCTCGGACTCGAGCACGGTCACGTCGTAGCGGCGCCCGGCCACCTCGACGGAGCGGATCCGCTCCCGGAGCCGGCCTGAGGCGACTTTGGTGCTTTGAGCACCAACGTCCCCCAGTTCCGCGGCTCGCTCGGCGAGCGCCTCCGACTCGACGAGGCCGTGGCAGGTCTCGCCCGCAATGAAGCAGGGGGAGGTCAGGAGCGCCCGATGGAAGCCGATCAGCGTCGGCACCCCCTCGATCGAGAGCTCGCCGAGCGCGCGCAGCATCCGCAGGCGCGCATGCTCGCGGTCGACGCCGTGCACGATCAGCTTCGCGATCATCGGGTCGTAGAGGCCGCTGATCTCGGAGCCCTCGACGACGCCCGAGTCGACCCGGACACCCGGCCCCGCGGGCTCGCGATAGCCGGTGATCGTGCCCGGCGCGGGCAGGAAGCCCTTGCTGATGTCCTCGGCGTTGATCCGGCACTCGATCGCGTGGCCGCGCAGCCGCACGTCCTCCTGCCGGAGCGAGAGCGGCTCGCCTGCGGCGATCAGGATCTGCTCCCGGACGAGGTCGACCCCGGTCACCTCCTCGGTGACGGTGTGCTCCACCTGGATCCGCGTGTTCATCTCCATGAAGAAGTAGTCGCCGTCCGCGGTCAGGAGCCCCTCGATCGTCCCCGCGGAGCGGTAGCCCGCGGCGCGGGCCGCGTCGACGGCGATCTTCCCGATCCGTGCGCGCAGCGCCTCGTCCACGGCGGGCGACGGCGTCTCCTCGATCAGCTTCTGATGCCGGCGCTGGATCGTGCAGTCGCGCTCGCCGAGGTGGATCACGTTCCCGTGCGCGTCGGCGAGGACCTGCACCTCGACGTGACGCGGGTCGCGGAGGTAGCGCTCGACGTAGACCCGGCCGTCCGCGAAGTACTTCTCGCCCTCGCGCTGAGCCGCCTCGAGCGCACGCTCCGCCTCCTCGGGCGACTCGACGAGCTTCATCCCCTTGCCGCCGCCGCCGGCCGCCGCCTTCACGATCAGCGGATAGCCGATCTCCTCACCGAGCGCGAGCACCTCCTCGACGGAATCGACCGGCTCGGTCGCGCCAGGGATGATCGGGACGCCTGCGTCGGCCATCGCGGAGCGGGCCTTCGTCTTCGAGCCCATCAGCTCGATCGCAGCGCTCGGCGGGCCGATCCACGTCAGGCCGGCCTCCTCGACCGCCGCGGCGAACTCAGCGTTCTCGGCGAGGAAGCCGTACCCCGGGTGCACGGCCTCGGCGCCCGACCGCGCCGCGACCTCGAGCAGCTTCGGGATCGAGAGGTAGCTTTCCGCGGCCGGCCCCGGGCCGAGCAGGTAGGCCTCGTCGGCGGCGGTCGGGTGAACCGCCGAGCGGTCTGCCTCGGAGTAGACGGCGACGCTCCCGACCTCGAGCTCGCGGAGCGAACGGGCGATCCTGACGGCGATCTCGCCGCGGTTCGCGATCAGCACTTTCCGGAAGGGCGGCATGACGCGCGTATTCTCCCCGGACCGTGACGCTCCCCGATCAGTTGACCGTCGGCCGCGCCGCCTCCGTGCCGCTCGTTGTCCTGCTCTATGCGTGGGAGCTGCCCCACAACGAGCTCTGGGCGACCATCGTCTTCTGCGTCGCGATGGCGACGGACTGGTTCGACGGCCGAATCGCGCGGAGCCGGGGCACGACCTCCCCACTCGGCTCGCTGCTCGACCCGATCGCGGACAAGATCCTTGTGCTCGCCACACTCGTGATGCTGATGGAGGACGGGATCTGGCCGGGCTGGATGGTCGCCGGGATCGTCGCGCGCGAGATCCTGATCTCCGGCCTCCGACTCGCGGCGCTCGAGCGGGGCGTCGTGATCGCGGCCCGCGACCTCGGCAAGCTGAAGACCTGGGCGCAGGCGCTCGCCGCGGCGCTCGGGGGCTTTGCGGCCGCCGGGCTCTGGCCGGACGCGATCGGCTGGTGGGCGCTGCTCGTCGCCCTCGTCCTCACGTGGGTCTCCGGACTCGACTACGCCCGGGTGGCGCCGAGGCTCCTCCGCGGCGAAGCGGCCTAGTTAGCTCAAACCGACCGGTTGGGCCTTTGACGCACACCATTCGTCGAATGCGGCCCAGGAGCGAAGGTAGCCGCCGAGCTGCGTCAGCCCCCGAGCGACCTCGACCTTGAGCGAGATCACGCAAATGGAGCAGAACGGCTCGTGGGCGGAGCGGGCGGGATGGTCTCCACAGCGGCAGCACATGTCACAGAGGAAACGAACGAGGCGGCGCTGCGGTTACGGGCTCTCGACGTTCTCCTCGAGCGCTGCCCTGGCCCAGGCGCCCACCGTCGGCTCGTCTTCCGCCTGCCCGAGCGCGGCGAGGATCGCCCGTTCGTCGTGCTCGGACGGCTCGGGGCGGATCTCGGTGCTCGTGACACGAGTCACGCAGAATCCCTCGAATGGGTGATGATCCCTAACCCGATCAGGTTCAGACTCGTCGGGTCTGGCGTCCAAAGGCGTCCCTTCGTGGAAGGAAACGAATGCTGCAGTGGAACCATCCCAAGTTCGTCGCTCTGATGCTTGCCCTGGTGACCGTTGCGGCGGTCTTCGGCCAGTGGAGCTGGCGGCTGCTTCAGTGGGGCTGGTAAAGACGGCATGACCGCGGGGGCGAAGATGCCCCCGCGGCTTGCGGCCCTGATCGTCCCCGTCTGTCTGCTGGGGCTCATCGTCGGAGTCGCAGCCGCGGCGTCATTCGCGCTGACCGCGCGCAGCCTCGGCACCCTGCTCGGGGTCGCGAGCCTGCTCGCGGCGTCGGTGCTCGCCGAGCGGTATCCCGTCCCTCTGGACGGAATCGACACGGGCGGCGTCTCGCTGCTCTTCGTCTTCTGCGTCGGCACGATCGTCCTCTACGGGTGGGAGGCCGGCGTGATCGTCGCCCTCGCCGCGCCCATCATGCACCTCGCGCAGCACCGGCCGGGAATCCGGGTCGCCTACAACGCGGCCGTGCTCTCGATCGTCGCGGCCGCCGCGGGGATCGCGGTCAGCCTCGTCCCGGATGGCGGCGCCGGGAGCATCCTCGGGAAGGTCGCCGCCGCAGCCTTCGTCAACTACACGCTCAACCTGCTCCTGATCAGCCTCGTGCTCTCGATCAGCGGCGGCAAGTCCCTCTTCGAGGTCGCGCGCACGAGCCTGTCGGTGACGATGGTGCCCTTCGCCCT
>JBBQHQ010000174.1:0-3953 GCA_038324115.1 Gaiellales bacterium
CGTGCTTCGCGGCTACTTCAGCCCGGCGAAGACCGCCGGCTTCCGCCAGCTCGAGCGCCAGCTCGCCAGGGTCAGCGACGCGCTCGTCGCGGTCAGCCCGGAGGTCCGCGACGATCTCGTGGCGCTCGGGATCGCCCCGGCAGAGAAGATCTCCGTCGTCCGGCTCGGGCTGCCGCTGGCAACGCGGGCCGCCTCCGACGACGCCGCGCGCGGCCAGGTCCGGGCCGAGCTCGGGATCCCTGAGGACAGGTTCACAGTGGGCTGGCTCGGCCGGATGACCGAGATCAAGCGTTGCGACGACCTGCTGCGCGCATTCGCGGCCCTGCGCGGCAGGGGCGTCGAGGCCGACCTCCTGCTCGCCGGGGACGGCCCGCTGCGCAGCTCGCTCGAAGCTCTGGCCGCCGAGCTCGGGATCGCGGGCGACTGCCACTTCGTCGGTTACCGCGAGGACGTCGGCGGGATCTACTCCGCGATCGACGCGTTCGGCCTCACCTCGGCGAACGAGGGAACCCCGGTCGCGGCGATCGAGGCGCTCGCCGCGGGCAGGCCGGTCGTCTCCACCGACGTGGGGGGCGTGCGCGACGTCGTTCTCGACGGGCGCTCCGGCTACCTCGTCCCGGCGGGTGACGTGGAGGGGATCACGGACGGGCTCGCGCGGCTCGCCGGGGATGCGTCGCTGCGGCAGGCCTTCGGCGAGACGGGGCACGACTACGTGCTGGAGCGCTACTCGATCCCCCGCCTCGTCTCCGACCTGGACGGGCTCTACCGGTCGCTGCTCGAGCGCGAGCCGGCCTCGACTCGGAGGCGGGCGCCCCGGCCGAAGCCCGCGCCGCTGGCCCCCGCGATCCCACCCGATCGGCTCCCGGGCCCTGCACCGCGCACGCTCCGGGTCCTGCTCCTTTCCCAGTACTTCCCACCCGAGGTCGGCGCCACCCAGTCGCGGATGCAGTCCTTCGCGGAGTTCCTCGCCGCGCGCGGCCACGAGGTCACCGTCGTGAG
Organism: Gaiellales bacterium; assembly: GCA_038324115.1. Taxonomy (GTDB): domain Bacteria; phylum Actinomycetota; class Thermoleophilia; order Gaiellales; family Gaiellaceae; genus Gaiellasilicea. The sequence continues at coordinate 1,000 of JBBQHQ010000174.1, forward strand.
CGAGTTCCCGAACCACCCGCAGGGGGTGATCCCGCCCGAATACCGCGGGCGGCTGATCGAGGACGACCGCTCCAACCCCTACCGCGTGCTGCGCGTCTGGGTGAAGGCAAACGAGGAGAAGACGCAGGCGACTCGGATGGCCTTCTATCTCTCGTACATGGCGATGGCGACCGCCGTCGCCCCGCTCGTCGGGAAGGTGGACGTCGTCCTCGCGACCTCTCCGCCGCTCTTCACCGGGGTGGCCGGGCTCGCGATTGCGCGCCTGAAGCGGGCGGCGTTCGTGCTCGACGTGCGCGACCTCTGGCCGGCCGCCGCGATCAGCCTGCTCCAGATCTCGCCCGGCCGGGAGCTCCGGGCCGCCGAGGCGCTCGAGCGCACCCTCTACCGCGGCGCCGCCGCCGTCGTGGCGGTGACGGAGCCGTTCTGCGAGCACGTGGACGCGATCCGGCGCCGAGCTCCGAAGACGGCGCTCGTCCCGAACGGGACACTGGAGCTCTTCTTCGACGAGGAGGCGGGCGTGGAGCGGCTCGCGCCCCCCGACCGGTTCCTCGTCACCTTCGCCGGGACGCTCGGGATCGCGCAGGCGCTGCCGAGCGTGCTCGATGCGGCGGCGCTGCTCGACGACGGCTTCCAGTTCGCCTTCGTCGGCGACGGTCCGCTCCGCGAGTCGCTCGTCGCCGAGGCGGCCGCGAGAGGGCTGGGCAACGTCGGCTTCCACGAGCAGCGCCCGCTCGAGGAGATCCCGCCGATCCTGCACGGGAGCGACGCGCTTCTCGTCACCCTCTCGGCGCACCCGACCTTCGCCGACTTCGTCCCCTCGAAGATGATCGACTGCATGGCCGCGGGGCGGCCCGTCGTGCTCTCGGCGGCGGGCGAGTCGGCGCGGCTGCTCGAGCAGGCCGGCGGCGGCCTCGTCGTCACGCCCGAGGACCCGGACGCGCTCGCCGAGGCGCTCCGCTGGCTCTCCGCGCATCCCGACGAGGGTCGGGCGATGGGCGAGCGGGGGCGCGCCTTCGCCCGCGGGCGGCTCCGGAGCGTGCAGGCCGCCCGGCTCGAGCAGGTGCTGCTCGACGCCGCCCGCTGACGAGCTACCCGTCCCGGTGCCGGGCCCGCTCGACGGCGTCGAGGATGGCCTCGACGTGGCTCCGCCACGTGTAGCGCTCGAGCACCTTCGCCCTCGCGTTCGCCCCGAGCATCGCGCGCCAGGCGGGCCGCTCGGCGAGGAAGCGCAGCGCCGCCACGATCTCGTCCACGTCTCCCGGCACTGCGAGCACGGCCAGGCTCGGGTCGCCTGCCGGCGGGTCGTCGTCGGGGAGCTGCGCGGCGTCGAGGGCCGGCGAGAGCACGTCCCCGATCTGGTCGAGCGCGGAGGCGACGATCGGCCGGCCGATCGCCATGTACTCGAAGAGCTTCGTCGGCGAGCCGAAGAACGGCGTCCCGTCCGGGTTGGGGACATGCGGCGAGAGCAGCACGTCGGCGGCGGCGAGGTAGCGCGGCGCCTCATGCTGCTGGACGAGGCCGGGGAGGACCGTGATCGCATGGCCTGCAGCGCCCAGCTCCCGGCGGACGTCGGCGAGCTTGAGGCCGTCGCCGACGAGCAGGAAGCGGAGCCGGTGGCGAGCGACCCACTCCGGATCGGCCTCGGCGAGGCTCCGAATCGCCCGCGCGAGCACCTCGGCGCCGTGCCAGTGGCCGAACGTGCCGACGAAGCCGGCGACGAGGGCGTCGGCGGGGATGCCAAGCTCCTCCCGCAGCGCGGCGGTCTCCGCTGCGCCGAAGGCGGCCGGGTTAAAGCGGTCTGCGTCGACGCCGTTCGGGTGGAAGGCGATCCGCTCCCGCTCGACCCCCCGCTCGGCGAGCTCGTCCGCCAGGACCTCCGAGACGGTGACCACGACCTGGGCGTGGCGCAGGGATGCCTCCTCGGCCAGGAGCGCCTCCCGCTCGTAGCGCAGGCCCCCGCCCCAGTTGCGCGCAGCCCAGACCTCGGAGCCGTTGTACTCGAGCACGAGCGGGACGCCGAGCGCCTCGGCCGCCTGGACGCCTGCGTAGTTCGCAACCGACATCCGCTGGTAGACGAAGTCGGGGCCCGGGCCGGCCGCCGCGGTCAGCTGCCCGACCATCGAGCGCTGGAAGCGGTAGTAGTTGACCTCGACGGGGAGGCCGTACGTGGCCGGCGGCTCCAGCCGGGTGACCCGCGCGGTGCCGTCCACGAGCACGGGCTCGACCGCGGTCGCGACATCGACCTCGTAGCCGGACTCGAGGAACCCGTTGACGACGCCGGCGACATGCCCCACCGATCCGCCGGCCTTGACGCCGAACCAGAGGTTCCCGTTCGCGAAGAGCAGGCGCCTCCCGCCGCCGAAGGCGACCCGGCGTGGCGGCAGGGCGACCAGGCGCTCGAGCTCCGCGCGGCAGCGCCGGAGCGCCACCCGGCCGCCAACGCTCGCCGCGAGCAGCGAGGTCAGGCCGCGCAGGGCGCGCAGCCGGGCGATCGGCGAGCGGGAAAGGTCGCGCTCCAGGAGCTCGATCCGGCTCGCCGCAGAGAGGGCCGCGACTCCCGCGAGGATCGGCAGCAGCGGACGGCTCTCCGGGTCCTCGATCGCGACGTAGCAGGGCGCTCCCCGAAACGAGGCGAGGGTGCGCACCAGCGTGAGGGGCGGAAGGCGGCGGAGCGCGGGGAGCGCCGTGTACCGGATCCCGGCGCCGAGGTCGGCCTCGAGCTCTTTCTGGAACGCCCCGGAGAGCGGGTACGCGGTGAGGACGACGGGCGGGGTCACGCGGGCTCCAGGATGACGGTCAGCGGGCGGAGCGGCCCCGAGCGGAAGAGCTCGAGGCAGCTGGTCTGGTGCTTGACGCCGTAGGAGGGCGAGACCCAAGACGGCCGGATCCGTGCCTCCCAGCCCTCGGACTCGGTCCGGAGCGAGAAGGCCCGACCCCCGGCCTCCAGTCGCCAC
>JBBQHQ010000175.1:0-3939 GCA_038324115.1 Gaiellales bacterium
GGGCCTCGTCAAGGAGGCCCGGGTCGCCGCGGAGGACACGAAGCCGCTGCTCGTCCGGGGTGCGCTTGCCGGCCAGCTCGAGCGCGAGCTCGCGCGCGGTGGCACGGCGAACGCGGTCACCTCGCACGGCAGTCCTGAGCAGGCCGCGTTGCTCGTCTACGTGCTCGCCGGCGCTCCCACCCCCGACGGCGAGGCGGAGCTCCGGGCCGCGAACCGTGCCCGCGTCCCGATCGTCGCGGTTCAGACCGGGCGCGAGTCGTTCGACGTCCCCTACGTGCTCGCGACCGACGTCGTTCCCTGCCCGCCCGGCTCGGGCTTCCCGGTCGAGACGATCGCGCGGGTCGTGGCGGCCAGGCTGGGGGAGGGGGCGACCTCGCTCGCGGCGCGTCTGCCAGTGCTGCGCGGCCCGGTCTGCGACGCGCTGATCGAGAGCTTCTCCCGCAAGAACGGCGTGCTCGGCGCGGCGATCTTCGTCCCCGGCGCCGACTTCCCCGTCCTGACCCTGAACCAGATCCGCCTCGTGCTCCGCCTCGCCGCCGCGCACGGGGTGGAGGTCGACCAGAGCCGGCTCCCGGAAGTGCTGGGGACGGTCGGGGCCGGGCTCGGCTTCCGTGCTGTCGCCAGGCAGCTGCTGGGGGCGGTCCCGGTCGCGGGCTGGGCGCTCAAGGGCGGGATCGCCTACGGCGGCACCCGCGCCGTCGGCGAGGCGGCACGCCGCTACTTCGCCGAGCGCGCCGCCTAGCGGCCGGTCGACTGGTCGAAGTAGGAGCTGAGCCGCGCGAGCACCCGGCTGGAGGTGGTGAGCCGGACGACGACGGTCACCTTCTTGATCTGGCGGCCGTTCGTGGGCGTCACGTATTTGATGTAGCTGTGGATCCGGTAGGAGACGTGGTCTGGGCCGAGGGGTGTCTGCATCGGCTTGCACGCCGTCGGGACCGAGCTGGGCGAGCCCGTGCAGGTCTTCGTGACCTGGGTGCCTGAGTACGCCAGGTCCCCGGCATACGTGGAGTCCCCGTTCGCGGTGGTCACGTTGGCGGAGTCGAGCGCGATCGCCGAGTAGTCGAGGGCGCGATAGAGCTCCATCTGCGTGTCGGCGAGCGTGGAGGCCGTCCCGGTGCGGGAGGCCCGCTGGATCGCGAGCGAGCCGGAGTTGAACGCGGCGACGAGCGCGAGGACGCCGACATTCAGCATCACGAGCGAGATCAGCATCTCGAGCATGCCGAATCCCGCCTGGCTACGCAGTCGCGTCATCATCGCCTCTCTATCGGCAGCGGCGGCTCCGATCTCAAGCCCCGCCCCCTCCGTGCCGATGAGCGGGAGGCATGGCGGCGTATGCATACAGCGCGATCAACTCGGTCGGCCTCGAGTCGAACGGCGAGGTCCACGCACCGGATCAGAACGCGGCGCGCGAGCAGCTGCGGATCCGCGGCCTGCTCACGACCAAGCTCGACGAGCTGCCCGCGAGCGGCGAGCAGTCGGCGAAGACGGCGTTCAAGAAGGTCAAGCCGAAGTCGCTCCAGATCTTCTCACGCCAGTTCGCGACGATGATCGAGGCCGGCCTGAACGTCGTCAGTGCGCTCGTGATCCTCGAGCAGCAGACCGACGACAAGTACCTCGGCGCCGTGATCAGGGAGCTTCGCGCCGACGTCGAGGGCGGCTCCCTCCTCTCGCAGGCGATGATGCGCCACCCGAAGATCTTCAACCGGCTCTTCGTCTCGATGGTCGAGGCAGGTGAGGCTGCGGGCATCCTGGACACGGTTCTCGACCGGGTCGCCTTCCAGATCGAGAAGGAGACCGCGATCAAGCGCCGGGTCAAGGGCGCCATGATCTACCCGACGATGGTGTTGATCTTCGCCACCCTCGTCCTCGTCGGGATGCTGCTCTTCCTCGTCCCGGTCTTCGTCAACATCTTCTCCCAGCTCGGCGGCGACCTCCCGATGCTGACCCAGTGGGTCTTGAACGCCTCGAACTTCCTCAAGGCGACCTGGTTCGTCCTGCTCCCCGGGACGATCGGTGGCATCTTCGGCCTGAAGAAGTTCCTGAAGACGGACGCCGGGCGCCGGCGGTGGGACCGGATCAAGCTGAAGCTGCCGATGAAGATCGGCGATGTCGTCCGCAAGGTCGTGATGGCCCGGTTCTCGCGGACACTCTCGACGCTCGTCGCGGCCGGCGTCGACATCATCAAGGCGCTCGAGATCACCGGCCAGACCGCCGGCAACTGGGTCGTCGAGGACGCGCTCGCGGGCGTGCGCCAGAAGGTCGGCGAGGGCGTCCCGATCGCCCAGCCGCTCGTCGAGAACCCCGTCTTCCCGGCCATGGTCAGCCAGATGGTCAAGATCGGCGAGGAGACCGGCGAGCTCGAGAAGATGCTCGGGAAGATCGCCGACTTCTACGAGGACGAGGTCGACGCCTCCGTCCAGTCGCTGACCTCGATCGTCGAGCCGATCATGATGCTCGGCGTCGGTCTGATGGTCGGCGTCGTGATCATCAGCATGTACCTGCCGATGTTCAAGCTGCTGACGCTGATCAAGTAGCCTCCCGGGCGTGTCGTCGCTTGAGCGCCCGCAGATCGAGAAGCCCGAGGGCGACATCCCGTTCGAGCTCGGGATCGACGACCTCGTCGTCGGCGACGGGGCCGAGGCGACGGATGGCTCCAAGGTCTCCGTCCACTACGTCGGCGTCGCCTTCTCGACCGGCGCCGAGTTCGACGCCTCCTGGGACCGCGGCCGCCCGTTCGAGTTCAAGCTCGGCAAGGGGCAGGTGATCCCGGGCTGGGACCAGGGCGTCAAGGGGATGAAGGTCGGCGGCCGCCGCAAGCTGACGATCCCCTCGGCGATGGCGTACGGGGCGCGGGGGGCAGGCGGCGCGATCGCGCCGCACGAGCCGCTCGTCTTCGTGGTCGACCTGCTCGACGTCGCCTGAGGAGGCGATTCGCCCGCCTCCCCGGCTCACCAGTCCGTGGGCCGGTAGTCCTTGAGGAAGAGGCCCCAGACGTGCTCGCCGGTGTTGAAGCCCGAGAGAATCGGGTCGACGATCCGGGCGGCGCCGTCGACGATGTCGAGCGGCGGTCGGAAGCGGTGCTCGGCCTCCTTGCGGACGGCGATCTCGAGCGGGTCCTCGTCGCTGACCCAGCCGGTGTCGACGCTGTTCATGTGGATCCCGTCGCCGTAGTAGTCCGCGGCGGAGGTGCGGGTCATCATGTTCAGCGCGGCCTTCGCCATGTTCGTGTGCGGATGGCGCGTGGTCTTGAAGCGGCGGTAGAACTGGCCCTCGACCGCCGAGACGTTGACGACGTGCTTGTCGCGTTCGGGCGTTCGGAGCAGGAGCGGCTTCAGGCGCGCGTTCGGCACCATCGGCGCGCCCGCTTTGCCGGGGGGCGCCCCCCGCCGCCCCCCCGACGATACCTCGGAGAGCAGCAGGCGCTCTTTCCCGAGGGCCGACTCGACCAGGATTTGCAGCAGGTGGATTTGCGCGAGCGCAATTCGTGGCGGCTGATGATGGCCGAGGTGCCATCCGTCGAGCTGCTGGAAACCCAGCTCGTGAATGCCATCGCGCCTTTCCTCCTCAACGCCCGGCTCAAGCCGCTGCTGCTGCGCACGCCGGAACGCGACAAGCACATCGTCAACGTCTCCGCCGTGGAGGGGCAGTTTTACCGAAAGTTCAAAACCACGCGCCACCCGCACACGAACATGGCCAAGGCCGCGCTGAACATGATGACGCGCACCGCCGCCGCCGATTACCACGCCGACGGCATCCACATGAACAGCGTGGATACCGGCTGGGTGACCGACGAGGACCCGGTGCAAATCGCCGCGCGCAAAACCGCCGAGCATCGGTTCCGCCCGCCGCTCGATATCGTCGACGGCGCCGCACGGATCGTCGATCCGATCATCGACGGCATCAACACCGGCGACCATTTCTGGGGCCGGTTCCTGAAGG
>JBBQHQ010000176.1:0-3931 GCA_038324115.1 Gaiellales bacterium
ACGGTCGGGGGCGGGATCTCCGGCCTCGAGGACGCGCGGGCGCTCCTGCGGGCCGGCGCGGACAAGGTCGCGGTCAACCGCGCCGCCGTCGACGACCCCTCGCTCCTGACGCGGCTCGCGGACGAGTTCGGCTCGCAGGCGGTCGTCTGCGCTCTGGACTCGCGCGGCGGCGAGGTCGTCACGCACGGCGGTCGCGAGGCGCGCGGGCTCGACTCGGTGGCCTGGGCCCGCGAGAGCGTCGCGCGCGGCGCCGGCGAGCTGCTCGTGACGTCGATCGACGCGGACGGGACGCGCGAGGGCTACGACCTGGCGCTGACCCGGGGGATCGCAGAGGAGGTCGAGGTGCCGGTGATCGCCTCCGGCGGCGCAGGCACCGGCGCCCATCTCGCGGAGGCGTTCGCGGCCGGAGCGGAGGCGGCGCTCGTCGCCTCGATCGTCCACGAGCGGCCGGAGCGGCTGCCGGAGCTGAAGGCCGAGCTGGAGGAGGCGGGATGGCCCATTCGGAGGTGAGCGGTCAGGATCTGAAGGCGGCGATCGTCCAGGACGCGGCGACCGGCCGCGTGCTGATGCTCGGCTGGATGGACGAGGAGGCGCTGCGGCGCACCCGCGAGTCCGGTGAGGCGTGGTTCTGGAGCCGCTCCCGGCAGGAGCTCTGGCACAAGGGGGCGACCTCGGGGAACACGCTCGCGGTCGAGGAGCTACGGGAGGACTGCGACGGCGACGCGATCCTGCTCCGCGTAACCCCGGCCGGGCCCGCGTGCCACACCGGGACGACCTCCTGCTTCGCCCCGTGGCTGTGGCGCCGGATCAAGGAGCGGGAGCAGGAGCGGCCCGAGGGCTCCTACGTCGTGCAGCTGCTCGACGACCCGAGCCTCGCGGCCCGGAAGGTGGGGGAGGAGGGGCTCGAGGTCGCGCTCGCCGGCGTAGGCGAGTCGGACGAGCGGCTCGTCGAGGAGTCCGCCGACCTGCTCTTCCACCTCTACGCGCTCCTCGCCGCGCGGGGGCTCGACGTCGCGCTCGTGGAGGACGAGCTGCGGCAGCGCCAGCGCGGCTAACGGCGGTGGCGAATCGGCACGCTTTCGTAGCACTCCGTGACGCAGCCGTCACCCAGCCGTGACGCGATCGTCGGTAGCGTTCCGGTAGGGACACCCGGGGGTGCCCCTGGGGGCACGTACGGGCCGAAAACGGGCTACGCCTCGCGGGCGAGCAGTTCCTCCACGGTCTCCCGGCGCAGGATCTCCCGGGCCTCCCCGTCCTTGACGAGCACCGCCGCGGGGCGCGGGATCCCGTTGTAGTTCGAGCTCATCGCGAGCGTGTACGCGCCCGTGGCGGGGACCGCGAGCAGGTCGCCGCGCCGGGGCTCGGGCAGGGCGATCTGCTCGATCAGCACGTCGCCCGACTCGCAGTGCTTCCCCGCGATCGAGTACGGCTCCTCGGCGACGGGCTCCTCCGCCCGGTTCGCGAGCAGCGCGGCGTAGCGCGCGCGGTAGAGCTGCGGCCGCGGGTTGTCGGACATCCCGCCGTCGATCGCCGCCCAGTTGACCTCGCCGGCGCGCTTGACCGCGCCGATGCGATAGAGCGTCGCCCCCGCCGGGCCGACGAGCGAGCGCCCGGGCTCGAGCACGAGCCGCGGGGTCGGCAGCCCGCGCATCAGCCAGTCCCGGGCGACCGCCCCGGTGAGCGTTGCGACGATCCCCTCGAGCGGCGGCTCCGGCTCGTCCTCGACGTGGCGGATCCCGAAGCCGCCGCCGATGTCGACCACCGCGGGCGTCCAGCCGAGCTCGGCCTTGGCGCGCAGCGCGAACTCGGCCAGCGCCTCGACCGCGAGCAGGTGCGCCCGGGGGTCGGCGAGCTGGGAGCCGACGTGCATGTGGATCCCCTCGACCTCGATCCCCGCCGCGCGCGCGAGCCGGATCGCCTCGAGCGCGTCGTCGGGGTCGAGCCCGAACTTGGAGCCGCGGTGCCCCGTCCGGATCGCCTCGTGCGGCGTCTCCGCGTCCACGCCGGGCGTGACCCGGACGAGCGCGCGACCCACGCCCGCGGCGGCCGCCCGCTCCGGCTCGTCGAGCGCGTCCAGCACCACGAGCGCCCCGGCCGCCCCCGCTGCGGCGAGCTCCGCATCGGACTTGTTGTTCCCGTGGAAGACCAGCCGCGCCCCGTCAAGCCCCGCCGCCTGCGCGAACGCGAGCTCGCCGAGGGTAGAGACGTCAGCGCCGATCCCCTCCTCGGCCAGGATCCGGAGCAGCGCCACGTTCGCGAACGCCTTCGTCCCGTAGATCACGGTGGCGTCGGGGGCCGCTCGCCGGAAGAGCCGGGCCCGCTCCCGCAGCGTCTCCTCGCAGAGGACGAGGAGCGGCGTCCCGAACCGCTCCGCGAGCTCCCCGGCGCGGATTCCGCCCAGGTGCAGCTCGCCGCCCTCGACCCTGGCCGTTTGCGGGAACAGTGCTAGCATTGCGCGCAGTGAAGCAGCTTCTTCGCTAGCGCAGGAGGCCAACGCGGCGCCGCCGCGGCAGCTTCCCCCGGGCCTCTCTGACGAGAGGCTTTTTTGTACCCCGACAGGGATCCAGGATGAGCGAGACGTACGAGCCGAGGCGGATCGAGGAGAAGTGGCAGCGCGTCTGGGAGGACGAGCAGGCCTGGGCGGTCCCGAACCCCGGCGATTCCGCTGTCGACCAGCCGAAGAGCTACGTGCTCGAGATGCTCCCGTACCCGTCGGGCTCGCTGCACATGGGGCACGTGCTCGTCTACACGATCGGCGACGTCGTCACCCACTTCCGGCGCCGGAACGGGATGCACGTTCTCCACCCGATGGGCTGGGACGCCTTCGGCCTGCCGGCCGAGAACGCGGCGATCCGCGAGGGCGCGCATCCGCGACTGACCACGGAGCGCAACATCGAGACGATCAAGCGCTCGATGCGCCGGATCGGCTGGTGGATCGACTGGCCGCGCGAGCTCTCGACCGCCGACCCCTCCTACTACCGCTGGCAGCAGTGGCAGTTCCTCAAGTTCCTCGAGCGCGGCCTCGCCTACCGGAAGGGCGCGCCGGTCAAGTGGTGCCCGAACGACCAGACGGTGCTCGCGAACGAGCAGGTGCTCGCCGACGGGACGTGCGAGCGCTGCGGCGCCGAGGTCGAGTCTCGGCTGATGGAGCAGTGGTTCTTCCGGGTCACCGACTACGCGCAGGTGCTGCTCGACGACCTCGAGACCGTCGACTGGCCCGAGCCGATCAAGGCGCGGCAGCGGAACTGGATCGGCCGCTCCGAGGGGGCCGAGCTCGTCTTCCGGATCGAGCCGCTGGGCGAGGATCTGAAGGTCTTCACGACGCGACCGGACACGCTCTACGGCTCCACGTTCTTCGTTCTCGCGCCGGAGCACGAGCTCGTGGCGCAGCTCGAGTCGGAGGAGGTGCAGGAGTACGTCCGCCGCGCCTCCGCGAAGAAGACCGCCGACCGCGCCGCCGCGACCGAGAAGACAGGCGTCCTCACCGCCCTCCATGCGGTCAACCCGGTCAACGGCGAGCAGATCCCCGTTTACGTCGCCGACTACGTGCTCACCGACTACGGCACCGGCGCGATCATGGCCGTGCCGGCGCACGACCAGCGCGACTGGGACTTCGCGCAGACCTTCGGGCTGCCGGTGCGGCAGGTGATCAGGCCCGTCGAGGGCGAGGTCTCCGCCGACGAGCCGTACCTTGCCCACACCGAGGGCGAGGTGCTCGTCAACTCGGGCGAGTTCGACGGGCTGCCCGCCGTCGAGGGCGGCGCGAAGATCGTCGAGCGCCTGGAGCAGGAGGGCCGCGGCGGTTTCACGGTCAACTTCCGGATCCGCGACTGGGGCTTCTCGCGCCAGCGCTACTGGGGCTGCCCGATCCCGATCGTCTACTGCGACGCCTGCGGGATCGTCCCGATCCCCGAGAGCGAGCTGCCCGTCG
>JBBQHQ010000177.1:0-3806 GCA_038324115.1 Gaiellales bacterium
GAGCCGGAGTGCCTGTCGGTTCAGCGCCTGCTCGAAGATCGTCCGCGCGAAGCGCGCGTTCCCAAAGCCCTCGCTCCGTTCGGCGCCCGCGAAGATCCGCTCCAGCGCTGCCTCGGCGCCGGGGCCGAGCTCGTACTCCGCTTCGGCTGCGAGTACCCGGCTGATCGCGAGCAGGTCGGCGGTCGAGTAGTCGGGGAACGTGATCTCCCGCGCGAAGCGGGAGCGCAGCCCGGGGTTCGAGTCGAGGAAGCCACGCATCAGCGCCGGGTAGCCGGCAACGATCACGACGAGCCGGTGCCGGTAGTCCTCCATTCGCTTCAGGATCGTCTCGACCGCCTCGGCGCCGAAGTCGAGCCCGCGCTCGCCGGCCCCGGGGGTGAGCGCGTACGCCTCGTCGACGAAGAGGACCCCGTCGAGCGCCCGGCGGATCGCCCGGTCGGTCTTGATCGCCGTCTGCCCGACGTACTGGCCGACGAGGGAGGCGCGGTCGACCTCGACGAGGTGCCCCTTCCGGAGCAGGCCCATCGAGCCGTACATCTCGGCGAGGAGCCGCGCAACGGTCGTCTTGCCGGTGCCCGGGTTGCCGAGGAAGACGAGATGCTGGCTCGTCGCCACCTCCGGGAGCCCGTGCTCGAGCCGGCGAGCCTGCACCTGGAGGAAGGCGATCAGCGAGCGCACCTGCTCCTTGACCGTCTCGAGCCCGACGAGGGCGTCGAGCTCGGCCTGCAACTCGGGAAGAGGCCTCGGCTCGGGCCGGCTGCCGAAGCGGTCGGAGATGAACTCCTCGACCTCCGGCCCGGCGGTGCGGCGGATCTGGTCGCCGAGGCTCTTGATCGTCCCACGCAGCTCGTCGAGCGGATTCACGCGGGCACGGTAGCGCCCTCTAGGCGATCCGGCGCTGATCCCAGCGGATCCTCAGCCACTCGCTCAGGAGGACGAGGAACGCGAAGAGGGCGGCGAGGACGTCGTTGCCGCGCAAGCCCAGCGCGGCCACCCCGGCCAGGAAGAGCGCGAGCTCGAGAGCGAGGCGCCAGGGGTCGCGGAGCCGCTGCTTCGCCTTCGGCGCGACGAAGCGCCCCCAGATCGCCGCGGCCGTGATCGGCGCGCCGAGGCCCAGGACGAGCTCCCAGACCCCGTCGTAGCTCAGTCCCCAGGCGCAGAGCGCGGCGAGCAGCGCGAGCTCGAGGAGGAACCGGAGGCCGAGATTGGCGAGTCTCATCCGATTCGGGCGAGCGCCCGCTGCAGCTCGGCGACCTGCTCCTCCAGCCGGGCGACGCGTTCCTCGAGGGGACTTTGTGTTGGAGCAACACTTTCGCCCTCCGCTGCGGAAGGTGCCTCGCCCTCCTCCTCCTCGGCGCCGCCGAGCAGCTGCTCCCAGCGGTCCTGGCTCTGGCCGGCGCGGCGCGGCAGCTTGTGCACGAGCTCGTGTTCGGCCAGCGTCTCGAGCGTCCGCACAACCTCGTCGACGGATCCGTACGGGTAGAGCCGCTCCACTCGCGTCTTCAGCTCGCCCGGGGTCTGCGGCCCGCGGAGCATCAGCACCGCGAGGAGCGCGATCTGGGAAGGCACCCGGCCGAGCGCGTCCTCCAGCAGGTGGCGGTACTTGGCGACGCGGCTCCCCGGGCCGCTCGCGAGCCGCGCCCAGCCTCGCCGCGAGAGCCGCTCGAGCGCCTGCCGGATCTCCGCCTCGTCGAGATCCAGCACGGGCTCGCGGTTCGTGGCCTGGTTGCAGGCGAGCCGGAGCGCGTTCAGCGAGAGCGGGTACTGGTCGGGCGTCGTCCGCTGCTTCTCGATCAGCGAGCCGAGCACGCGGAGTTCGACGGGGCTTGCGTCCACGCCCGAACGCTACCGCGCTCTGCCATGATCGCGCCATGATGTCCGAGCCCATTCCTGAGGCCGAGTACGAGCGCACCGAGGCAGGCACCGTCCCGAAGGGGGCGGGCTGGTTCGTGCTGAACGCGAAGGAGGCGCTTTGGAACGAGGGGCACTTCGGCGCGTTCACGCGCTTCGAGGGCCCTGATTCCGGGTTCGATCAGCTCGGGATCAACATCGGCGTCCTCCAGCCCGGCCAGCCGGCCTGCATGTACCACGCCGAGACGTCCCAGGAGAACTTCCTGATCCTCTCGGGCGAGTGCCTCCTCCTCGTCGAGGGCGAGGAGCGGCGTTTGCGGGCGTGGGACTTCTTCCACTGCCCGCCGAACACCGAGCACGTTTTCGTGGGGGCGGGAGACGGGCCGTGCGCGATTCTCGCCGTCGGCGCACGTCCGACCGAGCGGGTCGTCTACCCGGTCTCCGAGCTCGCCCGGCGGCACGGGGCCGGGGTCGAGACCGAGACGCCGAAGCCGGCTGAGGCGTACGCAGGCTTCCCCGAGGACGTCGAGACGCCCTACCGCGACGGCTGGCTGCCCCGCTAGCCCCGGAGGGCGGCGCGGACGGCCCGGAAGACCGTGCGACCGGAGAGGAACAGGAACACCGCGCCGACGACCGAACGGAACGTGTCCACGTCGAGGGGTGTCCGCTTCGTGACCGGGCCTTCTGCCTTCGCCGTCAGCTTCTGCTTGGCGCCGGTGAGCGGAGCATGCGTCATGCGTTGAAGAGCACCCATGCGCCTCCCCTACCCGGGAGACGCATGGGCTACTCCTCGCGAGGAGTAAGCCGGAACGACGAGTCCAGTCCTAGGCGCGGACGAGCGGCTTGTACTTGATCCGGTGCGGCTCGAGCGCCTCGGCGCCGCGGGTCTCCTTGACCCAGTCGGCGTACTCCTGGTAGCTGCCTTCGAACCAGGTGGCCTGCGAGTCCCCCTCGAACGCGAGGATGTGCGTCGCGATCCGGTCGAGGAACCAGCGGTCATGCGAGATCACCACCGCGCAGCCGGCGAAGTCGAGCAGGGCGTCCTCGAGCGCGCGGAGCGTGTCCACGTCGAGATCGTTGGTCGGCTCGTCGAGAAGGAGGACGTTGCCACCGGACCGGAGCAGCTTCGCGAGGTGGACGCGGTTGCGCTCGCCCCCTGAGAGGTCGCCGACGCGCTTTTGCTGGTCGGCGCCGCGGAAGTTGAACCACGACACGTACTGCCGCGAGTTCACCTCCTTCTTCCCGAGCAGGACGATGTCCTGGTTGCCCGAGATCTCCTTCCACACGGTGTTCTCCGGGGTCAGGTCGGCGCGGGCCTGATCGACGTAGGCGAGCTCGACCGTGTCGCCGACGCGAAGGATCCCGGAGTCGGGCTGCTCCTCACCCGAGATCATCCGGAAGAGGGTCGTCTTGCCGGCGCCGTTCGGGCCGATCACGCCGACGATCCCGCCCGGCGGGAGCGAGAAGGTGAGGTCCTCGTAGAGGAGCTTGTCGCCGAAGCTCTTGGTCACGTTCTCCGCCTGGACGACGATGTCGCCGAGCCGCGGGCCGGCCGGGATGTGGATCTCGACCTTGTCCAGCTTCACGTTCTGCTCGTCCGCGAAGAGCTTCTCGTAGGCCTGGACGCGCGCCTTCGACTTCGCGTGGCGCGCCTTCGGGCTCATCCGCACCCACTCGAGCTCGCGGGCCAGCGTCCGTCGGCGGGCCGACTCGGTCTTCTCCTCGATCGCGAGCCGGGCCTGCTTCTGCTCCAGCCACGAGGAGTAGTTGCCCTCGAAGGGCAGCCCCTTGCCGCGGTCGAGCTCCAGGATCCAGCCCGCGACGTTGTCGAGGAAGTAGCGGTCATGGGTGACGGCCACGACGGTGCCCTTGTAGGTCTCGAGAAAGCGCTCCAGCCAGGCGACCGACTCGGCGTCGAGGTGGTTCGTCGGCTCGTCCAGGAGCAGGAGGTCGGG
>JBBQHQ010000178.1:0-3775 GCA_038324115.1 Gaiellales bacterium
GGCTCCAGCTCGATGTCGGCAAGGCGGCCGGTCGCGAAGCGCCCGTGCAGCTCGCGCAACGCGGCCGCGAGACCGTCGACATCGTCCGGAGCGACGACGACTCCGGCGCCGGTCTCGCGTATCAGCTCGGCGGCGGCGCCGGCCGGCGGCACCGCCGCGAGAATCGGCCGTCCGGCCGCGAGGTACTCGAAGACCTTGCCCGAGAGCACGCCCTTGCCGCGGCCGCCGGCCTCGGGGATCAGGAGGAGGAGCGCGTCGGAGTCGCGCTGCAGCTCGAGGGAGGTCCGGCGCGGCGCGTACGGGATCAGCTCGAGCCGGTCGCCGAGGCCGAGGCTCTCGGCCCAGTCGCGGTCGGAGGAGCGGAAGTCGCCGACGAAGCGGACGACGACGTCCTCGTGCCCGGACTCGGCGAGCGCGGTCAGGAACGGGCGCGGGTCGCGCTTGCCGAAGAAACTGCCCGTGTGCGTGATCCGGAAGCGCGGGCCGGGACGGTACTCCATCCCGGCGAAGTCGTCGAAGTCGGAGCCGTTCGAGATCGTCACGACCCGACCGCGCGGGCTCGAGCTCCGCGCCTCGTCCGCGATTGCGTCCGAGACGCAGGTGATCGCGTCGGCCTGCCGGGCGACGAGGCGCGCGATCTGGTCGACGGCCCGGGCCTTCGTCCGCACCGCGAGGCTGTCACTGCGGCGGTGCGGGTGCGCGACCAGGGAGTCGCGGAGGTCGGCGACCCACTTCGCGCCCGTCGCGCGCTTCACCGCCGCACCGACGAAGTGGAGCGAGCCGGGTGGCGAGGTGGTGAGCACGACGTCGATCTTCTCCCGCCGCGCGATCCGGATCGCGGCCGGGATCGCGGTCAGGTTCCAGCTCACGTTCTCGTCCGGAAGCAGGAGGCGTCGGGAGGCGAGGCGGGCGAGCACGACGGCGCGGCCAACGCCCTCCTTGCCGTGCAGCTCCTCGGCGGGGCGGCGGCCCTTGGGGCCGATGAAGCGCGCCCGGTGCACCCAGGCCTGGGTCGGCACCGGCAGGCTCGTGTCCTCGTGGATCCACTTCGGGTCGTCCGGCGCGAGCACGTGGGTCTCGATCCCGAGCGCCGGAAGGTACTGGGCGAACTTGAGCGGGCGCTGGACGCCGCCGCCGCCCGCGGGCGGCCAGTAGAGCGAGACGAGGAGCAGCTTCACCGCGACGATGCTACTTCGCGCGCCCCCGAACCGACCCCCCACGTGCCCCCAGGGGCACCCCGGGTGTCCCTACTGAAACGCTATCGAGGATCGTGTGCCTGGACCGTCACGGAACCGTGCCGGTTTCGTCTCAGTCGAGCCGGTAGAGCGTGAAGCGGCCGTCGCGGTAGACCACCGGGAGAGCGAGCGCGAGCTTGAACCGCTTCCGGTCGACGACGAGCCACCCCGCTCCGGCCCGCTTCGGGATCGCGAGGTCGCCCGTCGTGAAGAAGCGCACGTTCGCCCGCCGCCGCTCGTAGGGCCGGTTCCGCTCCGTGTCGGCGACGTGGCTCGGCGGCGCGGCGGCCACGTAGACCGGCGCGAACGCGGCGATTCGGTAGCTCGTTTCGAGGTCGGAGTAGACGACCGCCCCCTCGGGCACGTCCGCCCGCAGCGCGTGGACGAGCCCGTCGCTCAGGTGACTCGGCTGGCGTGCGTCCGAGGGACTCCAGTTGGCCGCCGCGTTCGCCGCCAGAGGGAGCGCGAAGAGCATCGCCGCAACACCGACGATCGCACCGTCGCGGCCGACCCCGGGCCTCCGTAGCAGGCCGTAGGCGAGCGCTGCCAGCCCGCCGCCGAGCGCGATCCAGGTCACGAGCGCGGGGCCGCCGCGGGCGAGGCGGTAGCCGAAGTCGCCGGGGTAGAGGAGCTGCAGGGCGATCCCCGCCGCGAGCGCCGCGGGGAGCAGCGCGAGCCGGAGGATCCCGGCGAGGACGGCCAGGCCGCCCGCAAAGGCGAAGGCGAAGGGGAGAAAGCCCGCGGCCCGGCGGGACTGCGAGAGCGAAACAGCGTCCGAGAACGGCACGAAGAGCCGGGGCACGAGCAGGAGCACGAGCACGGCAAGCGCACCCCCGAGCACCCAGGCCGCCCACCGGCGCCGGAGCGCGAGGCCGGCGAGCGGCACACAGAGGAGCGCGGCGACCGGGATCGCGCCCGCCCTACCGAAGACCTCCGGCGCGAGCCGGTAGCTCCCCTCGGAGACGACGTCGAGCTGCGTTCCGTATTGCGCGATCCCCCGGTCGACCTCGCCCGCGTCGGGCGAGACCGACGCCGTCTCCCGCACCACCGGGAGCAGCCAGGCGAAGAAGAGCGCCGAGGGGACGACCAGCGCGGCGAGCGCGGCAGCGAGCCGGCCCGCCTCGTCCCGCGCCACTGCGGCCCGCACGAGGAAGAAGCCGGCGAAGGGGATCCAGACGAAGATCGCGTACGTGGGGTGGACGACGGCGAGGGCGAGCCCGGCCGCGGCGACCGACGCGAGCAGCGCCCGCGAGCGGGTCTCCACCGCGGCGAACGCGAGCGCGAGCACGGCCGGGACGAGCAGC
Organism: Gaiellales bacterium; assembly: GCA_038324115.1. Taxonomy (GTDB): domain Bacteria; phylum Actinomycetota; class Thermoleophilia; order Gaiellales; family Gaiellaceae; genus Gaiellasilicea. Next base: position 2,540 of record JBBQHQ010000178.1, read on the forward strand.
TGCCGGGAAGCGGTCGCGGGCAGCCCGAGCGCGGTGTAGGCGCCGCCTCCTCGCGGGGCGAGCGCCGTGACGCCGACCTGCGCCACGACAACGGCGACCGCCGGGCCGACGCGCCGGAAGAGCGCCCAGCCGGCCTCGTAGGCGACGAGCAGCGCGACGGGCGCGAGCACCGAGGCCTCGTGGAGGACGACCTCGGCCGGGTCGACGAAGGCCACCCGTGCGACGAGCGCCAGCAGGCCGTGCCAGAGCGGGAAGGCGTAGCCCGGGTGGAGGCCGCCGTCGGCGAACTCGTTCACCGCGTCGAGCGAGAGCGAGCCGAATGCGTCCAGCTTCCGGACCCGGGCGAGATGGAAGAGCCCATCCCCGCCGATCTCGCCCGCGACGTGCCAGAGGAGGAGCCCGAGGACGGCGCCGGCGCCGAAGACCCACCAGCGGCCCGGGATCCGCTCCCCGCGCGGCGCGCTGCGCCCCGCCCAGGCTGCGGCCACCCCGACCGCGACCAGGAGCGCGAGCGTCAGCGCCAAGGAGCCGCCGACGAGGAACGTCACGGCGAGCGCGCCGAAGACGACGGCGAGCGCCCAGGCGAGCGTCGCGGAGACCGTGCGGACGCCGAGCGCCCGCGCGACAGCCCAGCCGGGCGCCAGCACGACCGCGGTCGCGAGCGCGAGGCGGAGCAGCGTCATCGCCGGAGTAGCTCCGGCACCCGTCCGGAGCCGAGCCACGCCGCCGCATCCCGGTACATCCGGCCGCGCTCGCCCCGGTAGAGCGCACCCCGGAGGAGGAGCGCCGCGTGCAGCAGGCGCCGGCCGCGCTCGGCCACCCGCTCACCGCGGTGCTTCGCGAGAAACCGGAGATGCCCCCGTACGTTCTCCTGGTAGAGCCGGCCGCCGTGGGACGCCCCGCCGACGTGGACGCACTCGGCACCGGGGAAGAAGAGCACCTTCCACCCGGCCTGGGCGAAGCGGTACGCCCAGTCGGTCTCCTCGCTGAAGAGGAAGAAGTCCTCGTCGAGCGGACCGACGGCGTCGACGGCCTCGCGGCGCACGAGCATGCAGGCGCCCATCACGAAGTCCGCCTCACGCACGTCGTCGTGGGCGAAGCCGCCCGCGTAGAACCCGTTCAGGAGCCGCGAGCCCGGCGCCAGCTTGCGGAGGAAGAAGTACTCCGTCGCGAGCCGCCACAGCGTCGGGAAGCCGCGGACCGACCGCTGCAGCGTCCCGTCCGGGTTGAGCAGCC
>JBBQHQ010000179.1:0-3708 GCA_038324115.1 Gaiellales bacterium
CCCGGCGAGAGCTGGACCGAGCACGTCGAGCTCCCCGGCTACGCGGTCGCGAACGCGGGCGTCGAGGGCCTGCAGATGGACGCCGTCGCCCGCCGCTACGAGCTGCTGCGCGGGCAGGTGCCGCTCGCCGCCGCCGTCTTCTACACGGGCTGGCACAACCTGATCTACAACCCGCGCACCCCCGAGTACTGGGAGGCCAACCTCCAGCGCTACCTCGGCGAGGGGCACCTGACGGCGATCTGCACCCTCCCCTCGCCGCTGCTGCCCGAGATGCGCGAGCGCGGGATCGTCCCCCTCGTGAACGAGAGCCCCGAGGCGACGATCACGGACGACTACTTCCACTTCTGGCGCGGCTGGGAACCCGACGAGTGGCTCGTCGAGCTGATCGAAGCCGTCGAGCGCTTCAACGCCCACGTCGACGGCTTCTGCGAACGGACGGGAACGCCGTTGATCGACCTCGCGACCGCGCTGCGCCCGCGCTCGTACGAGACCGCGACCGCCGACTTCTTCGACGTCTGCCACGTCCGCCCCCGGGCCTACCCGAGGCTCGCCGGGCACGTCGCCGCAGAGCTGCGCCGCCTCCTCCCCGAGACCCCCGCCGACGTGCGTGGCTTCCGCCCCCCTGCCCAGGAGGCCCGGCCGGAGCCCGTCGAAGACCTGCGCCAGAACATCTACCCCGTCTGGTGAGGACGCGGCTCCTCTTCCGCGGGCTCGTGCTGCCGCTCGGCGTGGTCGGGCGGCCGCTCTGGCGCCGCCGGCTCGGCCTCGGCTTCGACCCGAAGGCCCGCTCCTACTGGCACGTCCGCGACGAAGGCCCCGTCACCGGCGAGGCGCTCCGGAGGAAGCCGTGAGCATGCGGCGTGTGCTCGGGATCTCCGCGTTCTTCCACGACAGCGCCGCCGCGTACGTCGAGGACGGCCGGATCGCCGCCGCCGCCCAGGAGGAGCGATTCACCCGGCGCAAGCAGGACCCCTCCTTCCCGGCGGAGTCTGTCCGCTACTGCCTCGACGAGGCGGGGGTCGGGCTCGACGAGCTCGACGCCGTCGTCTTCTACGAGCGGCCCGACCTCAAGTTCGCGCGGCTCGCGAACACGTACCTCGCCTTCGCGCCGCGCGGCTGGGAGTCGTTCCAGCACGCCGCGCCCGCCTGGCTCGGGGGCAAGCGGCGGCAGGACCGGATCCTGCTTCGCGAGCTGGACGCGCTCGGCCGCGGCAGCCTCGACCCTGCCAAGCTCCGCTTCGCCGAGCACCACGTCAGCCACGCCGCGAGCGCCTACTACCCGTCCCCGTTCGAGGAGGCGCTCATCCTGACGGTGGACGGGGTCGGCGAGTGGGCGACGACGACGGCGGCGGTCGGCCGCGGCGGCGAGCTGACGATGCTGAAGGAGCTCCGCTTCCCCCACTCCGTCGGGCTCCTCTACGCCGCCTTCACCTACTACACGGGCTTCCGGATCAACTCCGGCGAGTACAAGGTCATGGGCCTGGCGCCCTATGGCGAGCCGAAGTACGCGCAGCGGATCTACGACCACCTCGTCGACCTGAAGCCCGACGGTTCGCTCCGCCTCGACCAGGACTACTTCGACTACGCGACCGGCCTGACGATGACGACGGAGCGCTTCCACGAGCTCTTCGGCGGCCCGCCCCGCGAGCCCGAGTCGCTGCTCACCCAGCGCGACATGGATCTCGCCGCCTCCGTCCAGGCGGTCACCGACGAGATCCTGCTCCGGATGACGCGTGCGCTCGCCGAGGAGACCGGGCAGCGGCGCCTCTGCCTCGCGGGCGGCGTGGCGCTCAACTGCGTCGCGAACGGGAAGATCCTCCGTGACAGCCGCTTTGACGAGATCTGGATCCAGCCCGCCGCCGGAGACGCGGGCGGCGCGGTGGGCGCGGCCCTGCTCGGGTACCACCTCCTCGGAGGCGAGCCTCGGCGAGCACCCGTGCAGGGCGACGCGATGGCCGGCTCCTATCTCGGGCCAGAGTTCTCCCAGGCCGAGATCGAGCGGCGCCTCACCGCTGCGGGCGCACGCTTCGAGGTGCTGAACGAGGACGAGGCGCTGGAGGCGACGGTGAACGCGCTCGTCGAGGGGCACGCAGTCGGCTGGTTCTCCGGCCGGATGGAGTTCGGCCCGCGCGCGCTCGGCAACCGCTCGATCCTCGGGGATCCCCGCGCGAGGACGATGCAGAAGCAGCTCAATCTGAAGATCAAGTACCGCGAGGGCTTCCGGCCGTTCGCCCCCTCGGTGCTCGCCGAGGACGTGGCGGAGTGGTTCGAGCTCGACGAGGCGAGCCCCTACATGCTGCTCGTCGCCGACGTCCGCGAGGACAAGCGGCTCCCACTCCCCGAGGACTACGACACGCTGCAGGGCCTCGACAAGCTGAACGTCCCCCGCTCGGAGATCCCGGCCGTCACGCACGTCGACTTCTCGGCGCGGATCCAGACCGTGCACGCCGAGACGAACCCGCGCTATCACGCCCTGATCAGCCGCTTCAAGGAGCGCACCGGCTGCGGCGTTGTCGTGAACACGAGCTTCAACGTCCGCGGCGAGCCGATCGTCTGCACGCCCGAGGACGCGTGGCGCTGCCTGATGGGCACCGAGCTCGACCTGCTCGTCGCCGGCAACTGTCTTGTCCGCAAGGCCGACCAGGACCCCAGCCTTCGCAGCGACTACACGAAGGAGTTCGCGCTCGACTGAGCCGTCACCGTGGACAACGCCGACTACTACCCCAAGCTCCTTCCCGTCGTGCTCGAGACCGGCGCCCTGGCGGACGATCCGTTCGTCCTACTGGACGTCGGCTGCGGGATGGGCCCGGACCCGGTCTGGCGCCTCTTCGGGGACGCTCTACACGTCTACGGCTTCGATGCGAATATCGACGAGATCGAGCGGCTGACGCAGGTCGAGGAGAGCCCCGGCGTCCACTATCGCGCGGCGCTCGTGGGCCTACCGGACGACCACCCTTTCAACGTCCGTCGAGCTGCGGACGCCGACCCGGACGTGCACGCCTACTTCAACCCGTGGGGCAGGACGAGCACGATGACCGCTCTCAAGAAGGCGTGGAGCAGCGGCGACCGCAGGCTCTCGGAGGCGAACGCCTGGGCGCAGCACCGCCTCGCCACGGAGAAGATCTCCCTCGACGCGTTCGTGGCCGAGGAGGGGATCGCCTCCGTCGACTTCGTCAAAGTGGACACAGACGGCGCCGACCTCGAGGTGCTCCACTCGGCCGAGACCATGCTGAACGACACGCGCGTCCTCGGGCTGATGGTCGAATCGCCCTTCATCGGCGACGCCACCGAGAGCTCCAACTCGTTCCACAACATCGACCGGCTGCTGAAGCGCCACGGATTCCAGCTCTACTCGCTCTCCGTTAACCGCTACTCCCGCAGCGCCCTCCCGTCTCCGTTCGCCTACCGCATCTACGCGCAGACGGAGACGGGGCAAGCGGTCTGGGGCGATGCGCTCTACCTGCGGGACCCGGCTGCGCCGACCTACCGGGCAGTGGGCGGCCCCGAGCTCTCGCCGGGGAAGCTGCTCAAGCTCGCCTGCCTCCTCGAGCTCCTGCGGCTGCCGGACTGCGCGGCCGAAATCCTGCTCACCTTCCGGGGCGAGCTCGCCCCGCTCGTGGATGTCGAGCAGGCGCTCGACCTGCTGACGCCGGCGCTCGAGGGCTATCCCGAGACGTACGCCGAGTACCTCGCAGCTTTCGCGGAGGA
>JBBQHQ010000180.1:0-3697 GCA_038324115.1 Gaiellales bacterium
CGCCCCACGTTGCCGCCGCGAAGTAGGAGCGCGATACTCGCCGGGTGAACGGCCGCGAGCGTTACGACGACCTGGCCGACTTCCTCGCGTTCCGCCACGACTTCGTCGAGCTCTCCCAGATGATGGGCATGCCCTGCGTGAAGGCCCGCGGGAAGATGCTCATCGGCTACTCCGCCTCGTCCGGCGGCACCGTCTTCAAACTGGTCGATTCCGCGGTGCACGCGCAGGCGCTCGCGCTCGAGGGCGCCCACCTCTTCGACCCGTCCGGCCAGGGCAAGCCATTCAAGCAGTGGGTGGTCGTGCCGGCGACGCACGCCGACACCTGGGAGGGCTTCGCCGACCACGCGCTCAGGCCCGCTGACTGAACCAGCAGCCGGCCTCCTCGTCGCGGAAGACGCAGGTGTTCTGACCCGACTCGAGCACGAGGTCGAAGTAGCGGCGGTCGACGGGATCGTCCGTCCACCAGCGATCGACGACGCGCCACTCCTCCCGCAAGACCGCGACCCCGAGCCGGTTCACCCGGACGGGCACGCCGACCGGCGAGGCCTCGACGAGCACCGGCCGGGGCGCATTTATTCGTCCCGCGGGACGAACAGCGCGCGCGTCTCGGGAATCCGCGACCACGGTGCCACCTCCACGACGGCGACGACGGAGCCCGAGCCCGTGCTCGCGCGCACTTGGCGCAGGCCGTCGCTCAGGCGGGCGTTGACCTCGTCGCCCACGGGCTTGACGAGCTCGAGCTGCTGGCCGACCGATTCGGAGAGCTCGACCCCCTCCAGCCGGAGCTCGACGACGGGGGCGGGGATCTCGAGCAGCTTCGGCCCGAGCGCGGCGCGCAGCCGGGGCCGGTCGGCGGTCGGGTCGCGGAGCGTGACCGTGCGCCGCCAGGAGCCACCGCCGACGAGCCTCGCCGAGAGCGCCACCTTCCGGAACGGCCGGCCTGCCCGCTCCGGCCGAGCGAGCAGCCGGTCGAGGAGGGCACCGAAGGCCCGGCGCAGGGTCAGCTCGTTTCCGACCGCCTCCGGGAACTCGAGCGCCTCGACGAGCTCGGCGGGCGGGCGGCGGCCGCTGACCCGGCTCGTCTCTCCACTGTCCTTGTTCCAACCGTGGTGAGCGAGCGCCCATGCCCGCCGCCCATCCGGCCCGAGCCGCTCGGCGACGGAGCCCCCCGGCAACGCCGCCAGCTCTCCCAGCTTCTGCACCCCCAGCCCCTCCAGTTCCGCGTAGCGGTCGGCCTGGAGCGGCAGGAGCGAGAGCGGCAGGGGCGCGAGGAACTCCTCCTCGTGCCCGTCCGCGACCACGAGTGCCTGCCCGGGCCGCGCGACGCTCGCCGCCGCAAGGGCGGCGAACCGGCGCCGAGCAGCGCCCGCGCGTGGATCCCAGGCAGATCCGACGGAGGCGAGCGCCCGCTCGAGCGCCGCCTCCAAGCCTCCGTAGAGCCGCTCGACGCCGCTCGTCTCGAAGTAGACGCGGCCGGGATCCTCGGGAGCGACCGCGAAGCCCGAGTCCTCGAGCCGCTGCAGCACCCCCTCCCACTCGCGCTCGACCGCGGCGGGATCCTGCTCGACGAGCACGAGCCCCGGGCAGGTCGCGAGCGCCTCGCCCATCCGCATCCCGGGCTCGACGCCGAGCAGCTCGGCGGCGGCCGTGACCGGCCCCAGCAGCGGCTCCGTGCCGGGCAGCGGCGCGAGCGCGGCGGGCTCGAGCGTCAGCCTCGGCCGGGCGCGAAGCGCTGCGCGCAACTCGAACCCGGGGATGAGGAGACAGGCGATCACAAGAACGTCTGTTCTATACCCGAACGTATGTTCCTGTCAAACCCGAGACCTTCGTGCCGAAGAACACGACATGACCATCGCGATCGAGCAGCCCGCGCGCGTCCAGGTCGACGAGACGTTCGACCGGCTTGCCCACCTCGCCGCAAAGGCGGTCGGAAGCTCGGCGGCGTTCGTCTCGCTGGCCGACTCCTGCGCGGACGAGCTCGTCTTCGCCGGGACCACGGGTCTGCCCGAGGTCGAGCCAGGCGAACGGACCGCGCTCTCGGGGACGATCTGCCGGCACGTCGTCGCCTCCGGCAACCCGCTCGTCATCTCCGACACGAAGACGCATCCTCTCGCCCGCGATGAGCGGCAGCTCCACGGCCTCGGGATCGGCGCCTACCTCGGGGTCCCGCTCCGGACGGAGGAGGGAGAGGTGATGGGCGCGCTCTGCCTCGTCGATCGCCGTTCCCGGGAGTGGACGCAGACGCAGGTCGAGATCGCCGAGGGCCTCGCCGCAGCCGTGATGACCGAGATCGGCCTGCGCAGCACCATCGCCGCCGCCGCCCGCCAGGCCGAGGAGCGGCTGGCGATCGTCAGCGAGCTCGAGGACGCAGAGGCGCGCTACCGGTCGCTGATCGAGAACATCCCACTCGTCACCTACATGAACGGCATCGACGAGCCCTTCACGACGGTCTACATCAGCCCGCAGATCGAGTCGCTCGTCGGCTACTCCGCCGAGGAGTGGCTCGAGAGCCCCGAGCTCGCGCACGACGGCATCCACCCGACGACCGCGCGCGGATCAGCCGGCTCGCCCGCGATGCCCGCCGCCTGGGGATCCCGACCCGGGCCGAGTTCCGCTTCCTCGCCCGCGACGGCCGGACGGTGTGGGTGCTCGACCAGACAATCCCTCTCCGCGACGCCTCCGGCGAGATCGTCTGCCACCAGGGCTTCCTGCTCGACGTCACCGAGCAGAAGGAGCTCGAGGAGCAGCTGCGCCAGTCCCAGAAGATGGAGGCGATCGGCCAGCTCGCCGGCGGGATCGCCCACGACTTCAACAACATGTTGACCGCGATCACCGGTTACGCGGAGCTGCTCGGCTACTCGTTCGACGAGGGCGACCCCCGGCTCGAGGACCTCGCGGAGCTGAAGCGCGCGGCCACCCACGCGGCGACGCTGACGCGGCAGCTGCTCGCGTTCAGCCGCAAGCAGATGCTGCTGCCTCAACGGCTGGACGTGAACGAGATCGTCGGCGAGCTCGAGCCGCTCCTCCGCCGCACGCTCGGCGAGGAGATCGCGGTGTCGATCGCGCTCGATCCGGGCCTCCCCCCGATCGAGGCTGACCCGGACCAGCTGACCCAGGTCGTGCTCAACATCGCGCTGAACGCACGGGACGCGATGCCCGACGGCGGCCGGCTGAGGATCTCGACCGCGACGGCCACTCTCGCCGGCGTGCCCCAGGTCGCGATCGAGCTCTCCGACACCGGCACCGGCATGGACGCGGCGACGCTGGAGCGGATCTTCGAGCCCTTCTTCACGACGAAGGAGACCGGCAAGGGGACGGGCCTCGGGCTGGCCACCGTCTACGGGGTCGTGCGCCAGAGCGGCGGCCAGATCGAGGTCGAGAGCGAGCTGGGCGGCGGCTCGACGTTCCGCGTGCTCCTCCCCCAGGCCGCGCCGCTCAGCGGCTCCGCCGCCGCCTGAACCGCTCGGCCGCCTCGGCGTGGTCGACGATCGGCGCCGGATAGCCCGGGGCGAGCAGGCCCGGTTGGTGCACGTCCGCTGCGGCCATCAGCTCGGGGATGTAGCGGCGGATGTAGGCGCCTTCAGGATCGAGCTTCCTGCTCTGCGTGACGGGATTGAAGATCCGGTTCGGGCGCGAGTCGGTGCCCGTCCCCGCGACCCACTGCCAGTTGCCCGCGTTCTGGGCGACGTCGCCGTCG
>JBBQHQ010000181.1:0-3577 GCA_038324115.1 Gaiellales bacterium
CGAGACGATGGACACGTTCGTCGACTCGTCCTGGTACTTCCTCCGCTACTGCGACCCCGGTACCGACGAGGCCCCGTTCGACCGGGCGCCGGTCGACTACTGGAATCCCGTCGACCTCTACATCGGCGGCGTCGACCACGCCGTCATGCACATGATCTACGCCCGCTTCTGGGTCAAGGTGCTGAACGACCTCGGGTACGTCGGCTTCCGCGAGCCGTTTGCGAGCTTCTTCTCGAACGGCTGGGTGACGACCGGGAAGACGAAGATCTCGAAGCGCTCCGGCACGGCGGCGGGGCCGGACGAGGTCGTCGACCGCTTCGGCGCGGATGCGGTCCGGCTCTGCATCCTCTTCCTCGGCCCGGCGAACGAGGACATGGAGTGGACGGAGGAGGCGGCCGAGGGGATGGCCCGCTTCGTGCGCCGCCTCTGGCGGGTCGTCAACGAGGTCGCCGCCTCGGCGCCTGCCGGAGAGCCGAGCGGCGGCTCGCTGGCGCGCAAGGCGCACGAGACGATCGCCAAGGTGACCGACGATGTCGGGCGGCGCTTCGCCTTCAACACCGGGATCTCGGCCGTGATGGAGCTCGTGAACGAGCTGGCGCGCGATCCGGCGGGCGCCGACGCGCGCTTCGCCGCCGAGACCGCGGTCTCGCTGATCCAGCCCTACGCTCCCCACGTCGCCGAGGAGCTCTGGCAGCTGCTCGGGCACGAGCGGCTCTGGGAGCAGCCGTGGCCGGTCGCCGACCCGGCGCTGCTCGAGCGGGAGACGGTCGAGGTCGTGCTCCAGGTGAACGGCAAGGTGCGTGACCGGGTGGAGGTGGCGGCGGCGATCACCGACGAGGAGCTCGTCCAGCTCGGCCTCGCCTCCGAGCGCGTGCGTGTGCACCTGAACGGCGGCGAGCCCCGGAAGACGATCGTCGTCTCCGGCAAGCTCGTCAACTTCGTCGTCTAGCTAGCTAGCGGATTCCGGTGTCGATCCGGAAGGTGACGCGCGTCCAGCGTGCCTTCCACACGGTCACGCGCTCCGGCTGCGGAATTCGGCCGAAGACCCGCTCGGTCGTGCGGACGGTGTAGAGGGCCGGCGCGAGCGCGAGCCGGAAGCGTCCGTCCTTGCCCGTGCGGACGCGGGCCGCCTCCTTGCCGTTCCGCGAGAAGACGAGGGTGACGAGCGCGGGGCCGTCGCACGGTGTCCCTTGCCGGCACACGGGGGTGATCGGACCGCGCAGGACGAGCCCCTGGACCCCGTTCGCCGTGGGTGCCGCCGGACTGGGCGCGGCGCAGGCGGGGGAGAGGACGACGAGCGCGACCGTGAGTGTCAGCACGAGTCGCATGGCGTCATGGTGCCCGATCTCGACGCATTTGGCACGAATCCGTCACACCGCCGTCACACCTCTCCCTGCAGGCTCGATCCATGCCCTCCCTGCCCGTCTCGCGAGGCCACGCCCTCGTCCTCGCCGCCGGGCTCCTCGCGCTCCTCGTCGTCGCGGGCCGCCTGCTCGCCGGCGTGGGCACGTCCTCGGCGCGGCCGGCCGCGGCGCTTCTCCCCGATCCCGCCGCGGCCGCCGCACCGAGACTCGTCGTCCACGTCACGGGCGCCGTGCGCCGGCCGGGCCTCTACCGGCTGAGCCAGGGCAGCAGGGTCGCCGACGCCGTCGCGCGCGCGGGCGGGGCGGCGGCGTCGGCCGACACCGCCGCGCTCAATCTCGCCGCGCCGCTCGCCGACGGGACCCAGGTGCTGATGCCGAGTCGGGTCGCCGGCGCGGCGAGCGCTGCGGCCGGTGCGGGGCGGAAGGTGAGCCTGAGCAGCGCGACGCTGGCGGATCTCGACGGCCTCCCCGGCGTCGGGCCGGTGACGGCGCAGAAGATCCTCGACTACCGCTCCCAGCACGGTGGCTTCAGCTCGGTCGACGACCTCGACGCGATCTCCGGAATCGGCCCCGCGCGAATCGAGCAGCTCCGGGACCTGGTGACGCCCTGATCGAGCGCTCCTGGCCGACCGTTCTGGTCGCGGCCTTCTGCTGCGGCCTCGCGCTCTCGAACGCGGTTGGGGCGCCGGCATCGGCGCTCGTGGTGGCAGCCGCGCTGGCGCTCGGCGGCATCGTCGCTCCGCGACTCTGGCTGCCGACGGCCGCCGCCGCGCTGCTCGTGGCCGGCTGCTGGTGGGGAGGGCTCCGGCTGGACGCGCTCGAACAGAGCCTGCTCGCCGAGCATCTGGGCGAGTCGCGCGCGGTCGAGGCCGTCGTGACCGGCCCCGTCCGCCGCACCGACTTCTCGCTCAGGCTGCCCGCTGAGGTCCGCCGGTTCGACGGGCGTCCGCTCCGCGAGCGTGTTCTGCTCGAGCTCCCGGTCGGCCGGTCGCCGCCCCAGGGCGCGATCCTGGCCCTGCGGGCGACCGTCGTCCCGCCCAGGGAAGCCGAGGACGGTTTCGACGAGCGCGGCTGGCTCGCGCGTCGAGGCGTGCACGTCGTCCTCGAGGGGCGGGCCTGGCGCGTCGTCGGCCGACGGGGCGGGGTCGGCGGCCTCTCGGACCGGATTCGCGCGCACGTCTCGCGCTCGATCGCGCCCGGGGTCACGGGAGAGCGGCGCGCGGTCCTGCTCGGCGTCGTGCTCGGGGAAGACGAGGGGCTCTCGGACGAGCTGCGGGCGAGCTTCAAGGCCGCCGGGCTCTACCACCTGCTCGCCGTCTCGGGCCAGAACGTCGTCGTGCTCGTCTTCTCGGTGCTCGTCCTCGCCTGGCTCGTCGGGATCCCGAGGCTGCCTGCCGAGGTGATCGCACTCGGGGCGATCGTCGCCTACGTCCTCGCCGTCGGCTGGCAGCCGTCCGTCGTGCGGGCCGGGATCGCCGGGGGGCTCGCCTCGCTCGCGTGGCTCCTTTCACGGCCGCGAGACCGCTGGCACTTCCTCGCCCTCGGCGCCGCGGTCCTGCTCGCCTGGGCGCCGGGGACGATCTACGAGCCGGGCTTCCAGCTCTCGTTCGCCGCCGTCGGGGCGATCTTCGTGCTCGTCCCGCCGCTGAGCCGTGCCCTCGAGGGGTATCCGCTCCCGAACTGGCTGCGTGAGGTGCTCGCGCTCTCGATCGCCTGCGGCGCTGCGACCGCCCCGATCCTCTGGCTCCAGTTCGGAACGGTGCAGATCTACTCGCTCCTCGCGAACGCGCTCGTCACCCTCGCGATCGGCCCGTTCCTCGACCTCGCGCTCGTCTGCGCCGCGGTCGAGCCGCTCTTCCCGTCCGCCGCAGTCGCGCTGGCCTGGCTGAACGGGTGGCTTGCGGCCTATCTCGCTTTCATCGCCCGGCTCGTCGCCGGGCTCCCGCATGCCCAACTCCAGTCCGGCACCGCGGTCTTCCTGCTGCTCGCCACCCCGGTCGGTGTCCTCCTCCTGCGCCGACTGCCCCGCTGGCGCCGCCCGCTCGCCCTCGGCACGGCGGCGGCGCTCGTCCCGGCCCTGCTCGTCTGGTGGCTCTGGCCCTCGCCCGCGCCGCCGCCCCCGACCGGCCTGCGCCTGACCGTCCTCGACGTCGGTCAGGGGGACTCGATCCTGCTCCAGGTCCCCGAGGGGGCAGTGCTCGTCGATCAGGGCC
>JBBQHQ010000182.1:0-3563 GCA_038324115.1 Gaiellales bacterium
CGAACGTCGAGGATCGAGAAGTGCGACCTACATCGCGCCCGACTCTAGGCGATCTGGCCCCACCGAACCAGGGGCGCGAGAACCGCGACTTAGTGTTGAAACAACACTAAGTCGGTTCGGCCGCGTGCGTCTCCCCGGTCACGGCCCCCCGCGGACATAAATGACCTGGCCCGAGATATACGAGGCGTCCTCGCTGCAGAGGAACGCGATCGGGCCGGCGATGTCCTCCGGCTCGCCGACCCGCCCGAGCGGCACCTGGCCGGCGACCGCCTCCTTGAAGTCGGCGAACTCGACGCCCATCCGGGCTGCGGTCTGCTCCGTCATCGCGGTGGCGATGAAGCCGGGAGCGATGCAGTTGACGTTGATCCCGAACTTGCCCAGCTCGAGCGAGAGCGTTTTCGTCATCCCCTGCAGCCCGGCCTTCGCGGTCGCGTAGTTCGTCTGGCCCCGGTTCCCGAGCGCGGAGGTCGAGGAGATCAGGACGATCTTCCCCGAGCCCTGCTCGACCATCGCCGCCTGCGCGGCGCGGACGGCGAGAAACGCGCCCTTGAGGTGCGTGTCGATCACCGACTCCCAGTCATCGTCGGTCATCTTGAAGAGGAGGTTGTCGCGGATGATTCCCGCGCAGGGGACGAGGATGTCGAGCGAGCCGCCGTGCTCGACCGCTGCCGCGACGGCCGCCTCGACGTCGGCGCGCTGCGTGACGTCGCAGCGGATCGCCTGGCCGCCGATCCGCTCAGCGACTGCCGAGGCGCCGTCCTCGTCGAAGTCGGCGACGACGACGTAGGCGCCCTCGGCCGCAAGCCGCTCCGCGGTCGCCGCCCCGATTCCCTTCGCCGCCCCCGTGATCAGTGCCGTCTTGCCCGTGAATCGCATCCGTGCCTCCGCAGTCGCTGTCTGCTGCGAGCCTACTGGCCGCGCGCGTACGATCGAGCCGATGGCGAGAGCGGTGATCCTGTCCGCTGTGCGGACACCCGTGGGGCGGTACGGCGGCGGCCTCGCCGGCGTGCGCCCGGACGACCTCGCCGCGATCGCGATCGCCGAGGCGGTCGCGCGCGCCGGGATCCCGGCCGCCGAGATCGAGGACGTCTGGCTGGGCTGCGCGAACCAGGCCGGGGAGGACAACCGCAACGTCGCGCGCTTCGCCTCCCTGCTCGCAGGCCTGCCCGACAGCGTGGGCGGCGTCACCGTCAACCGGCTCTGCGCGTCCGGTCTCTCGGCCGTCGCGGGCGCCTGCCAGGCCGTGGTCGCGGGCGCGGGCGACCTCTACGTCGCGGGCGGCGTCGAGTCGATGAGCCGCGCGCCGCTCGTCACCGCCAAGCCCGACAAGGCCTTTCCCCGCGGCGACCGGACGCTCTACGACACCACCCTCGGCTGGCGCTTCGTCAACCCGCGCTACGAGGAGCGCTGGTCGCGGGAGGCGATGGGGGAGACCGGCGAGAACGTGGCCGAGCGCTGGGGCGTCTCGCGTGAAGACCAGGACGCGTTCGCGCTCCGCTCCCAGCAGCGCTGGGCCGCGGCCGACGCCGAGGGCCGCTTCGCTGACGAGCTCGTCGCGGCCGGCGAGCTCGAGCGCGACGAGCACCCGCGTCCCGAGACGACCGCCGAGGGGCTCGCGGGCCTGAAGACCCCCTTCCGCGCGGGTGGAACCGTCACCGCCGGCAACGCGTCCGGGCTGAACGACGGCGCCGCCGCGCTGGTGATCGCGAGCGAGGAGAAGGCGCGAGAGCTCGGGATCGAGCCGCTCGGCGCCTTCGTCGGCGCTGCGGTCGCCGGTGTCGACCCCGCCGTGATGGGGATCGGCCCCGTCCCCGCGGTGCGGAAGCTCCTCGACCGGACGGGCGTCGCGCTCGCCGACATCGATCTCGTCGAGCTGAACGAGGCGTTCGCCTCCCAGGCGGTGGCGGTCGCGCGCGAGCTCGGCCTGGACGAGGAGAAGCTGAACGTGAACGGCGGCGGGATCGCGATCGGGCACCCGCTCGGGATGACCGGCGCCCGCCTCGTCGTCTCGCTCCTGCACGAGCTCCGCCGCCGCGAGGGCCGCTACGGGCTGGCGACGCTCTGCATCGGCGTCGGCCAGGGCCAGGCCCTGCTCGTCGAACGCCCCTAACGAGCGAGCGCGGCGGCTGCGGTCTCGGCGAGATACGGGACGCCCAGCTCGAACCGTGCGGCCCGCGCGTCCTCCCGTCCGAGCTCGCCGCGGACGAAGCGCCCGTAGATCGCCTCGCAGAAGACGGCGGCCTTCCAGAGCGCGAGGGCCTCGAACCAGGCGAGCGGCTCCAGCTCGCGGCCGCTCCGCTCCGCGTAGCGCTCGGCCAGCTCCGCGCGGGAGGGGAAGCCCGGCTCGGCGGTCACCGGCGAGGTTCCGAGTGGGTTCGGCGGCCCGCCGGGCTCGGTGTAGGTCGCGAGCAGATAGCCGACGTCCGCGCGCGGATCGCCGACGGCGCCCATCTCCCAGTCGAGCACCGCGGCGATCCGGGTGGGATCGTCCGGCGCGACCATCACGTTGCCGAGCCGGTAGTCGCCGTGCACGGTGGTCGGCCCGAGCTGCTCTGGCAGGCGCTCGGCCAGCTCCGCCGCGACCTGCTCGACGACGGGAAGCTCGCGCGTCCGGTTCAGCTCCCAGAGCTGCGTGAACCGGCGCACCTGGCGCTCGTTGTAGCTTCCCGGCCGGGCGAAGGCGGCGAGCCCGGGCGTGTCGACGTCGGCGGCGTGGATCTCGACCAGCGCGTCCACGAGGTCGAAACCGAGGCGGCGCCGGTCGTCCTCTCCCGCGAGCGCGGGCGGGAGTGTGTCCGTGAGCACGAGCCCGTCCAGCTCCTCCATCACGTAGAAGGGGACGCCGAGCACGTCCTCGTCCTCGCAGACGGCGGCAATCGGCGCCAGCCGGCGGAACCCGGCCTCACCGAGCGCGAGCTGGAGCCGGGCCTCGCGCGCCATGTCGTGGGCCGAGGGCGGGAGCGGCGGTCGCGGGGGCCGGCGCAGCACCCAGCGCGAGCCGTCCGCACGCTCGAGCAGAAAGGTGAAGTTGGAGCCGCCGCCCTCGCCGATCCGCTCAGCGCGGATCTCTCCCGAGCCGAGCCCCTCAGCGTCGAGAAACGCCGCGAGCCGGTCGAGGACGAGCAGCGGCGGCTTCCCCGTGGCGTCGGCGTCGGCGGCGGTCGCGACGACGTCGCTCATCCCGGGACGGCGGGCGCGAACAGGAGCTCGTGCAGCTCCGCACTCACCCGGTCGAGCTCCTCGGGGTGCTTCTCGAGGCCGAGCGAGCGCGGCCGCGGGGCGTCGACCTCGATGATCCGGGCGATCCGGCCCGGCCGCGGGCTCATCACCACCACTCGGTCGGCGAGCAGTGTCGCCTCCTGGATCGAATGCGTGACGAAGACGATCGTCTTCCGGTGCTCGAGCGAGATCCGCTGCAGCTCCAGGCTCAGCTCCTCCCGGGTCAGGGCGTCGAGCGCGGCGAACGGCTCGTCCATCAGGAGCACGGCCGGGTCGTGGATCAGGGCCCGGCAGAGGGCCGCGCGCTGCTGCATCCCGCCCGAGAGCTCGTAGGGGCGGCGGCT
>JBBQHQ010000183.1:0-3500 GCA_038324115.1 Gaiellales bacterium
CGATCCCCATCACCGTGGGTCGCGGCCAACGTTCTGCGACGGGCTGACGTCTCATAGTCGATGGAGCCTAACCGGGCCCGTGGCACCGCCCTGACCCTCCTGGGGGTGACGGCGGCGCTTGCCCTCGTCGCGATCGCTGCGCGCGGTGAGACGCCGCTCGGCCGAGGCGGCGGCAGGCGTGCCGGCGACCTCTTCTACGACAGCCTGCTCTCGCTCTTCATGCTCCTGATGCTCGCGGGCGTCGGGCTCTTCCTCTACCTGCTGCTCCTGCGCAAGGACGCGCTGATCAAGGCGGGCGACCCGCGGGCGCGGCGCAGCCCCGTCCGCTCGCTTCTCGTCTACGGCCTCTTCCTGGCGGCGCTCTTCGCCGTGATCCGGCTCCTCCAGGCGAGGAACCCGCGGGGGATCACGATCCCGTCGCTCGCACCCGGCGGCACCGCCACCTCGACGAACGCCGCGACCGACCCGAACGCCTACCGGCCGGAGTTCGCCTGGCTCCCCGTGGGGATCGTGCTGCTCGTGGTCGCGCTGGGGCTGCTCGCGGCCTGGTGGTCGGCGCGCGCGCGAAAGCGGGCGCGGGGCGTGCGCGAGCCGACGTTCGCCGAGGAGCTCGCAGACGTGCTCGCGGAGACGCTCGACGACCTCCGCGCCGAGGCCGATCCGCGCCGGGCGGTGATCGGGGCCTATGCCCGGCTGGAGCGCGCGCTCGCCGCCTCCGGCGTCGCCCGCCGGCCCGCGGAGGCGCCGCTCGAGTACCTCGCGCGCGTCCTCGGAGAGCTCCAGGTGACCCCGAGCGCTGCGCGCCGCCTCACGCTGCTCTTCGAACGGGCAAAGTTCTCGCAGCATGAGATCGGCCCCCAGATGAAGGACGAGGCGATCGCGGCCCTCGAAACGATCCAGGCGGAGCTGCGCGCGGCGGAGCTCCAGGCCGAGGCCGAGCGCGCGGCCGCGCTGGCCGACCTGCGGGAGCGGGCCGGCGCCGCCGGATGATCCGCACCGTCCGCAGCCTCGTTCCACTCCCCCTGTTCGCCACCGGCGTCCTCGGCGTCGTCCTCCTGGCCTCGCCCGGTCGGCGGGAGCTCGCGCTCCACGTCTACCTGCTCGTGCTCGCCGCCCTGGCACTCGGCCGCCTCGTGCTCGAGCTGACCCGCGCGCACCCCCGCGCCGCCGCCTCCCCCTTCGACCTCGGCCTCGCCGAGCGCCCGGCCGCCGAGCCTCGGCTCCCGGAGCTGGCCCGGCTGGAGCGCGAGGTGACGCTCTCCGGCACGACCGCGTTCGACCTCCACTTCCGGCTCCGCCCGGTGCTCCGGAGGATCGCGAGGCGGTTGCTCGCGGCCCGCCGGGGCATCGACCTCGACCGCAACCCGGCGGCCGCCGAGCGCGTGCTCGGGCCAGAGGCCTGGGAGCTCGTCCGCCCCGACCGCGAGCCGCCCGCCGACCGCTCCGGCCCCGGCCTCGAGCTCGCGGTGCTCGGCCGCGTCGTCACCTCGCTGGAGCAGCTCTGATGCTGCCGCTCGCGCGGGTCGAGGAGCTGGCGAACGGGATCCTGGACGAGGTCGAGCGCGCCGTGATCGGCAAGCGCGACGCGCTCCGGCTCGTCCTGATGGGGATTCTCGCGGATGGTCACGTGCTCCTCGAGGACTTCCCCGGGCTCGCGAAGACGCTCGCCGCCCGCTCGTTCGCGCAGGTGGCGAGCATCGGCTTCGCCCGGATCCAGTTCACGCCCGACCTGATGCCCTCCGACGTGACCGGCTCCTCGATCTGGAACCAGCGCGACGGCGAGTTCGAGTTCCGCCCCGGGCCGATCTTCACCAACCTGCTCCTCGCGGACGAGATCAACCGCGCCCCGCCGAAGACCCAGGCGGCGCTGCTGGAGTCGATGCAGGAGCACCAGGTCACGATCGAAGGCGTCACCCACCAGCTCGGCCGCCCGTTCCTCGTCCTCGCGACGCAGAACCCGATCGAGTACGAGGGCACCTACCCGCTCCCGGAGGCCCAGCTCGACCGCTTCCTGCTCCGCGTCGGCTTCGGCTATCCGGATGCTGCGTCCGAGTGGGAGCTGCTGGAGCGGCGGCTCGACCGCGGCGCCGACGAGGTCGAGCTGCGGCCGCTGATCGACGCGCCCACCCTCGTCGAGCTCCAGGCCTCGCTCGAGCAGGTGCACGTCGGCCCGAGCGTCGGCCGCTACATGGTCGAGCTCGTGGGCGCGACGCGGGAGAGCTCCTCGACCGCCGTCGGCGCCAGCCCGCGCGGCTCCCTGGCGCTGCTCAAGCTCTCCCGCTGCCGCGCGGCCCTGGAGGGCCGGGACTTCGTCACCCCCGACGACGTCAAGGCCGTGGCCGTCCCCGCGCTCGCGCACCGGCTGATGCTGAAGCCGGAGCTGTGGGTGCAGCGCCTCGCCGCGGACGACGTCGTCCGCGACCTGCTCGCGAGCGTGCCGACGCCGGCGGCGGAGGAGCGCGCCCCCACGGGATGAGCCGGTCGGCATCGCCCCGGCTCGCCGCCTACGCGACCCTGGCCGCCCTCGGCCTCGTCGGCGCCCTCGCCTCCCGCCGTCCCGAGCTCGCCGTGCTCGCGGCGCCGTTCGCGCTCCTGCTCACGCTCGGCCTCCGCCTCGCCCGCGAGCCCGAGGCCGGCGTCTGGCTGACGGTCGAGCGCGAGCGCGCTCTCGAGGGCGACGAGCTCGAGCTCGAGCTGCAGGTCGAGTCTCGCGGGCCGGTGGAGCGGCTCGAGCTGCTCCTCGTCCTCCCCGACGGGCTCGAGCTCGTCGACGGGGCGAACCCGACTTCGCTCCGGCTCGGCCGCGACGACGAACGGACACTGACCCTCCGCGTGCGCTGCGTCCGCTGGGGCAACTTCGCCGTCGGCGACATCCGGCTCCGCGCCCGCGACCGGCTGGGTTTGCTCGTCTGGGAGCAGCGGCTCGACCGCTCGACCGCGCTGCGCGTCTATCCCCACCCGGAGACGCTGCGCCGGATCGTCTCTCCGGTCTCCACCCAGCCCACGACCGGGAACGACGTCGCCCGCCAGCGCGGGGACGGGCTCGAGTTCGCCGACCTGCGCGAGTACGCGCCGGGCGACCGCGTCCGCTCGATCAACTGGCGGGCGAGCGCGCGGCGAGGCGACCTCGTCGTCAACCAGCGCCACCCGGAGCGGAACGCCGACGTGATCCTCTTCCTCGACTCCTTCGCGGAGGCCCGCACCGGCGGGCGCTCGACGCTCGACCTCGCGGTGCGAGCCGCCTCGTCGCTCGCGTCCCGCTACCTGGAGCGCCGCGACCGCGTCGGGCTCGTCTCCTTCGGCGGGATCCTCCGCTGGCTCGAGCCGGGCACGGGGGCGGCCCAGCGCTACCGCCTCGTCGACTCGCTGCTCGAGAGCGAGGTCGTCTTCAACTACGCCTGGAAGGACGTCTCGATCATCCCCGCCCGGACGCTGCCGCCCCAGGCGCTCGTGCTGGCGGTGACCCCGCTCCTGGACGAGCGCTCGGTCGCGGCGCTGCT
>JBBQHQ010000184.1:0-3479 GCA_038324115.1 Gaiellales bacterium
GGAGACGCCGGACTCGAACGGGAGGAAGCGCGCCTTGACCCGACGCTGGGGCGGCGTCGCGAAGATGAAGGAGAACGCGATCATCGAGGCCGGGATCACGGCGGCGAAGAACGCGTAGATCAGGAAGGGAAAATAGTCTCCGAGCATCCGGTAGCGCCGAACGCTAGCAAGTCACGAGCGGGTGCACGAAGAGAGGTGGAACCCGCGTGATCATGCGAGTCACGCGTGTCACAAAGTCGGCCCGCCAGGGTGACCGGCCACCACCTTGCTACGATCCGTTCCAGCATGGCGACCGTCGAACAGCCCACCACTCTCGTCACCCTCACCGAGACCGCGGCCGTCAAGGTCCGCGAGTTGATGGCCGAGGACGCAAGCGGCGAGAGCAGCGTCCTCCGGGTCGCGATCCAGGGCGGTGGTTGCTCCGGCTTCCAGTACGGGCTCGGCTTCGACTCCGGTGCCGCCGAGGGCGACGAGACGATCGAGCAGCACGGCGTCACGGTCGTGATCGACCCGTACAGCGCCCCGTATCTCAAGGGCGCGTCGATCGACTTCCTCAACTCGATCGCGGAGGCCGGCTTCAAGATCGACAACCCGAACGCGGCCGCCTCGTGCGGGTGCGGGCACAGCTTCACCGTCGAGGAGGGCGCAGAAGGCGCCCCCGAGGCGGAGGGCGGCGCCTGCGGCTCCGGCTGCTCGCACTAGCGACTCCTCTCCGCATCCCGTCCTGATGGGCTGCGTACGATCGAGGCCGTGAGCGATCGTCCTCTTCGCGTCGCCGTCGTCGGCTCCGGGCCCGCTGGCTTCTACGCCGCCGCCGCGCTGCTCGCCGCCGGGGCCGAGGTCGACCTGCTCGAGCGGCTGCCGACCCCCTGGGGGCTGGTCCGCTCCGGCGTCGCGCCCGACCACCCCAAGATCAAGGCCGTCTCGAAGGCCTTCGAGAAGACGGCGCAGCTCCCGGGCTTCCGCTTCTTCGGCAACGTCGAGCTCGGCAACCACGTCGCCTACGACGAGCTGGCCCGGCTCTACGACGCCGTTCTCCTCTCGGTCGGCGCGCAGGCCGACCGACAGCTAGGGATCACCGGCGAGGCCCTGCCGGGCTCGTGGCCGGCCACGGCCTTCGTCGCCTGGTACAACGGCCACCCCGACTTCCAGGACCTCGAGTTCGACCTCTCACACGAGCGGGCGGTCGTGATCGGGAACGGGAACGTCGCCCTCGACGTGGCCCGGATGCTGGCGCTGACGCCGGCCGAGCTCGCGCCTACCGACACGACCGACCGGGCGATCGCCGCGATTAACCAGGCGGCGATCCGCGAGATCGTCGTCGTCGGGCGCCGCGGCCCTGTCCAGGCCGCCTGGACGCCCGTCGAGGTGGGCGAGCTCGGCGAGCTGGAGGGCGCCGACGTCGTCGTCGACCCGGCCGATCTGGAGCTGGACGCCGCCAGCGTGGCGGAGCTGGAGGCCTCGGCGCCGACCGTGAAGCGGAGCGTCGAGCATCTGCGCGAGTACGCGGGCCGAGCGCCCGCCGGGAAACCCCGCCGAATCGTGCTTCGCTTCTTCCGTTCCCCTGTGGCGCTCCTCGGCGACGAGCGGGTCGAGGCGGTGGAGCTCGTGCGGAACGAGCTCGTGGACGGCCGCGCCGTCGCGACGGAGGAGACGGAGGTGATCCCGGCCGGGATCGTCTTCCGCAGCGTCGGCTATCGCGGTGTCCCCGTGCCCGGGATCCCGTTCGACGAGGCGCGGGCGACGATCCCGAACGAGGGCGGCCGCGTCGAGCCCGGCCTCTACGCCGCGGGCTGGATCAAGCGCGGCCCGAGCGGGGTGATCGGGACGAACAAGAAGGACGCCGTCGAGACGATCGTGCTCCTGCTCGAGGACGCCGAGGCGGGGCTGCTCACGCGCGAGGACGGGGACCTCGCCGACGTGCTCGCCTCGAGGGGTCACGAGCCCGTGCTCTACACCGGCTGGGAGGCGATCGACGCCGCCGAGCAGGCCGCCGGCGAGCCGCACGGACGTCCACGGGTGAAGCTCCACACCTGGGACGAGCTCCTCGCCGCCGCCCGCCGCTAGCCGGGCATCACCCGAACGGGTGACCGCCAGGCGGGCGTCCCCGCCGACAACATGCAGGTGGAGCCTGCGACCGTGGAATGCTTGCGCTGCGGCACCCCGAGGGGGTTCACGCCTGGGCGCTGGCGCTACCAGGAGGCCGGGGAGTGCCCCTGCTGCCAGTACGTCGGCTGGGCGTTCTCGTCCGAGCTCTCCGAGCGCTCTCGCCGGCTCTTCCGCGACCTCCCGCTCGAGCGCCGCCCGATGCTACGACCCGTCTAGCGCCTCCGGCCCGCGGGTAGCATGGTCCCGTGGCGACCGAGTCGAAAACCCAGCTCTGGGGCGGCGAGACCGAGAAGGCGATCGGGAACTTTCCGGTCTCCGGCGAGCCGATCCCCGTCCCCGTCGCGCGCTGGCTCGGCCGGATCAAGGCCGCAGCGGCGCGGGTGAACGCGGAGCTCGGGCTGCTCGACGCCGAGAAGGCCGAGCGGATCGCCGCGGCCGGCGATGCGATCGCCGGCGGCGAGCACGACGACCAGTTCCCGATCGACGTCTTTCAGACCGGCTCGGGCACCAGCTCGAACATGAACGCCAACGAGGTGATCGCTTCGCTCGCCGGCGCCAATACTGGAAATGATGTGCACGCGAACGACGACGTCAACATGGGCCAGAGCTCGAACGACGTCTTCCCCTCCGCCGTGCATCTGGCGGCGCTCGGCGAGGTCGAGCACGACCTCCTGCCGGCGCTCGAGAGCCTCGCCGCCTCGCTCGCGGCCAAGGCGACCGAGTTCGACGACGTGATCAAGGCCGGCCGCACGCACCTGATGGACGCGGTGCCGGTCACGCTCGGCCAGGAGTTTGGCGGCTACGCCGCGCAGATCCGGCAGGGGATCGAGCGGGTGGGCGACTCGCGCACCCGGCTCGGCCAGATCCCGCTCGGCGGCACCGCGGTCGGCACCGGCATGAACACCCACCCCGAGTTCGCCGAGCGCGTCCGCACGCTGCTCGCTGCCGACACGGGTCTCCGGGTCGCGGCCCCGGTCGACCACTTCGAGGCCCAGGCGGCCAGGGACGGTCTCGTCGAGGCCTCCGGCGCGCTGAAGACGGTCGCCGTTTCGCTGACGAAGATCGCGAACGACCTGCGCCTGATGGGCTCCGGCCCCCGGGCCGGCCTCGCCGAGATCTTCCTCCCGGAGCTCCAGAAGGGCAGTTCGATCATGCCCGGGAAGGTCAACCCGGTCATCCCCGAGGTCGTGACCCAGGTCGCGGCCCAGGTGATCGGGAACGACGCCGCGATCACCGTCGGCGGGATGCAGGGCCACTTCGAGCTCAACGTTTTCGTGCCGCTGCTGGCGCGGAACCTGCTCCAGTCGATCAAGCTGCTCGCCTCGGCCTCGCGGCTGCTCGCCGAGAAATGCGTGGACGGGATCGAGGCC
>JBBQHQ010000185.1:0-3338 GCA_038324115.1 Gaiellales bacterium
GGTCAGGGGCATCGCGATCACGAGCGCACGCGCCGGCGGGGCCCAGTGCTCCTTCAGGAGCTCGTCCTCGACGAGCAGCCCGTCAGCGAAGAGCGTCAGGATCAGCGCCAGCTCGACGAGGAGGACGACGAACTCGCTGCCCGG
This sequence comes from Gaiellales bacterium, assembly GCA_038324115.1. Classification (GTDB taxonomy): domain Bacteria; phylum Actinomycetota; class Thermoleophilia; order Gaiellales; family Gaiellaceae; genus Gaiellasilicea. Next base: position 145 of record JBBQHQ010000185.1, read on the forward strand.
CTCGATCGCGATCACGCCCGCCCACGAGAGACCGACGCCGGCGACGACCGAGAGCACGGAGATCGAGAGAACGGTGCCGTGCAGCCAGCCCGAGAGCCCGGCCGCCGCCACGAGCAGCACGCCGAGGATCAGCAGCGCCTCGGGGAAGGTGATCTCCATTCCGGAGGACTCTAGGGGAGCGGCCTTTCCTGCGACGCCGCCTCGGCGCATACACTTTCCTTACATGATTCTGACCCTCGGCACACGGGAGAGGCCGATACTGAGACCAATGCGGAAGTCGCTGGTCCTCCTCCTGCTCGTCTGCCTCGCGGTCCCCGCGGTGGCGCTGACCGCCGTGCGCGCGGGCGAGGGCTCGTTCTCCGTCGAGGCGGGCCGGGGCAAGGTGACGCTGATCGCGCGCGGCGCCTTCATCGGCCGGATCGACCGCGGCAGCATCGTGATCACCGACCTGACGCCCGACGACACGTTCGTCCCGTACGTCTTCGGGGACGACAACCCCGTCCGGCTGGTGGGCGACGCGGGCGTGCAGTACAGCGGCCGCAACGTGCGCTTCCGCCTGGGCGGCGGCTTCTACCGGCTCGTGATCACGGCGAAGGGGATCGACCTCTCGGCCGTCGGCGTCGGCACGGCGCTCGTCCAGGGCGACGGCGACGACTCGGGCCTCTACACGACCGAGGGCGCCGCGTGCAGCAGCACGCCGCTCGCCTGCAAGCCGCTCTCCGACAAGCTCAAGGTCGTCAAGTTCGGCACCGGCGACCGGGGCTAGCCCCATGGCCGCCGGCGCTCAGTCGATTCTCGTCGTCGAGGACGAGGCCTCCATTGCCTCGTTCGTTTCGCTCTACCTGAAGAACGCCGGCTACGACGTCCGCGCGGTCGCGACGGGCAGCGCCGCGCTCACCCATGTCGCCGCCGAGCAGCCGGCGCTGATCATCCTCGACCTGATGCTCCCCGACATCGACGGGATCGAGATCTGCCGCCGCGTCCGCAAGACGTCCGACGTGCCGATCCTGATGCTGACCGCGCGGGACGAGGACGTGGACAAGATCATCGGGCTCGAGGTCGGGGCGGACGACTACCTGACGAAGCCGTTCAACCCGCGCGAGCTCGTGGCCCGCGTCAAGTCGGTGCTGCGCCGCTCGGCGCCCGAGCGCCGGCAGGACCGCGAGGAGCAGGAGCTCCACCACGGCGAGCTCTCGATCAACGCCGGCCGGCGCGAGGTCAAGGTGGGCGAGGAGGAGATTCAGCTCGCCCCGAAGGAGTTCGACCTGCTCTGGGAGCTGCTCGACCACAAGGGGCTCGTGCTGACGCGCGACCAGCTGCTGGAGCGCGTCTGGGGCTACACGTTCGCGGGGGACACCCGCACCGTCGACGTCCACGTCCGCCAGCTGCGCCGGAAGCTCGGCGACGCCTCCCCGATCGTCACGGTCTGGGGGGTCGGCTACAAGGTCGGCCCCGACCGCAGTACTGCTCCGGCCGCCTGATGCGCCGCCGCTGATGTTCCGGTCGCTGCGAGTCCGTCTGCCGCTCCTGTTCCTCGCGGCGATCGGGCTGGCCTTCCTCGTCGCGAGCCTGATCGCGCTCCGGCTCTTCCAGGACTACACCCGCGAGCAGTCGATCGCAGAGCTCCGCCGCGAGGCGCGCGGGCTCGCGCAGCTCTACGGCGAGTCGGCCCGCGCCGCGAGCGACCAGGGGAAGAACGCGCCCACGTATGCCGCAGCCAAGCTGGAGGCGGCGACGGGCGACCGGCTCTACTACATCGGGGGGAACTTCGTCCCCGGGCAGGAGGCCGGCCTGAAGCGGGTGACCGCGGCGGATCTCGGCCGCGACCTCGCGTTCTCTCCGATCCCGGTCACGTTCGAGTTCCAGCCGCCGGGCGAGAACCGGCCCTTCCTGGCGGTCGCGCACCCGCTCCGGCTCGAGCCGGGGAGCATCCCGATCGGCCAGCTGATCGTGGCGAAGCCGAAGAACGAGCTCCGGAGCGCGTGGGTGACGCTGATCTCCCGGCTCGCGCTCGCCTTTCTCGGCGCGATCGTCCTCGTCGGCGGCCTCGCCTGGTACCTCTCGCGCCGGATCACGGCGCCCGTGACGGCGCTCGCGCTCGCCGCCGACGCGGTCGCGCGCGGCCGCTACGACGTCGACCTGCCGCGGGTGCCCGGCGGCGGCGAGATCGGGCACCTCTCCGAGCGCTTCAACGAGATGGCGACGCGGCTCGCCGAGGGCGAGGAGATGGAGCGGAACTTCCTGATGTCGGTCTCGCACGAGCTGCGCACGCCCCTGACCGCGATCCGGGGGCACGTGGCGGCGCTGCGGGAGGGGGTCGTCACTGACCCGGAGCTCGCGGAGGCGTCGCTCGCGATCGTCGCGGACGAGGCCGACCGGCTGGGCCGGCTCGTCGGCGACGTGCTCGACCTTGCCAAGCTCGACGCGCACCGGTTCACCGTGCTCACCGAGGAGGTGGACATGGGCCGGCTCTGCGACCGTGCCTACTCGACGTTCCTCGAGGAGGCGCGCCGGCGCGGGATCGACTACAACCGGCGCGCGGAGCAGGAGCCGGTGATCGCGACCGACGGCGACCGCGTGCTCCAGATCATCTCGAACCTGCTCTCGAACGCGTTCCGCTGGACGCCGGACGGCGGCCGGATCGACCTGGAGCTCACGAGCAAGAACGGCTCCGTCACGGTCGGGATCGCCGACACCGGTCCGGGTATAGGCCCGGAGGAGCGGGAGCGGATCTTCCGGCCCTTCTGGTCGCTGGACGGGCGCGGGACCGGGCTGGGGCTGCCGATCGCCCGCGAGCTCGCGCTCGCGCTCGGCGGCCGGATCGAGCTCGAGAGCGAGCTGGGCGAGGGCAGCTGCTTCCGGCTCGTCCTGCCGGCGCGCCGGCTCTAGCGCTCTAGGATCCGGGGCGTGTCCGCCGCGCCCGAGCCGCTCGCCGAGGTCGTTCCGCTGCAGCCGCGGCGGAGCCCCCGCCGGGCGCTCGTCGCCGCGCTCCGCCCCCGGCAGTGGACGAAGAACCTCCTCCTCTTCGCCGGGATCGTCTTCGCGGCCCAGGTCGGCGACGCCGGCCGCTGGGCGCAGGCGCTCGCCGCCTTCGCGGCCTACTGCGCGGCTTCGAGCGCCGCGTACCTCGGTAACGACCTCCGCGACGTCGCGGCCGACCGGGAGCATCCGGTCAAGCGCCGGCGGCCGCTCGC
>JBBQHQ010000186.1:0-3183 GCA_038324115.1 Gaiellales bacterium
GCGCAGGTACCGGTCGAGCGGGAGCCTGTTCACGACGGCGAGGCGGCCTCCGTTGCGGTGGACGATCAGCGCGCCCCGGTACGCCGCCCCGTCCAGGCGGAGCGGCGCCGCGCCCGCCTCGAAGCGGAGCGGCCCCTTCAGACCTTTCAGGAGGGCGCCGGCGGCCGAGATCGTCTTCGCGGTCCGGAGCGTGCGTCGCTTCCCGCGCGCGTCAACCACGCGGAACGGCTTCGGGGCCGAGATCCGGACCCGGTGCCGGCCGTCCGCGACGAGGACGCGGACGTCGCGCGCCGGCACGACCTGGAGGCGGGTCCCGGGGTAGTAGTGGGCGAGGATCCGGACGTAGCCCCAGCCGGCCTGCGCGTAGCCGCGGGCGCCGTACTGGCTCATCCCGATCCCGTGCCCCCAGCCGCGCCCGTCGATCACGAACGTCGTCCCCGCGCCGGCCGGGGCGGCCCACACGAGCGCGAGAGCCAGGAGCACGAGGAACCGCCGCATCGGCGACGGACGGTAGCAGGGCTCTACGATCCCCATCCGATGGCGATCCGGAAGCTTCTGGTGGCGAACCGCGGCGAGATCGCGCTGCGCGTCTTCCGCACCTGCGCAGAGCTCGGGATCGAGACCGTGGCCGTCGTCGCCCCGGACGACCGCGGCTCGCTGCACGCGCGCTCAGCGGGAGCGACCGTGGAGATCGCGAGCTATCTCGACGCGGCGGAGCATGTGCGGGCCGCACGCGAGAGTGGCGCTGACGCGGTTCACCCCGGGTACGGCTTCCTGGCCGAGAGCGCGGAGCTCGCGGAGGCGGTCGAGGCCGCGGGTCTCGTCTGGGTCGGCCCCTCCCCCGCCGCCCTCCGCGCGGGCGGGGACAAGCTTGCGGCGAAGCGAATCGCGCGCGAGGCCGGTGTGCCCGTCGTCCCGACGGGCGAGCCCGACGAACTCGGCTACCCGCTCCTCGTCAAGGCGGCCGCGGGCGGCGGCGGCCGCGGGATGCGCGTCGTCCGCGCCCCCGGCGAGCTCGAGGAAGCACTCGCCGCAGCGGCCCGCGAGGCGGAGGCGGCCTTCGGCGACGGCACCGTCTTCTGCGAGCGCTACGTCGAGCGGCCCCGGCACGTGGAGATCCAGCTGCTCGGGGACACGCACGGCACGATCGTCTCCCTCGGCGAGCGCGACTGCTCCGTGCAAAGGCGCCACCAGAAGGTGCTCGAGGAGTCGCCCTCCCCCGCGCTTGATCCCGAGCTGCGGGCGGCGATGAGCGATGCTGCGGTCTCTTTCGCCCGCGCGATCGGCTACACGAGCGCCGGCACCGCCGAATTCATGCTCTCCGGCCGCGAGTTCTGGTTCTTGGAGCTGAACGGGCGGATCCAGGTCGAGCACCCGGTCACGGAGCTCGTCACCGGCGTCGACCTCGTCGCCGAGCAGCTCCGGATCGCCGCCGGCGAACGACTTAGTTGCTCTGAGCAACTACGTCCCGTCGGTCACGCCGTCGAGGTGCGCCTCTACGCCGAGGATCCCCGCTCGTTCCTCCCGCAGGCGGGCACGATCGAGCGGCTGCGGCTGCCGGGCGGGATCCGGGTCGAGGCGGGCGTCGCGGAGGGGGACGAGATCGGGCTCGGCTACGACCCGATGATCGCGAAGCTGATCGCGCACGGCCCAACGCGCGAGGAGGCGCTCGCCCGACTCGCCGACGCGCTCCGTGAGACGGAGGTCGGCGGCGTCGTCACGAACCTCCCGTTCCTCCGCTGGCTCGTCGCGCATCCGGCACTCCGGGCGGGCGAGACGACGACAGCGTTCCTCACTCAGTACCCGCCGCTCTCCGAGCCGCCCGTGCGGCTGCCGGAGGGCGCCTGGCGCGGGCCGTGGCGGCTCAACCTTCCTTCCGCGAGCGTCGCCCCGCCGCCCGACATCGACGACGCCGCCCATGCCAGGGCGGCTGCGGGCGCGCAGAGCGAGCTGACGGCGCTGATGCCCGGCACCGTGATCCGCGTCCATGTCGCCGCAGGCGACGCCGTCAGCGCGGGGCAGCCGCTGCTCGTGCTGGAGGCGATGAAGATGGAGACGCCGCTGCTCGCGCCCTACGACGGCTCGGTGAAGGCTGTGCACGTCGAAGAGGGCGCCCGTGTCCCCGGCGGCGCCCTCCTCGTCGAGCTCGAAAGCGGACTAGTCGACGACGAGGGCTGAAGGCGCCTCGAGCGCGTTCGGGCGCAGCTTCGGCACCCCCCAGACGAGCGCGGCCACGAGCACGGCGCCGGCGACGGCGAGCGCGCCGATGTCCTCGCCGCTCGGCTTGAGCGTCATCATCCAGACGACGAGGAAGAGGACGGCGAGCTCCATGCGTGCGACGACGCTGATCCGCCGCACGTGAAAGCGCGCTTTGGCCGAGTCGGGGCCGTGCGCCTCGATCGCAGTCTGGATCCGCTTGGTCTCGGGTGCGAGGAAGAGGATCCCGAGGAGAAACGAGACGGCATAGCCGACGAGCGAAAGCGTAATCCAGAGGTCACCGAAGCCCACGGGCCCTCGATCGTGCGCAGCTACGAACCTAGAAGAGCTTCTGCAACTTCATCGCGGCGCCCATGTCGCCCTTGATCTTCAGCTTGCCGGTCATGTAGGCCGTGGTCGGATTGAGCTCTCCACGGGAGATCGCGAGGAAGTTCTCCTCGTTCGTCGTGATCGTGGTGTCGGCCTCGCCGGCGCCCTCGGTCACGGTCACGTTGCCATCGTCGACCGCGACGACCCACTGACCGGCGCCCTCGATGTCGAAGAGGTAGGAGTTCGTCATCCCCGCCGTCTTCGAGGCGTCGACCCCGCTCGAGAGCCCGTCGAAGAACTCCTGCACGCTGTCTGCCATACGTCTTCGCTCCTTTTGAATGGCGGTTCAATCCTGGAGCCGCGAGCCTAGCGGTTAGCATCCGCGCGCTGCATGGATCTCGACCTCACCCAGGAGCAGAAGCTCGTCCGCGCGACCGTGCGCGAGTTCGCGGAGGCGCAGGTCGCGCCCGTGGCCGAGGCACTCGACCGTGAGTCGCGCTTCCCCTACGAGCTCGTCGCCGGGCTGGCCAAGCTCGGGCTGATGGGGCTGCCGATCCCGGAGGAGTACGGCGGCGCGGGCGGCGACACCGTTTCCTACGCGCTCGCGATCGAGGAGCTGACGCGGATCGACTCGTCGGTCGCGATCACGGTCGCAGC
>JBBQHQ010000187.1:0-3175 GCA_038324115.1 Gaiellales bacterium
CCCTCGAGCGCCGCCGCGACCTCGTCGCCGAAGGTCTTGAACATCTCGATGAACTCGGGCCCGCTTTCGGCGAGCTCGGAGGCCTGGCGCTCGTTGTAGACGATCCGGGCCGCGTCGGTGAAGCGGGCGGCGCCGTAGCCGTGCTCGGGATGGAAGTGGGTGACGGTGAGCAGGAGCCGCCGCGAGCCGGCAAGCCGAAGGACGGCCTCGAGCACGGCGTCGCCGTTCGCCGGCCCCATCCCCGTGTCTACGACGAGGGCTGCGTCGTCGCCGAGGACGACCCCGACGTTCGGGACGAGGTTGATCCTGCGGTCGGCGAAGACGAAGACGCCGGGGGCGATCTCGGTCTCCGCGTCGGTGTGCACCTGAAGCGGTCTGTCGGTCATGGTCGTGCCTCCTCGGGATGGCTTGCACTCGTGGCCGCGAGACCCCCGGCGGCGAACCGCTCGATCGTCTCGCAGAATCGGTCGGGCTCCTCGAACGGGGTGCAGTGGGCGCTCTCGTCGAAGAGCGCCAGGCGCCCGTTGGGCGCGTGCTCCGCGATCCACTCCCCGAGCGTGACCGGCCAGTAGGGGTCATGGCGGCTCCACGCGGCGAGCACGGGGATCGGCAGCCGCTCGACGACGGCGCGCTGGTCGAGCAGCGCCTGCGCGCGGACGAGCCGCAGCGCGATCTCGAGCGGCGTCTGGCGCGCCACGGAAACGAGCCAGTCCACGTGCTCGGGCTCGGCCGCGAGCAGCGAGTTGGCCAGGAAGCCACGCTGGCGGAGCGGCCACTGGCGCTCGAGGTCCGAGACGTAGCCCTCCAGCTCGGTCTCGGTCAGCCCGTGGGGGAAGTCGGGCGTGCGGATCAGCCGGAGCGGCCCGTTCACGAGCACGAGCCTGCCGACCCGGGGGGACGGATCCTCGAGCAGCTGGAGGGAGACGCTGCAGCCCATCGACCAGCCGACGAGGGTGACGTCCTCGAGGTCCAGCTCGTCGAGCACGTGCCGGAGGTCGCCGGCGAGCTCGGCGAAGGTGTATTCCGAGCTCGGCTTGTCGGACTCCCCCATCCCGCGCAGGTCGAAGGCGACGACGCGGTGGCGCCGGGCGAGCCTCGCGATCACGGGGTCCCAGAGGCGGTGCGACTGCTGCCAGCCATGGACGAGGACGAAGGGACGCGGGCCGGCGCCGCGGTCGCTGAGCCGGAGCCGGACACCGGCGGGCGTCTCGAGGTAGGTCACCGGGCTCCGAGCCGCTCGAGCTCTTCGCGGACGACCTCCAGCGCCACCGAGGCACGCGGAAAGCCCGCGTAGACGGCGAGGAGCGCGAGCAGCGCCTCCAGCTCGTCGGGCGTCGCGCCGTTCTCGAGCGCGAAGCCGACGTGGGTGCGCAGGCGCGGCTCGACGCCGCCCTGGGCCGCCAGGACCGCGATCACAACGAGGCTGCGGTCGCGCCGGCTGAGCGGCGACTCGTCCCAGTTCGTCCCGCCCGCGGACGCAAACGCCTCCTCGGCGAAGCGGCTGCCGTAGGTCTCGACGAACTCCCGCTCAGCCTCCTCGGGCGTGACCCCGAGCTGGGCGGCATAGACCTCGAGGCCGCGCTCGCGCCTGTTCATCCGCCCCCTCCCGGCGGAGCATCCGGGGCCGGCTCGTCCGAGGGGGTCGAGCGCCGAAGGAAGCCGGGGAGCCCCTGCCGCTGGACCCGGTCGAGCAGGATCGCCGCAAGCAGGATCCCGCCGGTGATGATCTGCTGCCAGAACGACGCGACGCCGGACACCGAGAGCCCGTTCTGAAGGGTGGCGAGGAAGAGCACGCCGACGATGGTGCCGCCGACCCCGCCCAGGCCACCGGCGAAGCTCGTGCCCCCGAGCAGCACCGCCGCGGCCGCATCGAAGAGGACGGATTCACCGACCTGGGGGCTGGCGGCGCCGATCCGGGCGGTCTGGAGGACGCCGCCGAAGGCCGCGAGGAGGCCGGAGATTGCGTAGACCGCGATGATCGTCCGCCCGACCCTGACGCCGGAGAGGCGCGCCGCATCCGCGTTCCCGCCCACGGCGTAAACGTCCCGGCCGAAGTAGGTGGAGCGCTGCACGTACAGGGCGACCAGGAACGTGGCCACCATGATCCAGACCGGGAACGGGATCCCGAGGAAGCTGTCGAACGCGAGCGAATCGAGGAGCGGCGAGACAACCTGCTCGGTCTTTGTGTCGGACCACAGGTTCAGGACGCCGCGGAAGAGGATCAGCGTCCCCAGCGTCACGACGAGGAAGGACAGCCCGACCGGCCCGACGAGAACGCCGTTCACGGCGCCCCCGAGGAAGGCCCCGAAGACGAGCGTGAGCAGGATCGCGAGGATGGGCGGGACGCCGAAGTGGTTGACGAACTGGCCGAGGGCGACGCTCGAGAGGGCGAGCGTGGAGCCGATCGAGAGGTCGAAGCCGCCTGCGAGCATCACGAACGTCAGGCCGATCGAGACGACCCAGAGGATCGCCGCGCTCGTGAGCAGCGCCTTCACATTCCCGGAGGTGAAGAAGCGCTCCTGGGTCAGGGTGAAGCCGACCGTGATCACGACGAGCAGGAGCAGGACGGCGAAGAAGCGCTGACCGACCGCGGTGCGCGCGAGCCGTCCGGCGCTGAGCCCCTCGCGGGTCATCCGCTCACTCCCATCGCGGCGCGGGCGATCACGGCCTCGTCGGCGTCGTCGCGGTCGAAGCGTGCCGTGATCCTGCCGCGGGCCATCACGAGCACACGGTCGCACAGATGGAGCAGTTCTGAGGTCTCGGAGGAGCTGACGAGGATCGCGAGGCCGCGCTCCTTCGCCTGCTCGAGCAGCCGGTAGATCTCGGCCTTGGCACCCACGTCGACGCCGCGGGTCGGATCGTCGAGCAGGAGCACCCGCGGCTCGGTCGCGAACCACTTGGCGAGCACGACCTTCTGCTGGTTGCCGCCACTGAGGCGGGAGACGGGCGCATCGGTGGCGGCGGCGGAGATCTGGAAGTCGCGGACCGCGTCGTCGACCGCGCGCCGCTCGGCGGCGCGGCTCGGCCGGGCGAGCCGCGGCCGGCGGGATGCGCGGGCCATCAGCAGGTTCTCGCTCACGCTCATGTCGAGGACGAGCCCCTCCTCCTTGCAGATAAATGAAAAGGGCACACTCATTGGGTATTTTGCTTTACAAACAGATATTACCGGGGAAAA
>JBBQHQ010000188.1:0-3120 GCA_038324115.1 Gaiellales bacterium
GATCCGGCAGATCGTCGCGCGCCTGCCCGAGCGCGGCTCGGTGCTCGACGTTGGCTGCGCGAACGGATGGTCGACGCTGCAGCTCGCAGGCGAGCGGGCGCTCTCGTTCCGCGGGGTGGACTACATCCCCGAGATGATCGCGAGCGCACGGGAGCGGCTCGCGGCCCTCGGCGACCGCCTTCAAGGGTCGGTCGAGTTCGACGTCGGGGATGCGCTCGCGCTCGACGAGCCGGACGAGGCTTACGACGCGGTGGTCTGCATCCGCGTGATCATCAACCTCGGAGACTGGACCGAGCAGCTGGGTGGGCTAGGCGAATGCGCCCGCGTGCTCCGACGCGGTGGCGTCTTTCTGCTCTCCGAGGCGACCATCCAGGGCTGGTCCCGGCTGAACGACCTGCGACGCGAATGGGGCCTCCCCGATATCGCGATGCCGAGCTTCAACAACTACCTGGATGAGGAACGCGTGATCGCCGATCTCGGCGACCGCCTCGAGCTCGTCGAGATCGTCGACTTCGCGAGCTCGTACTACGTCGGCACCCGCCTCCTGAAGCCGCTGCTCGCTCTCGCGAGCCCGACCCACCCCGGCGTCGCCGACCCTGAGAGCGAGTTCAACCGGTGGTGCGCCTCCCTGCCGGCCGCAGGCGACTACGGCACCCAGAAGCTCTTCGTCTTCCGGAAGCTCTGAGCCTCAGAGTCTCAGCAGCCCCGCCAGCACCGCCCTTCCGACCATCGCCACATGGACGCCGAGGTCGAGCTCTCCCGCGACGATCAACCGCTTCAGCTCGGCGGGAGAGACCCAGACGGTCTCGAGGGGCTCGCCCGGGTCGGGGGAAGCCACGCGCCGCGCCCCTGGGGCGAAGTAGGCCCACTGAAGAGTCTCCGAGCGCCCGGAGTCGACGAGGAGCGGGCCGAGGGGGACGAGGTCGCGCGCCTCGCAGCCGGTCTCTTCGAGGAGCTCGCGGCGGGCCGCCGCCTCGGGCTCCTCGCCCTCGTCGACCGCCCCGCTCGGGAGCTCGAGCACGAACCGCCCGTGGGCGGGCCGGAACTGCCGGACGAGCGGGATCTCCCCGTCCTCGGTCAGGGCGAGAACCGCGGCGTAGCGGCCCGAGTCGATGCTCCAGAAGACCTGCTGCTCCTCCCCGGGCGCAGGCTCGACGTCCTGCTCGTAGACGCGCACGAACGGGCTCTCGAAGACGAGCCGGCGGCCGACGATCCGCGGGGTCGGCAGCGATCCGCTCATCCGGCGGCGCGGGCCACAACCCGCTGGAAGAGCCGGTCGAGCGTGCACTCCCGCTCGATCGTCCGGCGCAGCTCGTAGACGATCTCCCGCCGCTCATCCGGCCGCTGGAGGAAGTACTCGACCTTCTCGGCGAGCTCGTCGGCGGAGCGGACGAAGATCCGGTCGATCTCGGGCCCGAAGAGCCGGACGAGGTCGTCCTTCGGGTCGACGAGCGCGAAGCCGCCGGCGGCGAGGCAGTCGATCAGCTTCGACGGCACCCCCTGCGCGATCAGGCCATTGCTGATGCAGACGTTCACCTTCGTGGCGGCGAAGGCGCCCGGGAGCTCCTTGAACTGGTGCAGCGCCCCCCGGAAGACGAGGCTCTCGTGCCGGTCGACGAGGGCAGCGCTACCCGGGTCGGCGAAGACCCCGAAGACGTCGACCTGCCGGCCCGCGCGGGTGAGGAAGTGGATCCGCATCGAGGTCGTCACCGCCATCCAGACGACGTGGACGTAGTAGTCCCAGAAGGGCGTGGCGTGCGGGGTGAGCCCGCGCGACTGCCGCTCCTCCTCGGGGAGCGCGGCGATCGCGTCCGAGAAGATCGTCCACGCCGGAGTGCCGGGCGAGGCGATTTTGGCTGCACAGATCTGCTCGGTCAGCGCGGAGAAGAACGGGTCGTTCCGCAGGTTGCTCTCGCCGAGCGCGCTCTCGTAGACGTTGCCGCAGAAGGAGACGTCGATCGTCTGCTCGGGCTCCGGCTGCCGGCCCTGGACGAGGAACGGCTCGCAGGTGGCGATCGGGTACCACTCGATCGACTCGGCGGGCGCGATTTCAAGCGACGTGACCGCGTCGGCGTGGCCGGAGTCCCAGGTCAGGTTGAGCGCCCCCTCCCGCCCGAGGATCGAGCGGAAGAGCGCGACGGGGTCGACCGTCTCGTCGGGCTCGCCGAGCCAGCCGAGCTTGAGCTCGCGCCGGCGCCCGAGCCAGAGCGCGAGCGCCCCGAGCGGGTCGTCCCAGAGGTGGACAGGTCGGCCCGTCAGCCCTGCAGGGAGCGAGCCGTCGGCCCCGAGCGTGTCCAGGAGGTAGTTCAGGTTCGGCGCCGTGACGAGCTGGGCCTCGAACCGGCGGGCGGCGCCAGGGTCGATCCGGTCGATCTGCAACGGGAGCACGTCGGCTCCGGCCCGGGTGAAGGCGCGAGTCATCTCCTGCGTCCGCACGCGCATCACCTCCTCGAAGCCGCCGCCGCGGGCCGAGGGCGTCAGGAAGAGCGAGCGCGTCACCGCCGGCCGGGCGCGCGCCGGCTTCCGGCCCACGTAGTAGTACGCGCGCGCCCAGCGCCAGTAGCTCGGGCGTCGACGGATCAGGCCGGCGAGCGCCCGGAAGGGAAGCAGGAAGACGCCGAGGGCCACGCTGAGCGCGTTGATCGCGAGCCCGCCGCGCTCGAGATCGGCGAACCCCGTCAGGTAGTACTGCGCGACGTCCGGAAGCACCTGCCCCGGCCCGGCGGAGACGCCGCACGCAACCTCCTCGAGGTCCTCGAACAGGACACGGAGCCCGTTCTGGGTGAAGCGGAAGTAGTCGTCGGGCCAGTTGTGGACGAACTCGAGGAACGGCACCTGAACGATCGCGAGCCCGCCCGGCTTCAGCGTGCGCACGATCTCGGCCGCGACGACGCGTGGGTCGCGGACGTGCTCCAGCACCGCGTTGCACCAGACGTAGTCGAAGGAGCCGTCGGCGAAAGGCAGGTCGTGACCGTCGCCGACGACGTCGACGCCTTCGAGGTCGACGACGTCCAGGGTGATCGCGGACGGACGGATCCGCTCGCGCGAGCCGAGGTCGAGCCCGGCGGCGGTGTCCGGAAGCTCGTCGAGCAGCTCGATGTAGCGGCGGTCGGAGAGCCG
>JBBQHQ010000189.1:0-3083 GCA_038324115.1 Gaiellales bacterium
AGGTCGAGCACGCGGCACCGAACGCGGCCAAGCCGGATGCTCGCAAGCCCGAGTCGAAGCAGGAGGGCCCGAAGCCCGAGCAGGCGAAGTCCGAGAAGAAGGCGCGCAAGGACGAGACCACGAGCCCGTCCGGCCCCAAGACGGTCGCCCAGTCCCCGAATGGCCAGAGCCCCGACGGCCAGGGGCAGAACGGCGATCAGGCGCCGCAGGGCTCGCGCGGGATCACCTCGTCGTCTTCCTCGTCGGCGTCGGCGCCCACGGCACCCCCGTCCGACTCGCGCCGCGCGGCCGAGAAGCCGGCGGCGGACAAGCAGGATGCCCGCGAGGCGAAGCGTGAGGAGAAGCGCGAGGATCGCAAGGAGCGCGGCCGCCCGGCTCCGCCCGTCCCGCCGGTCGTCGCCGCGCCCGTCACGACGGCCGAGGACACCACCCCGGCTGCGACGACGGTCGCGACCGCCACGACTGCGACGACCGCCACGACGGAGACGACGCAGGCGGCTCCGCAGGCCCCGCCCCCGTCCGAGGGCCGCGACCGCGAGCCTCGGCGCGACCACCTCAAGGGCCGCAAGGGCTGAGACGACTCTGGGCCGGCTCGCCTAGGCGCGGGCGATCCCGGCCGCGACGAGCTCCGCCACCTCGGCCCTGTTGAACCCCCAGCCCTCGAGCGCCGCGACGGAGCGGTCAGGAGGCGCTGGTGTGGCCGCTGGCGTCTCGGAGAAGCGCGGCGCAGGTGAGGGAAGCGGCCCGCCCGGGGCGTCGTAGAAGGTCCTCCGGGCCACGTTGTGCGGGTGTGCGGGCGCCTGGTCGAGGTCGAGCACGGGGGCGTAGCAGGCGTCCGAGCCGGCGAAGAGCTCGTCCAGCTCGGCCCGGGTGCGGGCGCCGACCGCCGCGGTGAGGGCGGTGCGGATCGCGGGCCACGTGGCGGGGTCGAGGTGAGCGCCGCCGGCCGGGTCCTCGAGCCCCAGCCGCTCGAGCAGCTCGGCGTAGAAGCGGGGCTCGAGCGCGGCGAGGGCGACTGCCTCGCCGTCGGCGGTGCGGTAGGTGTCGTAGAAGGGCGCGCCGCCGTCGAGCAGGTTCTCACCGCGGCCGCCCGGCCAGAGCCCCGCGTTCCGCATCCCGTAGAGCGCGGTCGCGAGCAGGGCACTGCCGTCGGTCATCGCGGCGTCGAGCACCTGGCCGCGCCCGGACCAGCGGGCCTCGAGCACCGCGCTGACGACGCCGAAAGCGAGCAGCATCCCGCCGCCACCGAAGTCGCCCAGAAGATTCAGCGGCGGCACCGGCAGCTCGCCCGGCCGACCGATCGCGCCGAGGGTGCCGGTGAGGGCGATGTAGTCGAGGTCGTGGCCGGCGGTCGCCGCGAGCGGCCCGGTCTGGCCCCAGCCGGTCATCCGGCCGTAGACGAGCCCGGGGTTGCGCGCGAGGCACGGCTCCGGTCCAATCCCGAGCCGTTCGGTCACCCCGGGCCGGAAGCCCTCGACGAGCGCGTCGGCCGACTCGACGAGCCGGAGCACGACCTCGGCGGCGTCCGGGTGCTTCAGGTCGAGCGAGACCGTCGTCCGACCGCGCAGGATCGCGTCGCCAATCAGCTCGTCCGAGATCGGGCCCGGGTCGGGCCGGTCGATCCGGATCACGTCCGCACCGAGGTCGGCGAGGAGCATCGCGCCGAACGGGGTCGGCCCGAGCCCGGCGAGCTCGACGACGCGGAGGTCGCGGAGCGGGCCTGAGCGGGAGCCGTCGGTCATCGGGCCATTCTGTACGGTTCAGGCATGGGTGATGCCTACATCGTCGAGGCGGTGCGCACCCCGTCCGGCCGCAAGGGCGGCGGGCTCGCCGAGGTGCACCCAGCGGATCTCGCCGGCTTCGTGATGACCGAGGTGCTCGAGCGGAGCGGCGTTGACCCGGAGACCGTCGACGACGTGATCTTCGGCTGCGTCGACCAGGTCGGCGCGCAGGCGCTGAACGTGGCGCGGCAGGCGTGGCTCTCGGCGGGGCTCCCCGAGTCGGTGCCGGGGACGACGCTCGACCGGCAGTGCGGCTCCTCCCAGCAGGCGGCGCACTTCGCGGCGCAGGGCGTGATGGCGGGCGCGTACGACCTCGTGGTGGCGGGCGGGGTCGAGAACATGAGCATGGTCCCGATCGGCAGCCCGGTCCCGCTCGGCGCGGCAGCCGGCTACGGCCACCCGTTCGGCTCGGACGGCTGGCAGGCGCGCTACGGCGATCAGGAGATCTCCCAGTTCCGCGGGGCGGAGCTGATCGCGGAGCAGTGGGGCTTCGAGCGGGAGGAGTTGGAGCAGTTCGCCCTGGAGAGCCACCGGCGGGCCGCGCAGGCGTGGGAGGAGGGCCGCTTCGACCGCGAGGTCGCGGCCTATGCCGGGGTCGAGCGCGACGAGGGCGTGCGCCCGGACGCCTCGCTGGAGAAGATGGCTGCGCTGCCGACGCTCGCGAACGACGGCGTGATCACGGCCGCGCTCGCGAGCCAGATCGCCGACGGTGCCGCCGCGCTCCTGATCGCCTCGGAGGCCGCGGTCGAGCGGCACGGGCTGACCCCGAGGGCGCGCTTCCACTCCTTCGCGGTGGCGGGCAGCGACCCGGTGCTGATGCTGACCGGCCCGATTGCGGCGACGGCGAAGGTGCTCGACCGGGCCGGGCTCTCGATCGACGAGATCGACCTCTTCGAGGTGAACGAGGCGTTCGCCCCGGTGCCGCTCGCGTGGGCGCGGGAGACGGGCGCCTCGCTGGGGCGGACGAACGTGAACGGCGGCGCGCTCGCGCTCGGCCATCCGCTCGGCGCGACGGGCGCGAAGCTGATGACGACGCTCCTGCACGAGCTCGAGCGGACGGGCGGCCGGCTCGGGCTCCAGACGATGTGCGAGGGCGGCGGGATGGCCAACGCGACGATCGTCGAGCGGGTCTGAGGGCCGGTACAATCCGCCCGCTGCCGACGTAGCTCAGCTGGTAGAGCACTTCACTCGTAATGAAGGGGTCCGCGGTTCGAGTCCGCGCGTCGGCTTGCGATTTGCAGGTATTTTTGGCGATTTCGTCGTCGTTTTTGGCAACACCGCCGAACACCAGCCGAACACCGT
>JBBQHQ010000190.1:0-3064 GCA_038324115.1 Gaiellales bacterium
CGTGGTGCGGCACCGACGTCTCGGCGAAGGACCGGTTCCCCGACGCGACGCCCGGCTTCTCGATCCACGTCATCTACGCCTACCCGGCGGGGACGCCGAACCGGTTCGCCGAGCTGGCGCCACGCTTCGTCGGCGACGCGACTGCGATCGACGCGTGGTGGCGCTCCCAGGATCCGGGCCGGACGCTCCGCTTCGACCTCGCCACGTTCTCCTGCACGACGCCGTTCGGGGCCCTCGACATCTCCACCGTCGAGCTGCCGGCCAGCGTCGGGGCGATCGGCTCCGCGTTCAACCAGATCGCCACGCTCCTCTTCTCGGGCGGGTTCGAGGACTCGACCAAGAAGTACCTCGTCTACTTCGACGGCTCGACGGCGCAGACCGGCGCCGAGCGCGTCTGCGGGCAGGGAGCCCCCGGGGGCACGGACGACAACCCGGGTTACGCCGTGATCTACCTCGACTCCTGCGCCTCCACGAACGACGACGTGCTGCGGCCCGTGATCGTGACGCACGAGCTGATCCACGTTCTCGGCGCCGTCTCGGGCTCCGCCCCCCATATCTGCCGGAGCGGCCACGTCTGCGACGCCCCCAACGACCTGATGACCGCCTTCCTGACCGGCGCCGCGCTCGAGACGCTCGCCCTCGACGTCGGCCGCGACGACTACTACGGGCATTCCGGCACGTTCCTCGACATCCAGGACTCGATCGTGCTCGAGCGGCTCGACTCGCCCGACCGGCTGCCGCCCTCGGCCGTCCCCGGGCTGACGGCGACGGGCTCGGAGTTCGGCAGCGTCACCGCGACCTGGGGCCCGGCTACGGACGACGTCGGGCCCGTGAGCTACCGCGTCACGATCGACGGCCGATTCCAGAGCTCGACGAAGGCCACGAGCACCAGGACGTTCGGCGAGGTGGGCGGGACTGTGAGGATCTCGGTGCGCGCCTCCGACGAGGTCGGTCACCTCGGGCCGCCGTCCACAATCCTCTACAAGGTCGGCCTCGGGATCGTCGACGAGTCCGGCAGGCTCGTGCGCGACACCGTCCCGCCCGGCGCGATCGGCGCGACGCGCGTGGCGAAGACGCCGAACAAGGTGACGCTTTCCTGGAAGCCGGCCCGCGACCTCGGCGGGGTGAAGGGCTACCGCGTCCGGATCGGCTCGAGGACGCTCCTGGTCACCCGGCCGACGATCGGGCTGAACCGGAAGACGCTGAAGACGTCGGTCAGCGTCGCCGCGGTCGATCGGGCCGGGAACGTGGGGCCGCCGCGGACGGTCCCGCTCAGCCGCCTGCGCTGAGGCTGGCAGGAGGAGCTCGCTCCGAGGCCCTCACGTGAGCATCGGCCGGCGCGGACAGTGTCCGAGGCTTAGAGCCTCGGACCTGTCGCTTCCGGCCAAAAACCCCGGCTGACCAGGGCTTTCTCTCGCCGAGGCCGTTCCGAGGCTTTAAGCATCGGACCTGTCCGGCCGGGGGGCGCACGCCGTTCGGTAGATTTCGAGGGGATGGCAGCCGCCGATCCGTTCTCCGCGCGCTCGACGCTCAGCGTCGGCGACAGCGATTACGAGATCTACCGCCTCGACGCGCTCCAGTCCCGCTTCGACGTCGCGCGGCTCCCCTACACGCTTCGGATCCTGCTCGAGAACGTCCTCCGCACCGGCTCCGAGTCGGACGTGGAGGCGGTCGCGACCTGGGTCGCGCAGGACGAGCCGAGCCGCGAGATCTCCTTCTCGCCGGCGCGCGTCCTCCTCCAGGACTTCACCGGCGTCCCCGCCGTCGTCGACCTCGCGGCGATGCGAAACGCGATGGCCGACCTCGGCGGCGAGCCCGGCAAGATCAACCCGCTGATCCCGGTCGAGCTCGTGATCGACCACTCCGTCCAGGTGGACGAGTTCGGCACCCGCTTCGCCTTCCAGCACAACGTCGAGCGCGAGTTCGAGCGGAACCGCGAGCGCTACGCCTTCCTCCGCTGGGGCCAGGAGGCCTTCGAGGGCTTCAAGGTGGTGCCTCCCGGCACCGGGATCGTGCACCAGGTCAACCTCGAGTACCTCGCCCGCGTGATCGAGTCGCGCGACGGCCTCGCGTACCCCGACACGCTCGTCGGCACCGACTCGCACACGACGATGGTGAACGGGCTCGGCGTGCTCGGCTGGGGCGTCGGCGGGATCGAGGCCGAGGCCGCGATGCTCGGCGAGGCCATCTCGATGCTCGTTCCCCAGGTCGTCGGCTTCCGGCTCAACGGCACCCTCCCCGAAGGAGCAACCGCGACCGACCTCGTCCTCACCGTCACCCAGATCCTGCGCGAGGCGGGCGTCGTCGGGAAGTTCGTCGAGTACTTCGGGCACGGCCTGCGCGGCCTGACGCTCGCGGACCGCGCGACGCTCGGGAACATGTCGCCCGAGTACGGCGCGACCTGCGGCTTCTTCCCGGTGGACGAGGAGACGCTCAAGTACCTCCGCCTGACCGGCCGCCCCGACGACCGGATCGCGCTGGTCGAGGCGTACTGCAAGGAGAACCTGCTCTGGCACGACCCGGAGGAGACGCCGACCTACTCGCAAATCGTCGAGCTCGACCTCTCCACCGTGGAGCCGTCGCTCGCCGGCCCGCGCCGCCCGCAGGACCGCGTCCCGCTGGCGCGGGCGAAGGAGGCGTTCCTCTCCGAGCTCGGCAGCTTCGGGGTCGACTACGGGAACGGCCACGATGAGGAGCTCGCGGAGACGTTCCCCGCGAGCGACCCGACGACCGAGCAGGCGCCCGCAGGCGAGTCGGCCGGCGATGGGTCTGTCCCGGTCGCGACCGCGCCGCCCCGCCGGGAGCCCGTGGCGCTGAAGATCGAGGGCGAGGCGTGCGAGATCGAGCACGGCGCCGTCGTGATCGCCGCGATCACGAGCTGTACGAACACCACGAACCCCCCGGTGATGATAGGCGCCGGGCTGCTCGCGAAGAAGGCCGTCGAGCGCGGCCTCCGCCGCAAGCCGTGGGTCAAGTCCTCGCTCGCGCCCGGCTCGAAGGTCGTGACCGACTACTACGAGCGCGCCGGCCTGACCCCGTTCCTCGAGGAGCTCGGCTTCCACAC
>JBBQHQ010000191.1:0-2930 GCA_038324115.1 Gaiellales bacterium
TCGAAGAACCCCGCGGCGCTGAGGGCGAACGGGGCGAGGCTCTCCAGGAGCTCCGAGACCTGAGGCACGTGGCGGCCCTCGGCGGCCGCGAGGTCGGCCCGCGCCTGCGCGCCGCCGTCGGCGGCCATCATCCCGAACCCGACCTCGACGGCGTCCGCGAGGGACGGCGGCTCGACCTCCTCGACGTGGGCGCCGAGCGCCTCGAGCGCACGCCCCGCTCGGACGACCGCGTCGCGCGTGCCCGGCGTCGAGGGCGCGTCGGGCACCGAGGTATAGAGCGCGACGCGGAGCCCGCCCGGCTCGACGCTGCGGGGGTCGCCGATCGGGGCGGCGCTGACAAAGGGATCTATGTCGTCGGGGCCGGCGAGCACGCGCAGGAGGAACTCGACGTCCTCGACCGCCCGGCCCATCGGCCCGATCGTGCTCATGTCGAGCATCCCGGTGTCCTTCGTCGTCGGCCAGACCCCGGTCTCGGGGACGAGGCCCGCGGTCGGACGCAGGCCGACGGTGCCGCAGAAATGACAGGGGACGCGGATCGAGCAGAGGCCGTCGGAGCCGATCCCGAGCGGGGAGGCGTCGACGGCGTGCAGGGCCGCCTCGCCGCCGCTCGAGCCGCCAGAGGTTCGCTCGAGGTCGTAGGGGTTGCGCGTGCGGCCGTGGAGCGCGCTCTCGGTCTCCGTCGACCACGTGTACTCCGGCAGGGTCGTCTTGCAGAGAATCACGGCTCCCGCGGCGCGGGCGCGCGCGACGACGGTGGCGTCGGATTCCGCGACCCGATCCACGCGTGCGAGCGAGCCCGAGCGCCAGGGCATCCCGGCGACGGCGAGCGAGTCCTTGACCGAGAGCGGCAGGCCGAGCAGCGCCCCCTCGGCTCCGGCCGCCAACGCGCGATCGGCGGCATCGGCCTCAGCGAGTGTCGCGGCGCGGTCGAGATGGGCGACGGCGTTCAGGTCCTGGGCCGCCTCGACCCGGTCGAGCCGGTCCTCGGCCAGCTCGCGCGCGCTCAGCTCGCGCCGGCGCAGCTGCGCGAGCAGCTCCACGGCAGTCGGCTCACCGCGGGAGGTGGGCACCGTCGTCCTCCGCCGCCTCGCGGTCCCAGGTGGCCGGGCCCGTGCCACGGGCGCGCAGCTCGACCTTTCGGATCTTGCCGTTCTCGGTCAGTGGCAGCTCGTCGAGGATCTCGACGTAGCGCGGGAGCGCGAACCGTGCGAGCAGCGGCTCGCAGAAAAGGATCAGCTCGGCCGGCTCGACGGTGTGACCCTCCCGGGGCACCACGTAGACGAGCACGTCGTCCTCGCCGAGCTCGGACGGATACGGCACCGCGGCCGCCGCGGCCACCGCAGGATGACGCTGCAGCACTTGCTCCACCTCCCAGCTGGAGATGTTCTCACCCCGGCGGCGGATCGCGTCCTTCGTTCGGTCGAGGAAGCGGACGAAGCCCTCGTCGTCGCGGACGACCCGGTCGCCGGTGAAGAACCAGCCGTCGCGCCAGGCGGCCGCCGTCGCGTCGGGCAGGCCCCAGTAGCCCCGCGCGAACGCGAGCGGCTCGTCGGCGCGGAGCACGAGCTCGCCCGGCGACCCGTCAGGAGCGTCGGCGCCGGCGTCGTCCACGATCCGGACGTCGAAGCCCGGCATCGCCCGGCCCATCCAGCCCGGCCGCTGCACGCCGTCGCGCGGGCCGATCGTCCCGTTGGTCTCCGTCATTCCGTGCCCGTCCACGAGCCGCACGCCGAACCGCTCCTCGAAACCTGTCGACGCCCCCGGCGAGGTCGCGGGCGAGAGCGCGACCCGGACGCGGTGGCTGCGGTCGAGCGGCCCGGGCTCCCGCGCGAGCAGGATCGAGACCATCGTCCCGAGCAGGTAGGTCACGGTCGCATCGGCCTCGACGATCCGCTCCCAGAACCGAGAGGCCGAGAACCGGGGCCCGACGACGAACTCGGCCCCGACCGTCAGGGCCTGGACGAACGCGTTCAGCGCATTGGTGTGGTAGAGCGGCAGGCAGGTGTAGAGAACGTCGTCGGCACGAAGGTCGAGCCAGGCCCCGACGTTCTCCCCCCACCAGGTGAACTGCGCGTTGGGGCAGATCACGCCCTTCGAGCGGCCGGTCGTCCCGGAGGTGTAGAGGATCGCGAGCGCGTCGGCGGGGCCGACGGCGGCCGGATCGAGCCGGGGGCCCGGGCCCGGGAAGGGCTCGAAGGGCGCAGCGCCCGGCGCGCCGCCGATCAGCCAGATCCGCTCGGCGCCCGGGAGGCCGACGACGAAGCCTTCGAGGCCCGCCTCGACGGCGAACAGCTTCGGGCCGGAGTCGGCGAGGACGTGCGCGTGCCCGGGCCCCCGCGACGCGGCGTTGACGGGCACGAGCACCGCCCCGCTCCAGGCGCAGCCGAGCAGGAGCGCCAGGATCTCCCAGCGGTTCTCCGTCATCACGGCGACGCGGTCGCCGGCGCCGATCCCCGCCTCCGCGAGCATCCCGGCGGCGCGGGCTGCGGCGTCCGCCGTCTCGGCGTAGGTCAAGGCGCGGCCGTCGACGCGCAGACACGGCCGGTCGCCCCACTCGTCCGCCCCGCGCCGGAGGAGCGTGGCCACGGTGCGCTCCTCGGGAGCGAGAGCGTGAGATGCAGGGGCGCCGCCGCCAGCACGAGTGGCAGGGTGCGGTCTTCCTCCGGGCGCAGGATCGTCCCGGCTGCCCTCGTCGCCTCGAGCGGATCGCGGCCCAGCGCAAGCGCATGCAGCGTGGACGGCGCCCCGCTCAGCACGGCGCCCCAGAGACCAGCCTCCAGCTCTCTCCGCATCACGCGGAGAGTACGGTGCGGCGATGGCCTCGCCCGAGCTGCCGCCACCGCTCCAGGCTGCGATCGACGAGCTCGTGCGCGCCGCCGGCCGCGCACCGCTCGAGGCAGCCGCCGCCCGGCTCAGCGCCGCCTACCGCG
>JBBQHQ010000192.1:0-2884 GCA_038324115.1 Gaiellales bacterium
GGATCTGGAAGGTCGCGGTCCCGCGGCCCCAGCACTCTGCGATGTTCGGGCAGCGGGCCTCCTCGCAGATCGTGTTCAGGCCGGCGCCGTGGATCAGCTTCTTGACGTCGAAGTAGCGGTCGTTGGTGCTCGGGGCACGGACCTTCATCCACTCCGGCCGGCGTGGGCGCTCGGCGACTGGGAGCGAACTCTCCATGTCCTCGAGTGTAGTTATGAGGCGCTTCGCTCGCGGGCGTCCTGATCGCCGTCTTCGGCGCCGCGAACGTGCTGATCTTCGACGCGGCCACGTTCGCGGTCTCGGCGCTCCTGATGCGCCTCCTCGTGCCCGGCGACGCCCGGGGCGAGGACGAGGAGGTGGCGCCGGAGCGATACCTGGCGCAGCTCCGCGAGGGCTATTCCTTCCTCTGGCGGACGCCGCTCCTGCGGGCGATCGTCGTGATGGTCGTCGTGACGAACATGCTCGACGCGGCCATGGGCGGCGTGATCATGCCGGTCTACGCCGACCGGGTGCTCGGGAGCGTCGTCGCGCTCGGGCTGATGAGCGGGGCGATGGGGGCGACCGCGTTCGCGGGGACGCTCGTCTTCGCCTGGATCGGTCACCGGCTCCCGCGCGTCTCCACACTCGTCGCCGGGTTCACCCTCGGTGGGCCGAGCCGCTTCTTCCTCCTCGCCGCCCTGCCGGGGATCGGGCCGGTGATCGCCGGCCTCGCGATCGCGGGGATCGGGATCGGGCCGGTCAACCCGATCTTCGGCACCCTCCTGTACGAGACCGTCCCGACGCGGCTTCGGGCTCGGGTTCTCGGCGCAGTTAGTGCCGGCGTGATGGCCGGCGCGCCCCTCGGAGCGCTGCTCGGAGCCGCGTGCATCGAACTCGCCGGCCTGCGGCCGACCTTGCTCGCCTTCGGTGCTGTCTACCTCGTCTGCGCGCTCAGCCCGCTCTGGGTCGGGGCCTGGAAAGACGTGGGGCCGCGAACAGACTTAGTTGCTCAGAGCAACTAAGTCGGCCTTTTTGCTGAGCTCGGCGCGCGTGAGCGGCTCCAACTCGAGCTCGAAGACTTCGGCGAGCGCGGCGCGCGCGTGGGGCAGCGTCTCCTCGACGCTCACCGGGCGGCCGAGCTCGCGGGCGACCGTGGTGAAGCTCGCGTCCTCGAGCCCGCAGGCGGTGATCCACTGGGTGAACGGGGCCGGGTCGAGGTCGACGTTGAGCGCATAGCCGTGCGTCGTCACCCACTTGGAGACATGGATCCCCAACGAGGCAATCTTTCGTGGCGGCCGCGTCAGCCAGACGCCGGTCAGCCCCTCGATCCGCTCCCCCTCGAGGCCGAGGGCGCTGAGGGTCAGGATCAGCGCTTCCTCGAGGTCGCGGCAGTAGCGCTTGACGTCCTGGCCGTGCCGGGTCAGGTCGAGGATCGGGTAGCAGACGAGCTGGCCGGGCGCGTGGTAGGTCGACTTGCCGCCGCGGTCGGTCTCGACGAGCTCGACATCGGCGTCCGGCGGCAGGTGCAGCTCGCCCTCGTCCGCCCGCCGGCCCAGCGTGACCGTGGGCGGATGCTCGAGCAGGAGGATGGTGTCGGGCAGGTCACCCGCAGCGACCGCCGCGGCAACTGCGCGCTGAAGCTCCCAAGCCTCCCGGTAGGGGACGACTCCGAGCTCGGCGTAGGCGCCACGCACCGGCGGCCTAAACGTCGTCGTCGCCCCAGCCCTCGAGCCGCTCGCGCAGGTCGCGGAGGAAGCGGCCGGCGTAGGCGCCGTCGACGAGCCGGTGGTCGTACGTGAGGGTGATGTTCATGATCGGGCGGATCGCGATCACGTCCTGGCCGAGCTCGTCCTGGACGACCCAGGGGCGCTTGACGAGCGCGTAGGTGCCGAGGATCGCGGCCTGGGGTTGGCTGATCACGGGCGTGCCGTGGAAGGTGCCGTAGCCGCCCGGGTTCGTGATCGTGAAAGTACCGCCCTGGACGTCGTCCGGGGTCAGCTGCTTGTCGCGGGCCCGCTTCGCGATCCCGGCGATCGCCTTGGCCATCCCGAGCAGGTTCAGACCCTCGGTGTCTTTGACCACCGGGACGATCAGGCCCTTCCCGTCCGCGAGCTCGACCGCGAAGCCGAGGTTCACGTACGAGCGGGTGACGATCTTGTCGCCGCGGATCTCCCCGTTCACGTACGGGTAGTCGCGGAGCGTCTCGATCGCGGCGCGGGCGACGAAGGCGAGGTAGGTCGGGTTGACGCCGTAGGAGGCCTGGTACTCCTTCTTCAGGCGCTCCCGGACGGCGACGATCTTGGAGAAGTCGACCTCGATCGCGCTCGTGACGTGCGCGGAGGTGTCGAGCGAGCGGCGCATGTGCTCCGCGATCCCGCGGCGCATCGGCGTCATCGCCTCGAAGCTCTCGCCGGGTGCGGGCTCGCCCGCAGCGGCGGTCGGCGCCGGGGCGGCCTTCGGAGCCGGTGCGGCGGGCGCTGCTGCCGGGGCGGCGGCCTGTTCCTGCTTCGGCTCGGCCTGGGCGGGCTCGTCCTTGGCGCCGGACTCGACGTAGGCCAGGATGTCCTTCTTCGTGACGCGGCCGCCGTTGCCGGTGCCGGTGACACGGCCGACGTCGACGCCGTGCTCGGCGGCGATCCGCGCGACGACGGGCGAGACGAAGGAGCGGCCGTTCTCGGAGCCGGCGGGCGTGGCGGCGGACGGAAGCTCGTCGGCCTTCGGGCCGGCAGCCTCGCCGGAGCCGGCGGAGGGGTCGGGCTGCGGAGCCTCGTCGGCGGGTGCGCCCTCGGTCGCGGCGGCCTCCGACGCGTCCGCGGCGGGCTGCGTCTCTGGCTCGGGCGTCGAGATCGGCCGCGTCACCGGCACCGGGAACGGCGGCCGGGTGACGAAGAAGGACATCCTGGCCTA
>JBBQHQ010000193.1:0-2814 GCA_038324115.1 Gaiellales bacterium
GTCCGGGCGGCGACCCTCGAGCCACGCGACCTCTGCGAGGGCGCACCCGAGCGCGCCGACGTGGACGAGTTGCGGCGCGGGGAACGCCTCTGCCATCGCCGCCGCCTCCTCGAGCAGCGGCTGAGCGCCGGGATCGCCTCGTCGACTGCGGACGAGCGCAAGCACGAGGAGCGCCTGGAGCCGCGGATCCGGCGAGTCCCGCGGCTCGTCGATCAGGAGCTGCGCGGTCTCCGCGGCGGCATCCCAGCGGCCGAGATCGAGCTCCAGCCGCACCTGGATCTCGAGCAGCGCCAGGCGCCAGAGGTCGAGCTCGAGCTGGTTGCAGAGATGGAGCCCCTCTCTGAGCCAGCGCTCCGCGAGTGCGTAGTCGCGGTGGTACTCGGCGATGCCTGCGAGATTCTGGAGCCCCCGCACCACCTGCGCGGACGATCCTTGCCGTCTGGCGAGCTCGACGGCGTCCTCCAAGGCCCCTGACGCCGACACCCCGTCCCTCAACATCTCGACGGTGGCGACCGAAAGCGCTATGTCGGCCAGCGTGCCGGCGTCGCTGTGCTGCTCGGCCGTCCGGAGGGCGCGCGTGCACCATTCGATGGCGCCGTCGTAGTCGTCCTCCAGCAGTCGCGCCCGACCGAGCGCCTGGTAGGCGGCGGCATGCACACGCCCGCGAGGGAGCGGGTCGAGCAGCGCGGCCGCCGTCTCAGCGGCTCGCATGGCGTCGGAGAGACGTCCTCGGCAGCTGAGATACGGCACGAGCCGGGCCAGACCGGAAGCCTCCGCCCGCACGTCCTCGGCGCGCCGGTGCAGCTCGATTGCCGCCTCGAGGACCGCGATCGCCTCCACCTGTTCGTCCGTGTTGTAAAGCGCATCCGACCGTCGCTCGAGCAGCGTCGCGCGCTCGCGGTCCGAGAGGTCCGACGCGAACCGCAGCGCGCGTGCGTACTGGGCGGCGGCCTCGCGGTGCGCGCCCAGTGTCGCCGCCTGCTCGGCCGCGGCGATCGCGTAGCGCAGCGCGGGCTCGCGCTCGTCGGCGGCTTCGGCATGGTGTGCCAACCGCGCGGCGTCGGTGCGACCGTCGGGCGCGCAGGTGAGTGCTGCGACCGCGAGCCTGTGAAGCTCGAGCCGCCGGCGCGGATCGATCGAGTTCTCGACCGCGAGGCGGGCGAGCTCGTGGCGAAACGCGACGGCGTTCCTGCGCTCGGCGAGCATGCCGGAGGAGAGGCAATCGGCGAGCCCGTCGAGTCCCCGCCCGACGAGCGCCTCCAGGAGCCAGAGCTCCGTGCGCGGAGGCGCGACTGCCACGGCGTCGAGGATTCTTCGCGCGTCGTCGCCGAGTCGCGAGGCACGCGCGAGGACGGCGTCGCGGACCGTCGCCGGAACCGCACCGTTCCCCGCGGCGAGCACCTCGGTCACGAAGAACGGGTTCCCGCCCGTCCTGCGGTAGAGCTCATCGGCGTCGACCTCGGCCGACGACGCGAGCTCTCCCACCCCGTCCGGCGAGAGCGGCTCGATGGCGAGCCGGTCGACGACCGGCCGCGTCGCCAGCTCGCCGAGCACAGCCCGCAACGGGTGAGTGCGGCCGAGCTCGTCGTCGCGGTAGGTCGCCAGGACGAGGACCGGAGCGCGCTCCACCTTGCGCGCGAGGTACCGCAGCGCGTCGAGGCTCGCCTCGTCCGCCCACTGGAGGTCCTCGAGCACGACGACGGTGAGCCCTCCACCACCGGCCTCGAGGAGAGCGGTGACGAGCTCGTGGGGGCCGCCCCCGGCTTCGGCTGCCACCCCCAGCTCGCATCTCGCCTCGGCGGCGAGATCGAGGAACGGCCCGAGCGGCCGGGGAGTGAAGAGCGGGTCGCAGGCGCCCCAGAGAATGGTGGCGCCGCCCGCCTCGGCGCAGAATGCTCCCACGACCGCCGTCTTGCCCACCCCCGCTTCGCCGGCCACGAGGACGAGTCGGCCGGCGCCGCTCCGGGCGCTCTCCAGGGCGTCGCGGAGCATGTCCAGGGCGCTTCCCCGCTCGAGCAGGCGAACGATCTCCGGGGTTGCGATTGCCATTCGCTCATTGTGAGCGTCCGCAGGACATCACACAAGGCGGCGACTAGACTTCGCGACATGGCGACGATCGAGACCAACCCGCAGCTGGGCGAGCAGGTCCGGGCGGACGCGAAGGAGTTCGTCCTCCACTCCTGGTCGGTCCAGGATGCGATCAACCCGATCCCGGTCGCCGGCGCCGAGGGGCGCTACTTCTGGGACTACGAGGGGAAGCGCTACCTCGACTTCGCCTCGCAGCTCGTCAACGTCTCGATCGGCTACGGGCATCCCAAGATCGTCGCGGCGATCAAGGAGCAGGCCGAGCGGCTCGCCACGATCGGCCCGCCCATGGCGACCGAGCCCCGGTCGCGTCTGGGCCGGCTGCTCTCGGAGGTCACGCCGGGCGACCTGAAGATGTCGTTCTTCACGAACGGCGGCGCCGAGGCGAACGAGAACGCGATCAAGCTCGCCCGCTGGTACACCGGCCGCCACAAGGTGATCGCGCGCTACCGCTCCTACCACGGGGCGACGGCCGGCGCGATGACGCTGACCGGCGACCCGCGGCGCTGGCCGAGCGAGCCTGGCATCCCGGGCGTGGTCCGCGCGATGGACCCATACCGATACCGCTGCCGCTGGTGCGGCGATCTGCCGCAGTGCAACCTGAACTGCCTCGGCAATATCGAGGACATCATCCAGTTCGAAGGCCCGCAGAACGTCGCGGCGGTGATCGTGGAAGGCGTGGCCGGCACCAACGGCATCATCGTGCCGCCTGACGGCTATATGCAGGGC
>JBBQHQ010000194.1:0-2763 GCA_038324115.1 Gaiellales bacterium
CTGGCCGCACGGGCGCCGGCGCCGGTCGTGCCGGCCTTCAGCGCGAGGATCGGCTTGCGCCGAGCGAGGCGGCGGGCAAGCCGCCCGAACGTGCGCGGGTTCCCGAACGACTCCAGGTAGAGGAGGACGAGGTCGGTCTCCGGGTCGTCCTCCCACCACTCGAGCAGGTCGTTCGACGAGACATCCGCCTTGTTCCCGATCGAGACGAACGACGAGAAACCGAGCCGTCGCTCGGCCGCCTTTTCGAGCAGCGCGAGCCCGAGCGCGCCGGACTGCGAGGAGAAGCCGATCCGCCCCGCCGGCAGCGCGCGCGGCGCGAAGGTCGCGTTCAGTCGCGGCGGCGAGGAGGCAATCCCCAGGCAGTTCGGCCCGACGAGCCGGGCGCCGTGGGCGCGAACGAGCGCGAGCAGGCGCGCCTGGCTCTCGGCCCCCTCGACTCCCATCTCGGCGAAGCCGGACGAGATCACGCAGAGCGCGCGCACGCCTTTGCGGAGCGCCGATGCCACCGCGCCCAGCACTTGCGCGCCCGGGACGCAGATCACCGCCAACTCCACGGGATCGGGGATCTCCTCGACCGTGGCGTACGCGCGAACGCCCGCGACGGCCTCGCCGCTTCGGTTGACCGGGTACGCCGCGCCAGTGAAGTCGCCCGCGAGCACGTTGCGGAAGAGCTCGCCGCCGATCGAGCCGCGCCGACGCGAGGCGCCGATCACGGCGATGCTCGCCGGCGCGAAGAACGGGCGCAGCGAGGCGGTTACCGCGACGTGGTCGCGCTCCTCGACCCGTGCCCGTGAGTGGGCCGTCGGCGCGATCGGGAAGCGAACCTCGAACTCGCCGTTCTCCAGCTCACGGACAATCTCGAAGCCCGCGCCGGTGAACACGTCGAGCATGGGCCGGTTGCCGGCCATCACCTCCGCGACGAAGCGCTCGATCCCACCAGAGCCGGCGCGGGCGGCGAGCTGCTCGAGCAGCCGTGGTCCCAGTCCGCGACCCTGGAGCTCGTCGGCGACGACGAAGGCCGCCTCGGCAGCGGCCGGGTCGCGCAGCCGGACGTAGTTTGCGAGCGCGACGACGCGCTCGGCTTCACCTTCGGCGAGGGTTCCGATCAGTGCGCCCCGCTCCACCCAGTCGGGATCGAGGAACGGCTCGACGAGCTCACGCTCCGCCCGCCGGAAGCCGTGGAAGCGCTGGTAGAGGCTGCGCTCGGAGAGTCCGGCGAAGAAATCGACGAGGGCGCCCGAATCATCGGACACGGGCGCCCTCAGTCGCAGGGTCGTGCCGTCGCGGAGGATGACGTCGACCGGCCCCTCCGCGACGGGGGCCTGGCTAGACAGAGACGACAAGCGCCTCCTCGTCGACCACCGGCGCGTGTGCCACCGGCTCAGCCTCGAGCACGACCTTGAGCGCGTGCGTCTCCGCCGCGGCGGCGAAGGTGTCGTAGGCCGACATCGTCTCGCCGAGCGGGAAGCGATGCGTCGCGAACGGCGTCGCGTCGAGCCGTCCCTCGACGACGAGCTTGAGCAACTGCGGCGTCGTGAACGAGTCCACGAGCCCTGTCGTGATCGTGACGCCGCGGATCCAGAGCGTCTCCAGGTGGAGCGTCACCGGATGTCCGTGAACTCCCACATTGGCGATCCGTCCGCCGGGTCGCACGAGCTCGGTACAGAGCTCGAACGTCTCCGGCACCCCGACCGCCTCGATCGCGACGTCTGCGCCGAGACCGCCCGTCAGCTCCATCACCCGAGCGACTGCGTCCTCCGTGCCGTTGTCGATCGTGACGTCGGCGCCGAATTCGAGCGCCTTTGCGAGGCGCGACTCGGCGAGGTCGATCGCAATGATCCGACCCGGTGTATAGAGCTTCGCGGTCATGATCGCCGCAAGCCCGACCGGGCCCGCACCGACGATCGCAACGGTGTCGCCCGGCTGGACGCCGCCGTTCAGAACCCCGACCTCATAGGCGGTCGGGAGGATGTCGGCCAGGAAGAGCACCTGCTCGTCCGTCAGCTCGTCCGGCACCTTGTACACGGACGTGTCCGCGAACGGCACACGAGCGTACTCGGCCTGGAGGCCGTCGATCAGGTGGCCGAAGATCCAGCCGCCTCCACCCGTGCAGAGCCCGTAGCGTCCCTTCTTGCAGGAGCTACAGCGGCCACACGAGGTGATGCACGAGACGAGCACGCGGTCGCCGAGCTCGAGCGTGCTCACAGCAGCGCCCTTCTCGACGACCGTGCCCACCGCTTCGTGGCCGAGGATCGTCCCCGGCTGCACCGCGGGCACGTCGCCCTTGAGGATGTGCAGGTCACTGCCGCAGATCGTGGACGAGTCGATCCGCACGACGATGTCCGTCGGCTGTTCGATCACCGGATCGGGCACGTCCTCCCAGCCCCGCTGGTCTGGTCCGTGATAGACGAGAGCTTTCATTACGACCTTCCTTGTAGGGTCGCCTTCACTCTCTGGTGCGGCCTGCGCGGCTGCATCGGAGGCAGCCCCGAGTCGCACTACGGCTTTCCCGCAAGACGGTTGGGGGGCGGGTGGATCGAGTTGCCGTCGCTGCCATCCAAGATGTACCCGTTTCGTGTCCGCCCAGTGACTTCCGCCGTTGCGGTCACGAAGAACTTCCGTGCACATCAGAGTAAGCCGACGCGCGGACTCGAACCGCGGACCCCTTCATTACGAGTGACGGCCAAGGACGGCCGCCAGTCCCCGCCAGTCCCCCCAGGCCGCTCGAACAAGCCACGGCCGCGGACTCCAAAGGACGGCGAG
>JBBQHQ010000195.1:0-2696 GCA_038324115.1 Gaiellales bacterium
CGGGCTTGACCGGCCCGCGGGCGAAGCGTAGGTTGGCGGACAACCGTTTCGCGCACGAACGTGCGCATCGCGAACAACGCGGGCGGCAACCACTGACCGGGAGCGAGCCATGAGCAGCTACGAGCAGGACCCCGAGACCACGACGTCCGAGCCCGGGTCGAGCACCGGACTGACGAGCCGTAAGCGCCTCCTCCAGGCGGGCGGGCTTGGTCTGATCGGCGCGACCACCCTGGGCCTCGCCGGCTGCATGGGCGACGACAACAACGGCTCGAACGCGGCCGCCGCGACCACCACGACCGCTGCGTCGCCCTCCTCGGGTGGCGAGTCCGTGCTCGACAAGTGGACGCGCGAGGGAACCGCCAAGCTCGGCGTCGACCTCAGCTTCCCGCCACTCCAGTTCAAGGACGACAGCGGCAAGCCGACCGGCTACCAGGTCGAGGTGACCGAGATGATGATGAAGGACCTCGGCGTCACCCCGGAGTACGTCGAGACGCCGTTCGCGCAGCTCTTCCCCGCGCTCTCGGCGGGCAAGTTCGACATGCTCGGGATCGCGGTCACGATCCTCCCCTCGCGGGCGCTCCGCGGCAGCTTCGCCGACGTCCCCGCCTTCTACGAGTCGAACGTGATCGTGGTCAAGAGCGACTCGAGCGCGTCGAGCCTCGCCGACCTGGACAAGGCGAAGTTCGCCGTTCTCCAGGGCAGCTCCCAGTCCGCGAGCGGCGCCACGATCTTCCCGAACGCGACCTTCAACGAGTTCGCCTCCGAGACCGACGCGGCGACCGAGGTCTCGGTCGGCCGGGCCGACGCGGCCATCTTCAGCGAGTTCTCGACCTCGTCGGTGCTGGGCGGCAACTCCGACCTGAAGGCGCTCGCCGTGCCCCCGCTCTTCGTGGACGCGAACAGCTACTTCATGAAGGAGGGCGACCAGAAGCTCTGGCTCTGGGTCTCCAACTGGCTCCGCTACCAGGCCTCGCACAAGACGTTCGAGAGCCTCTGGGAGAAGTGGGTCGTTCCGAACACCTCCAAGTTCGACCTGCAGACCGTCGTCGTCGGGATCAACGGCGACGCGGCTCCGATCACCTGATCGACCACCACCAGGCCTCCCGGGGGCGAGCCCGGGAGGCAGCTTCACCCGTACGTCCACCGAGATGACGACCGTGCTGGCATACGAGTTCGCTTGGGGCCCCGTCCTCGACCGGTGGGACCTCTTCCTCCTCGGCGCCTGGCTCGACGTCTGGGTGACCGCGATCTCGTTCCTGCTCGCCTGCGCGATCGGGATCGGGCTCGCGGTGATGCGGCTCTCGGGCGTCCCTGTCCTCCGCGCCCCGGCCTTCGTCTACGTCCAGATCCTCCGCGGGGTGCCGCTGCTCGTCTTCCTCTACTGGGTCTACTTCGGCCTGGCGATCGTCGCGGGGATCAACTTCAGCCCCGTCCAGGCCGGGATCGTGGCGCTGACGCTGACCGGCTCGGCCTACACCGCCGAGATCTTCCGTGCCGGCCTGCAGGCGATCGAGACGGGCCAGGCCGAGGCGGCGCGCTCACTCGGGCTGAGCCGGCTCGGCACCTACCGCCACATCCTGCTGCCGCAGATGACCCGGATCGTCGTCCCGCCGCTCGGGAACACCTTCATCGGCCTGCTCAAGGGGGCGACGCTCCTTTCGATCATTGCCGTCCACGACATGGTCCGGGTCGCGAACGACCTGAACATCAACTACTTCACCCCCTTCGAGGCCTTCACGGCCGTCGCCCTGATCCTGATCGGCCTGGTCGCGCTCTTCTCCGCGGCCGTGACCGTCCTCGAGCGAGTGCTGGCGCTCCCGTGATCGTCGGCTACACCTTCCGCTGGGAGCTCGTGCCGGACTCGGCCGGGGCGCTCGCGAACGGGCTGAAGATCACGCTCGAGCTGGCGGCGATCTCGTTCGCCCTCTCGCTCGTGCTCGGGCTCGTCGTCGCCCTGCTCCGCCTCTCGCCCTCGCGGCCGCTCCGGGCGATCGCCTACGTCTACACCCAGATCTTCCGGGCGCTCTCGCTCTACGTCTACGTGCTTTTCCTCTACTTCGGGCTCGCCACGGTCTTCGGGCTGAACCTGAGCCGGTTCTCGGCCGGCGTGCTCGCGCTGACGCTGCTGAACAGCGCCTACATGGCCGAGGTCTACCGCGCCGCGATCGGCTCGGTGGAGCCGGGCCAGAAGGAGGCGGCGCTCGCGCTCGGGCTCGGGCACACGAGGACGTTCG
The DNA here is from genome assembly GCA_038324115.1 of Gaiellales bacterium. GTDB lineage: Bacteria > Actinomycetota > Thermoleophilia > Gaiellales > Gaiellaceae > Gaiellasilicea. Next base: position 2,235 of record JBBQHQ010000195.1, read on the forward strand.
TCAGCGTCACGCTGCCCCAGGCGATCCGGGTCGCCGTCCCCGGGCTCGTCAACCAGCTCGTGGACATCATCAAGGACTCCTCCATCGTCGCCGTGATCGGCGTCTTCGACCTGATGGGTGCGACGATCCAGCTCGTGAACACGGAACGGGCCCCGTTCGAGCTCTACACCGCTACGGCGGTGACCTACATCGTCCTGATCCTGCTCGTTTCGGGCGTCGCGGCCCTGCTCGAGCGGCGGCTCTCGCGCCACCTCGTCGGGGGCGGGGGCGGGCCGGGGCCGCTGGCGCGGATGCGTTCCTTCCGCTTCCGCGGGCAGGTGGCGACATGAGCGAGGAGCCGGTCGTCCGGGCGGAGGGGATTCACAAGACCTTCAACCGCGGCCACCGGGGCCGCGAGGTGCACGTGCTCCGCGGCGTCGACCTGAGCGTGGAGAAGGGCGAGACGCTCGTCGTGATCGGCCC
>JBBQHQ010000196.1:0-2681 GCA_038324115.1 Gaiellales bacterium
CGCTGGCTCTTGCCGCAGAAGCTGCAGAGGAGCTGCTCGTTGCCGTCGGATGCTCGGGCCATGTCTCGTTCTACCTCGATTTCGTCGAATCGGCTAGTGCTGTGGGGACTAGCGGTGCTCGATCACGCGGTCGATCAGGCCGTATTCCATCGATTCCTGGGCCGTGAGGAAGTAGTCGCGCTCCATGTCCTTCGAGATCTTCTCGATGTCCTGCTTGGTGTGGTGCGCGAGGATCTCCTCGAGCCGGCGCTTGAGCGCGATCGTCTCCCGTGCTGCGATCTCGATGTCCGTCGCCTGCCCCTGGAAGCCGCCGGACACCTGATGGATCAGGATCTTGGCATTCGGCAGGGCGAACCTCTTCCCTTCCGCGCCGCCGGAGAGGATGACCGCGCCCATGCTCATCGCGATCCCGACGCACGTGGTCTGCACGTCCGGCTTGATGAACTGCATCGGGTCGTAGATCGAGAGCCCGGCATAGACAGAGCCGCCCGGCGAGTTGATGTAGATCTGCACGTCCTTGTCGGGGTCCTCCGACTCGAGGTGGAGGAGCTGGGCGACGATCAGGTTCGCGATCTGGTCGTCGACGGGGGTTCCGAGAAAGATGATCCGCTCGTTGAGCAAGCGGGAGTAGATGTCGAACGACCGTTCGCCGCGCGACGTCTGCTCGATCACCATCGGAATCAGCGGGCTCATGCAGGCTCCTTACTACCGGGGGTCCACAACTTCGTCTCTCCTTGGGGCGATTCCTTGTCGGGGGTCCAGATCGCGTCGCGCGCCTCGGCGACATCCATCGGGATCGGCTTGACCTCGGCGGCCACCCGGTCGAGGGCGGCGCGGAGACGGATGTCCTCGCGCAGGTCCTCGTGCCGGCCGGCCTGCCACAGCTCCTCGATCACGGCGTCGGCGTCCTCGCCTGCCGCCTCGGCCTGCTCGCGGATCAGGGTCTTGACCTCGTCGTCCGAGACCTCGAGCTCGAGCTTGTCTGCGACGGCCTCGAGCGCGAGCTCGCGGGCGACGGAGAGGGCGGCCTCCTGGCGCATCGACTCGACGAGCTCGTCGGGCGAGCGGCCGGTCATCTGGAGGTACGTCTCGGCGGCCATGCCGCGGCGCTCGAGCGAGCGGACGAAGCCGTTCAGGAGCTCGCGGGTGCGGGACTCGACGAGCGGGCCGGCCGGATTGACCTTCGACTCGCGCACGAGCACGTCGACCGCGTTTGCCCGGAAGGCGTTCTCGATCTCCGCGTCCAGCTGCTCCTGGATCTTGCGCTCGATGTCGGCGCGCAGCTCGGCGAGCGTGTCGAACTCGGAGGCGGAGCGCGCGAGCTCGTCGTCGAGCTCGGGCAGCACCTTGGCCTTGATCTCCTTGACGGTAACGTCGACGGAAGAGCTGGACTCGTCGGCGAGCTCGTAAGCCACAGTCTTGGTCTCGCCTGCGGAGGCGCCGAGCAGCTCGGCCTCGATCTCCTCGACGAGTCGGCCGGAGCCGAGCTCGACGACGGTGTCGCGCTGCTCCTCGCCGTTTCGCGAGACCAGGTCGACGATCAGGGTGTCGCCCTCGGCGGCGGGCCGGTCGCCGGCGGGCACGAGCTCGGCGACGGTCTCGCGGAGCGCCTCCAACTCCTGGTCTACGAGCTCCTGCGGGATCTCTCCCTCGGGCCGGCCGACCTCGAGCTGCGTCCAGTCGACGATCTCCACCTTCGGCTGGACGGGGACGGTCGCGGTGAACTGCCACTCGGTCGAGTCCTCGGTCGGGAGCTCGTAGTCGTACTGCGGGGTGGCGATCGGGCGGATCCGTGCGCGGGCGGCGGCGCCCCAGAACCAGCCGGAGATGTGGCTGTCGACGGCTTCGGTGTAGATGCGCTCTTTGCCGAGCCGCTGGACGAGGACGGGGGTCGGCACCTTGCCGGGCCGGAAGCCGGGGAACTTGACGTTGGCGGCGAGGTCGTTGGTCGCGTGCTCGACCGCGTGCTCGAGGTCGTGCGCGGACACGTCGACCGTCAGCCGGACCGTGTCGTTCGCGAGCTCTTCGACCTCGGGCGCCATCCGCCCATTCAAGCAGAGGGGCTCCGGGACGGGCGCGGGGTGGGCGACGCCTCGCGAGCGGTCGGCCGGCTCGGGGAGCGGGTCCGCCGCGGGCCACTCGGCCGCTCAGGCAGACGTCCGGGCCCCGCGCCCCTATCCTTCGAACCGAGCGGGTGTGGCGGAACTGGCAGACGCGCCGGGTTTAGGTCCCGGTGGGCTTCGGCCCTTGGAGGTTCAAGTCCTCTCACCCGCATCACGCCGGCGGCACCCCGCGCCTCAGGGTCGGCGAGCACGCAAAAGACCGGCGCACGATCCGCGAGATCGGATCCCGAAGCTGCGGGCAAGGAACGCTCCCGGACCGGCCGCGAAGCGGCCCGTCCGCTTCAGGGGTCTTCGCGCGTCCGGATCCGCGAGAGCGGATTCGGACGCTGCGGGCAAACATGGCCCAGGCCGCGAAGCGGCCCGTCCGCTTCAGGGGCCTTCGCGCGTCCGGATCCGCGAGAGCGGATTCGGACGCTGCGGGCAAACATGGCCCAGGCCACGAAGCGGCCCGTCCGCTTCTGGGGTCTTCGCGCGTCCGGATCCGCCCCTGCGGATCCCGACGGCTGCGGGCAAGGACTGCCCCCGGACCGGCCGCGAAGCGGCCCGTCCGCTTCAGGG
>JBBQHQ010000197.1:0-2681 GCA_038324115.1 Gaiellales bacterium
GATCGGCGACGGTCTTCGCGCGTGCGGCCGCGACGACCTTCGGGGGGGCATCCGGAGTGGGAAGCCGGACCGGGCCAGGCGCGTCCTTCGGCATCTCCGTGCTGATCCCCGTCGCCGGCATCTTCGCGGTGTTGTCGAGCCCGTCGGCGGTGTAGCTGACCGCCGCGTCCCAGAGGATGAACTCGTCGGCGCCCGCGTCCCGGGCAGCCTTGATCTGGGCCCGGATCTCGTCAGGCCCGTAGGTGCGGCCGAGTGAGAAGTCCTGTAGCCAGGGGACGACGCGCGAGCCGGTGCCGCGCACCTGCTCGACGAAGTCGGCGGTCGAACGCAGCACGATCGCGTAGGGATCGCCGTTCGGGTCGCTGACGTCGTACTCGCCCGGCCCCCAGTGGGACGGGTAGACCATCGGGGCGATGTAGTCGACCTGCCGGGCCATCGCGGGGATGTCCTGGGCGACCTCGGTCGGCCGCGTCGCGGCGACGCCGAAGACGGAGGCGCCGACGAGCGTGCCCGTGCCGGCGAGGGCGGCGCGGCTCTCGGCCAGGAAGCCGACGATCGACTGCTCCGGTGTTCCCTTCAGCCCGGGGAAGACCATCGAGTCGAGCGGGCCGTCCGGGCGGCGCCCGTAGTCGGCGAGGATCTCGTCGACGCCGAGCTTCGCGGCGGCGACCGCGACGTCGATGTTGTACTTCCGGACCGCAGGGCTGGCGAAGTTCGTGAAGCCGCCGTAGCCCGCGTAGGGTTCGCCGCTCGGGGTCTGGATCACCTCGTCCCGCCTGCCGGCCTTCCACGAGGCCGCGGCGAGAATCGGGTCGCGGAAGCAGACGAGGCGGCCGATCACCCGGACGCCCTGCGCGTGCAGCTCCCGGACGGCCGCACCGAGGTCGTAGATCGCGAGCGTCGCCTTGATCGAGCGGGCCCGCTTCAGGTTCGGGTTGAAGCCGATCTCGCCGGCCTCGTCCTTCAGGTCGAGCTCGATCGCGTTGATCTTCCCCGCCTTGACGAGCGCCATCACGCCGTTGCGCAGCTCGTCGTTCGCCCAGCCATAGGCGGTGATGTGGACCGAGCGGATCGGCTCCGTCGGCCGGCGCGGCGCCACGGTCACGGGCACGCGCCAGCGGCTGCGGTTCCCGGCCGGGTCGCTCGCGTCGAGGATCATCTTCTTCGGCGCCGAGGCGGCGCGGAGCACGAACCGCCCCTTCCCGTCCAGCTCGACCGGCTTCCCGTCCCGGATCAGGGTCGCGCCCGGCTCCAGGGTGCCGTGGACGACGAGCGGCTCGCCGGCCCGGACGACCGCGGGGCGGTCGAGCTCGACGACCGGCGGCGCCGTGTCGACGGTGAAGCGGAAGGTGCGGCGCGCGGTGGAGAAGAAACCGCCGCGCCGCGTGATCACGAGCTCGTGCTTGCCGTCGTCGAGCTTGGCGGCGCGGTAGACGAAGCGGTTGGGCTTGCGGACGGGCTGAACCGGCGCGCCGTCGAGCATCCAGACGGCTCCCTGCACCTGGGCCTCGAACTTGAGGTCGGGCAGTTCGGCGAGGCCGATCACGGCGTCGGGCGACGGCCCGGTGACGGCGAGCGTGGGCGCGGCGGCGCGAGCTGCTACGACCGCGCCTCCGCCGAGGACGACGAGCGAGCCCGCGACCAGCGCGAGCCGCTTCCAGGGGATCACGAGCGGGCGACGCGGACGGGCCGGCCGCGCGGGAGCCGGCCGCGAGCGAGCCGTGAGTGCGGAGGCAGGCCGTCCGCCGGGGCCGGGCAGCTCCCCGAGAAGCGCGCGGATCGCCCGGCCGGCGGCGCGCACGTCGCCCCGGTCGGAGCGGACGAGAGACGCGGAGAACTCCTCGAGCTTGGCCCGCGTCCTCGGTCCCGGCGGCTCCTCCGCCTGGGTCAGCTGCAGGATCGCGCTGGACGCGAGCCGCAAATCCTCGCGGTCCGAGTCGGCGAGCGCGGTCGCCCAGCGCACGAGCTCCTCACGATGCGACGGCCCCATCAGACTGTTGAGAGTAGCCGCAGAATCCCTGGATCGAGAGGAGTTTCAGCCGGCCGGATCGAGTTCGAGCCGCTCCACGAGCCACTCGAGCTGGAGCGCCCGCTCGGCTGCGAAGCCTGCGTCGTAGGCGCTTTCCGAGCCACCCGCGCGGGCCACGGCCTCCCTGCCCGCCGCATGGGCGACGACGAAGCCGAGGTTCGCCGCGAGCGCGCCCGGGGTCGCTACCGGCGCCTTCAGGGCCGTGGAGGCGGACGTCCAGGACTCGGGCCGCTCGCCCCGGGCCAGCGAGACGGCGTCTGCCGCGAAAGCCGTCAGCTCCGCGTCCGCGCCCTCCGTTTGCGCGAGGATCGCGACCGCCCTGCGCTGGGCCTCGTCGAGCTCGACCGTCGCCAGAAGGTCCTCGGCGGCGGCGGTCAGGCCGCTGCCCCGGAGGGCGGCGATCGCATAGCCGCGTGCGCGCCACGCGCAGTCGTCGGCGAAGGCCTGCGCCGTGGCCGCGTCCCAGCGCTCGACGCGGCCGAGCAGCCTCCCCCGCTCGGCGACCACCATCGCCTCGTGCAGCGCGACCTCGCCGTCCAGCTCGATCTCCCAGAGCTCATCGTCGATCCAGTCGGCCAAGTCGTCCACTCGGCAGGCGTGCACGCCGGTGAGGCAGACGTTCACCGAGCCTTCTGCCGCGACCCAGTCGCCC
>JBBQHQ010000198.1:0-2671 GCA_038324115.1 Gaiellales bacterium
ACCACCCGAGTGGACGACCTTGCCCTCGGCGCGGAGCGGCCCGGTCGCGAGCGTGACCGCCTTGACGAAGCTCGTCTTCAGCTCGACGGTGGCATAGCCGACGCCGGCGTCGAGCACCGACTGGACGGCGCAGCCCATCGCGGTGTCGAGCAACGTCGCAAGGACGCCGCCATGGATCGTGCCGTGGGTGTTGTAGTGCTCCTCGCGGGGCTCGTAACCGAAGGCGACGAGCCCGGGTGAGACGAAGGTGGGCGCGAAGCCGAGCAGCTCGGCGAGCGGCGGGGGCGAGAGCTGCTTGCCGGCGATCCGGTGCAGGATCTCGAGCCCGGAGAGGCCGGCCGAGCGGCGCTGCAGCTCGAGCGGATCCTCCCAGGTGACGACGCGGTAGCGGTCGGGTGCGACGACGTCCATCGCTGACTCCTTCTGTGTCGGTTGCAAATCGAAACCGACTCTACCACGAGTTGGTTTCGTTTTGCAACTCAGCTATGCTGTGCCCATGGTCTGGGAGACGTTCGAGCGCGACAACTGCGCCCTGGAGGCCACCGCCGAGATCGTGGGCGACCGCCAGACGCTGCTCGTGCTGCGGGAGAGCTTCCTCGGGGCGCGCCGCTTCGGCGAGCTGCAGCGGCAGACCGGGCTGGCCCGGAACATCCTCGCCGACCGGCTTCAGAGCCTCGTCGGGAACGGGATCCTGGAACGGCGCCGCTACCAGGAGCGCCCGGAGCGCTTCGAGTACCGGCTGACCGAGAAGGGGATCGACCTCTATCCGATCCTGATCGGGCTGATGGAGTGGGGCGCGAAGCACGAGGCCGGCGGCGAGGGCCCGCTCGTCAGCGTCCGCCACAAGACGTGCGGCACGGTCGCCCTGCCGCGGCTCGCCTGCCCCGGCTGCGGCGAGCCGGTGACGGCCCGCGACATGGAGGCCGTCCCCGGCCCCGGCGCGGTCCTGCGCGAGACGGCCTGACCTAGCGCAGGACGAGGCACGTCGTCGTGCCGTGCGCGAGCAGCTTGCCGGCGGCGTCGAGCACGCGGCCCTCGGCGGTGAGCACCTTCCTGCCGGGATGGAGGACGGTGCCCTCGCAGCGCACGAGCCCCGTGTCGACCGTGATCGTGCGGACGAAGTTCGTCTTGACCTCGAGCGTCGTGTAGCCGACCCCGGCCTCGAGGACGGAGTGGACGGCGCAGCCCATCGCCGAGTCGAGCAGCGTCATCGCGACGCCGCCGTGGACGGAGCCGATCGTGTTGTAGTGCTCCGGCCGGGGCTCGAGCTCGAACGCCGCGTGCCCCTCCCCCACCTCGACGAGCCGGAAGCCGACGAGCGCGGCGATCGGCGGCGGCGGCAACTCGCCCGCGAGGATCCGGCGCAGGTACTCGAGGCCAGCGAGCTCCGGCGCCAGCGCTGCGACCTCACGGGGATCCTGGGCGGGCGTCGCCACGCGGCGATCCTACCGCGCGGGATCGGGAGTTACGCGGACTCTTCTTCGAGCCCGCCGAGATCGTCCGCGATCCCGTCGGCGCTCGTGACGAGCGTGGGCTTGAGGCCCTTCGAGATCGTCTCCTTGGTGATCACGCACTTGGAGACGTCCTTGCGGCTCGGCAGCTCGAACATCACGTCGAGGAGCGCGTTCTCGATGATCGAGCGGAGGCCGCGCGCGCCGGTCTCGCGGTCGAGCGCCTTGTCGGCGATCTCCCAGAGGGCGTCCTCGCGGAACTCGAGCTCGATCGAGTCGTAGCCGAAGAAGCGCTGGTACTGGCGGGTGAGCGCGTTCTTGGGCTCGGTCAGGATCTGGACGAGGTCCTCGCGGCGGAGCTGGTGCACCGCCGAGATCACGGGCAGCCGGCCGATGAACTCGGGGATCAGGCCGAAGTTGAGCAGGTCTTCGGGCATGACCTCGGTCAGGAGCTCGGCGCTCTCCTCCGAGTTCTTGGAGCGGACGTCGGCGCCGAAGCCGACCGCGTTCTTGCCCACGCGCCGGCTGATGATCTTGTCGAGCCCGGCGAACGCGCCGCCGCAGATGAAGAGGATGTTCGTTGTGTCGATCGAGAGGAACTCCTGGTGAGGGTGCTTGCGCCCACCCTGCGGCGGCACCGAGGCGACCGTCCCCTCGAGGATCTTCAGGAGCGCCTGCTGGACGCCCTCGCCCGAGACGTCGCGGGTGATCGACGGGTTGTCGGCCTTCCGCGCGATCTTGTCGACCTCGTCGATGTAGATGATCCCGGTCTCGGCCTTCTTGATGTCGAAGTCCGCAGCCTGGATCAGCTTCAGGAGGATGTTCTCGACGTCCTCGCCGACGTAGCCGGCCTCGGTCAGCGCGGTCGCGTCGGCGATCGCGAACGGGACGTTGAGGATCCGCGCGAGGGTCTGCGCGAGCAGCGTCTTGCCGCAGCCGGTCGGGCCGAGCAGGAGGATGTTCGACTTCTGCAGCTCGACGTCCCCTTCCTCCTGGCCCATCCGGACGCGCTTGTAGTGGTTGTAGACCGCGACGGAGAGCGTCCGCTTCGCTTCCTCCTGCGAGACGACGTAGTCGTTCAGCACGGAGTAGATGTCGAGCGGGCGCGGGAGGTTGTCGAGATCGAGCTGGGTCGGGGTGGTCAGCTCCTCGTCGATGATCTCGTTGCAGAGATCGATGCACTCGTCGCAGATGTAGACCCCGGGGCCCGCGATCAGCTT
>JBBQHQ010000199.1:0-2596 GCA_038324115.1 Gaiellales bacterium
CCTGTCGAGCGTCCGCGCGTGCGGGGCGATCAACTCCGCGAGCCCACCGGTCGCGACCACCTGCGCCTCGACGCCGAGCTCGCCCCGGATCCGCTCGACGATCCCGTCCACCTGGCCGGCGAAGCCGTAGACGAGGCCGGACTGGAGCCCCGTCACCGTCGTCTTCCCGATCACGCTCGCGGGCGCCGCGAAATCGACCTTGACGAGCCGCGCGGCCCGCGCGAAGAGCGCCTCCATCGAGACCTCGATCCCCGGCGCGAGGACTCCGCCGACGTACTCCCCGGCCTCGTTGACGATGTCGAAGTTGGTGCTGGTGCCGAAGTCGACGACGATGCAGGGCGCCCCGTAGCGCTCGAGCGCGGCGACGGCGTTGACGATCCGGTCCGGTCCCACTTCGCGCGGGTCGTCGTAGCGGATCACGATCCCGGTCTTCGCGCCGGGGCCGACGACGAGGAGCGGCGCCTTCAGCCAGCGCTCGGCGACCCCCTCCCACTCGCGCTGCAGCGCGGGAACCGTTGTCGAGAGGCACACGCCCTCGACGTCCTCCAGGTCGAAGAGCGCGGCGAGGGTGACGCCGAGCTCGTCCGCGGTGCGGCTGCGGTCGGTGGCGAGCCGGAAGTGCTCGACGAGCTCCTCGCCCCGGAAGAGGCCGAGCACGGTCTGCGTGTTCCCGACATCGACCGCGAGCAGCATCCGGCGAGCCTACCCTGCTCGAGCGGGTCGGCTAGGGCGTCTCGTCGTCCGAGGAGAGCCGCTCGCCCATGCGCTCGGCGAGCGCCTCGGCGGTCAGCTTGGGCTCGTCGCCCTCGCCGCGCAACTCCTCCACGGTCACGTCGCTCGACGTGTAGACCTCGGCGCGGGGGATCATCCGCGTCGGCCGGTTCTTGTCCCAGACCCAGACGTCCTCCATCTTCACGTGGAAGAACGGGTAGTTCGCCTGCGGAGAGACCTGGAGGTCGAGCGTGTTGCAGAGGTAGGTCGCGTCCGCGGTGAGGATGCAGTAGCGGAAGAGGCTGAAGACCGCCGTGTACTCCCGCTTCAGCTGCAGCTCGAGGTCGGCCTCGAACTCGTCCAGGTCGTCGATGTGGCTCATGCGCTCAGTCTAGCTCCGCCAGCAGAAGCTTCACCGGCCCGCGCCCGGGGACGACGAGGCCGGGATCGAGCTCCGCCAGCGGCTCCAGGACGAAGCCGCGCTCGTGCAGGCGCGGGTGCGGCACGACCAGGCCCGGCTCGGCCACGGTCTCGCCGCCGTAGAGCAGGAGGTCGAGGTCGATCGTGCGCGGGCCCCAGCGCTCGCGGCGCTCACGGCCGAGGCCGAGCTCGACCTCGAGCAGGACCTCCAGCAGCTGCCGGGGCGAGAGCTCGGTCTCGAGCGCGGCCGCCCCGTTCAGGAACGCCGGCTGGTCGACCACGCCGACCGGCGCCGTCTCGCGCAGCTCGGAGACCGCGACGACATCCGGCAGCGCGGCGACCGCGGCGCGGATCGTCGCCTCCCGGTCGCCCAGGTTCGAGCCGAGGCCGACGTAGGCGCGCGTCACGGCCGCGTCGCGCGGACGGCCGCGAACTCCACCGGCACCTCCAGGACGACCTGCGGCTTGCGGACTCGGACGGAGACGCGCTCGACGGGGAAGCGGGCGAGGAGCTCGTCCGCCAGGGTCGTCGCGAGCGCCTCGAGCAGGTGGAAGGCGCGGCCGTCGGAGACCTCGCGAACGCAGGCGACGACGTCGCGGTAGTCGACCGCGTCCGCAAGCTCGTCGCTCGCCCCCGCCTCGCCGACCTCCAACTCGACGTCGAAGAGGAAGCGCTGGCCGTCGCGCCGCTCCTCCTCGAGGGCGCCGTGGAAGCCGTGCAGCTCCAGCCCCTGCAGCTCGATCCTCACGCCCACACCGCCTGCGCGGTCGTGAGCGCCTCGACGTGCTCGCGGACGTCGTGGACGCGGAAAAGGGTGGCGCCGCGCTCGTAGGCGGCGACGGCGGCACCGACCGAGGCGGCGGCGCTACTCACCTTCGCGTCCGGGTCGTCGAGGAGCCGGCCGAGCGTCGACTTGCGGGAGATCCCGACGAGCACGGGCCGCCCGAGCGCGAGCAGCACGTCCAGCCGCCGGAGCAGCTCGAGGTTCTGGGCCACCGTCTTGCCGAAGCCGATCCCGGGGTCGAGGACGACGTGCTCCTCGGGGATCCCGGCGGCGACCGCGACCGCGAGCCGCTCCTCGAGGAACGCGGCCACCTCTACGGCGACGTCGTCGTAGCGCGGGTCGTCCTGCATCGTCCGCGGCTCGCCGCGCATGTGCATCAGGCAGAGGTAGGCGCCCGCGTCCGCCACGACGCCCGCCAGCTCGGGGTCGCCCCGCAGCGCCGTGACGTCGTTGACGAGCTCGGCCCCGAGCGCGAGCGCGCGCCGGGCGACCTCGGCCTTCGCCGTGTCGATCGAGAGCGGCAGACCCTCGAGCCGCTCCAGCACCGGGACGACGCGGCGCAGCTCCTCGTCGAGGGAGACACCGGCCGCTCCCGGCCGGGTCGACTCGCCGCCCACGTCGACGAGCGCGGCCCCCTCGTCCAGCAGCCGCCTCGCGGCCGCCGCGGCCTCGTCCGGGTCG
>JBBQHQ010000200.1:0-2476 GCA_038324115.1 Gaiellales bacterium
GGTCCTCCCCACGCCCCACGAGCTGCTCGCCGTCGCCGTCTGGGTGGGCGAGGCCGGCGAGAGCGACGCCCCGCTCGACCAGGTGCACGAGCAGCAGGCCGGCTCGGTCCGCGGCCGCGACGCCGTCCTCCTCCGTGAGCACGACGAGGTCGCCCGCGTGCTCGACCTGCCCTGGGAGGCAGACGACGCCGGGCACTGGGACCGCGCGGCCGAGGCCGGAGGCCGGATCGTTCTCGCAGGCAAGCTGGGAGCGGACAACGTCGCCGAGGCGATCCGCCGCGTCCGGCCGTGGGCGGTCGACGCGTCGTCCCGGCTCGAGGCGGCGCCGGGGATCAAGGACCCCGACGAGGTGCGGGCCTATGTCGAAGCAGCGAGAGGAGCAGCATGACGCCCACGTACGGCGCCTACGGCGGGCGCTACGTCCCCGAGACCCTGGTCCCGGCCCTCGACGAGCTGACCGCCGCCTGGGAGGCCGCGCTCGCCGACGGCGGCTACCGCGAGGAGCTCGACCACCTCGCCCGCACCTACGCCGGCCGCCCCACGCCGCTCACCCGCGCGGAGCGCTTCGCCCCCTCGAAGCGGCTCTACCTGAAGCGCGAGGACCTGCTGCACACCGGAGCCCACAAGCTGAACAACGCGCTCGGCCAGGCCGTACTCGCTCGCCGGCTCGGCAAGACGAGGATCGTCGCCGAGACGGGCGCCGGCCAGCACGGCGTCGCCACCGCGACCGTCTGCGCGCGCTTCGGGCTCGAGTGCATCGTCTACATGGGCTCCGAGGACATGCGCCGCCAGCGTCCGAACGTCGAGCGGATGGGTCTGCTCGGCGCCGAGGTGCGCGCCGTCGACTTCGGCACGAAGACGCTGAAGGAGGCGACGAGCGAGGCGATCCGGGACTGGATCACGAACGTCGAAGACACGCACTACCTGATCGGCTCCTGCGTCGGCCCGTCGCCCTACCCCGAGATCGTCCGCGAGCTCCAGGCCGTGATCGGCCGCGAGGCGCGCGAGCAGGTGCTCGAGGAGGAGGGCCGGCTCCCGGACACCGTGATCGCGTGCGTCGGGGGTGGCTCGAACGCGATCGGCATGTTCGCGGGCTTCCTCGACGACGCCGAGGTCGAGATCGTCGGGGTCGAGGCGGCGGGGGCCGCCAGCCTCGGCAGCGGCCGCGCCGGCGTCCTCCACGGCTCCCGCTCCTCGGTCCTCGCGGACGAGGACGGCCAGATCGCGGACGCGCACTCGATCTCCGCCGGGCTCGACTACCCCGGGGTCGGGCCCGAGCACGCGTTCCTGCGCGACTCCGGCCGCGCCCGCTACGTGGGCACGACCGACGAGGAGGCGCTGGCGGCGTTCCGACGCCTGACGCGGACGGAGGGGATCATCCCGGCGCTCGAGCCCTCGCACGCGCTCGCGCGGGTCGAGGAGCTGAACGCGGAGCTCGTCCTCGTCTGCCTCTCGGGCCGCGGCGACAAGGACCTTGCAGAGGTGCTCTCCCGCTCGGATGGGTAAGACCCTCGTCATCTACCTGATGTCCGGCGCCCGCACGCCCGAACTGGCGGAGGCGGCGGTCGAGGGCGGCGCCGACCTCATCGAGCTCGGGTTCCCGTTCTCCGACCCGCTGGCCGACGGGCCGGTGATCCGCCGGGCCGCCGAGCGCGCACTCGCCGAGGGGATGGGAACGCGGGCCTGCCTCGAGGGCCTTGCGGCGACGCGGGAGCGGATCGGCGTCCCACTCGTGCCCATGACCTACTCCTCGCTCCTCGAGGCCTACGGTTGGGAGCGTTTCGGCGAGGACGCCCGCGCCGCCGGCGCCTCGAGCCTGATCGTCGCCGACCTGCCCGCGGGCGACCGCCCCGAGCTGCGGCGGATCCAGCTCGTAGCCCCGACGTCCACGGACGAGCGGCTGCGTCTGGCGGCGGAGCTGACCGACGGCTGGCTCTACCTCGTCACCGTGACCGGGATCACCGGCACGCGGACGGAGGTCTCGCCGGCTCTCGCCGGCCTCGCCGAGCGGGCCCGCGCCGCGGCCCCCGGCATGCCCCTCTACGCGGGCTTCGGGATCTCGACCCCCGAGCAGGCCGCCGCGGTCGCCGAGCTCGCCGACGGGATCGTGGTCGGCTCCCGCGCGGTCGAGATCGCGGAGGAGGGCCCGGCCGCGCTCCGGGCCTACGTCGCCACGCTCCGCGCCGCCCTCGACGCCTAGAGGCTCGCCCGAATCGGGGATCCCGAGGTCCCACTTTCGCACAGGGCGAACGCGCCAAACCGGGGATGAGGTTTTCGATAACAAACGTCACCCTCTGTAGAGATTGCGGGCTTGGGGGCTCGTGGCACTCAAACAGGGGGTAATCGAATGTCCGTAGGCTCCGCTGCGCCGAGACCGACTCGGCGCGTCAAGCTCGTCCTGACCGTCTGGATCGGCGTCTTCGCGCTGGCTCTGGCGCTCTCGTCCAACCGCGCCGAGGCAGCCGGCTTCGTGCCC
>JBBQHQ010000201.1:0-2373 GCA_038324115.1 Gaiellales bacterium
CGACATGAGCGAGGAGCCGGTCGTCCGGGCGGAGGGGATTCACAAGACCTTCAACCGCGGCCACCGGGGCCGCGAGGTGCACGTGCTCCGCGGCGTCGACCTGAGCGTGGAGAAGGGCGAGACGCTCGTCGTGATCGGCCCGAGCGGCTCGGGCAAGAGCACGCTGCTCCGCTGCCTCAACTTCATCGCGCCGCCGGACGGCGGGAGCGTCACCTTCCTCGGGCGCACGCTCACCGGCGCGGTTCCGCGGCGCAACCCGTCCGCGCGGATGCAGTACGAGCGCGAGCTCCGCTACTTCCGTACCCACATCGGGATGGTCTTCCAGCACTTCAACCTCTTCCCGCACATGACCGCGGCTGAGAACGTCGCGCTCGCGCCGACGCGCGCGCTCGGGCTCTCCAAGGGCGAAGCACGGGAGCGGGCTGCCGAGGAGCTGGAGCGCGTCGGGATGGCGGACAAGGTCGGCTCCTACCCGAGCCAGCTCTCGGGCGGTCAGAAGCAGCGCGTCGCGATCGCCCGGGCCCTGGCGATGCGGCCGCAGTTGATGCTCTTCGACGAGGCCACCTCGGCCCTCGACCCGGAGCTGATCGGCGGCGTGCTCGAGGAGATGAAGCGACTCGCGGAGTCCGGGATGACGATGATCGTCGTCACCCACGAGATGGGTTTCGCCCGCGAGGTCGGCGACCGCGTCATCTTCATGGACGAGGGGCTGATCGTGGAGGAGGGCGGCGCGCGGGCGCTGATCGAGAACCCCAAGAACGAGCGCACGCAGGAGTTCCTGAGCGCGATCCTGAGCTAGCCCGCGATGGGCATAGTGTGAACGACCCATAGTTCGAGGAGGCAGTCATCGCCACGGAGACCGATACGAGCGCCGCCCACGTCGAGGAGGCTGACCGCCGCTTCGTCTTCCACCCGTTCACGCAGCTCGGTCAGCACGAGCAGACGGGCTCGCCGGGGATGATCGTCGAGGGCAAGGGCGCCCGCGTCACCGACATCCACGGCCGCTCGTACATCGACGGGATGGCCGGCCTCTGGTGCGTGAACATCGGCTACGGCCGCGCCGAGATCGGCGAGGCGATGCGCGCCGGCGCCGAGAAGCTCGGTTACTACCACTCGTTTTCCTCGATGGGCACGGAGACGCCCGCGCTGCTGGCCGAGCGCCTGATCGGGCTGGCGCCGCCGGGGATGTCCAAGGTCTTCTACGGCTGCACCGGCTCGGACGCGAACGACACCCAGGTCAAGATCGCCTGGTACTACAACAACGTCCTCGGCCGGCCCGAGAAGAAGAAGATCATCGCCCGGAACCGCGGCTACCACGGGGTGACGGTGATGTCGGGCAGCCTCACCGGGCTCCCGGGCGTCCACGCCCACTTCGACCTGCCCCTGCCGATGGTCCGGCACACGACCGCGCCGCACCGGCTCTGGGAGGCCGAGCCGGGGATGAGCGACGAGGCCTTCGCGCAGAAGCTCGCGGACGACCTCGAGGCGCTGATCCTCGCCGAGGGGCCCGAGACGATCGCCGCCTTCATCGGCGAGCCGATCCAGGGCGCCGGCGGCGTGCTCGTCCCGCCCGCGGGCTACTGGGCGAAGGTGCAGGAGATCCTCCGCCGCCACGACATCCTTCTGATCGCCGACGAGGTGATCACCGGCTTCGGCCGGCTGGGGAAGTGGTTCGGGAGCGAGGTCTTCGAGATCCAGCCCGACCTGCTCACAGTCGCCAAGGGGCTCACCTCCGGCTACGTGCCGCTCTCGGCGTGCATCGTCTCCGAGCGGGTCTGGCGCGTGCTCGCGGACGCCGCGGAGACGGCCGGGATCTTCGGGCACGGCTACACCTACAGCTCGCACCCGCTCGCCGCGACGGTGGCGATGGCGAACCTCGACCTGATCGAGGACGAGGGCCTGATCGCGCAGGCCGCCGAGCGGGGCGCGTTCATGCACGAGCGGCTCCGCGACGAGCTCGGCGACCACCCGCTCGTCGGCGAGATCCGGGGGCAGTCGCTGATTGGCGCGCTCGAGTTCGTCCGGGAGCGCTCGCCGGCGACGCCGTTCGACCCCGTCGGCCAGGTCGCCACGCGGATAACGCGCCGCTGCCTCGAGCTGGGGCTGATCACGCGGGCCCTGCCCGCCTCGGACGCAATCTCGTTCGCGCCACCGTTCGTCGTCACCGAGGACGAGCTGGACGAGCTCGTCCGGACGACGCGACGCGCTGTCGACGAGGTCCACGCTGAGCTGCGGAGCGAGGGAGTGGTCGGGTGAGCCGGATCGGCCTGATCGTGAACCCGATCGCGGGGATGGGCGGGCGCGTCGGCCTCAAGGGCACCGACGGCGCCGAGGTGCTCGCGCGGGCCAGGGAGCTGGGGGCGACGCCGCTCG
>JBBQHQ010000202.1:0-2371 GCA_038324115.1 Gaiellales bacterium
TCGCGGAGGACGGACGCGGTGGTGCGGACGTCGATCTTCCAGACGAGGTAGGCGACCGCGAGCCCCGTCAGAACGAGCGTCGCCGCGATCCGGACGAGCCGGCGCGTCATGCCCGGTCGTGGATCCGGCGGAGCGCGTCCAGCACGTCCGCGATGTCGGCCTCCGAGTGCGCCGGCGAGAGCGGGAGCGAGAGGATCTCGTCCCCGGCCCGCTCGGCCACGGGCAGTGCGGGCTGGTCGGGGAAGCGCTCGCGGTAGTAGGTGAGCCGGTGCACGGGCAGGAAGTGGATCGACGTCGAGATCCGCTCGGCCGTGAGCGCGCGCTGCAGCTCGTCGCGGGTGAGCCCGTAGCGCTCCGCATCCACGCGGACGACGTAGAGGTGGAGCGCGTGGGTGTCGCGCAGGTCGCGCTCGAGCGGCTCGAGCCCGGGAAGCGCCGCGAGCCCCTCGTCGTAGAGGTCGAACTGGCGCTGCCGGCGGGCGGTGTGCTCCGGAAGCTTGTCCAGCTGGACGAGCGCGATCGCCGCCAGGAGGTCGGAGAGGTTCGCCTTGTAGCCGGGGACGGTGATGTCGTAGAGCGAGCCGTCGCCGCGGCGCATCAGGCGGAGACTTCGGATCGCCTCCGCGACCTCGTCCGAGTCGGTCGAGACGAGCCCGCCCTCGCCGGCGGCGATGTTCTTGGTCGCGTAGAGCGAAAAGCAGGTCGCCTCCGAGAGGCCGCCGAGCTTGCGGCCGCGGTAGGCGCTCTCGGCCGCGTGGGCGGCGTCCTCGACCACCGGGATCCCGAGTGCCCAGAGCGGATCGAGGTCGCACGGCTGGCCGGCGAGGTGCACCGGCATGATCGCCTTCGTCCGCTCGGTCACCGCGGCGGCGACGAGCGCCGGATCGATGTTCAGGTCGCCCGGCCGGACGTCCACGAAGACGGGGACCGCGCCGGTGTGGACGATCACGTTCGCGGTGGCCGGCCAGGTGATCGGGGTCGTAATCACCTCGTCGCCGGCCCCGACTCCGAGGGCGACGTGCGAGAGGTGGAGCGCGGGGGTGCCTGAGGCGACCGCGAGGACGTGCTTCGACTCCAGGTAAGCGGCCATCCGCTCCTCGAGGAGCGCGGCGCGCGGCCCGGTCGTCAGCCAGCCGGAGCGGAGCGCGTCCGCGACCGCTGCGATCTCCTCCTCGCCGATCGCAGGGGGCTGGAAGCCGAGGGGGGTCTTGCGCACGCTCATTCGACCACGAAGCGTAGAGCCGCCGCCGCCCGGTGGGCCCGCTCGAGCGCGTCGTCGCGGCTCGACCCGGTAGCGAGGATCGCCCCAGCCCGGTCGGCGCCGCGCCGGAACGGCCCGTAGACATGCCCCGGCTCGTCGTAGAGCCGCACCTCGTGCACCCCCTCGACGGCCTCCGCGGCGGCCACCCCCTCGACCTCGGCGAGGGCCCCCTCGGGCGGGACGAGGAAGAGGACGCAACCGCCCCCGACGAGCGCTTGTGTTGATTCAACACATACTTCTTCGCCCAGAGCTGCGGCCAGCGCGAGCCCGTTCAGGTCGACGCCGGTGACGAGCCGAACGAGCTCGGCGTCGTGGCCGCCGCCCAGCCGGGCCGCGATTTCCAGGACTTTCGGCCCGTCAGGCCCAACCCGGAGCTGCGTGTAGCTGGGGCCGTTCCGGATCCCGACCGCCTCCGCGGCAGCGCCGGCCGCAGCGAGAACCGCTTGTGTTGAATCAACACGAAGTCGGGACGGCCAGGCGTGGGCGAGCGCGACGCCGAACGCGGGTGGGTCGGCCGTCAGCCGGTCGATCACGGCAAGGGGATGGAAGACACCGTCGACCGAGACCGCGTTCACCGTCACCTCGGGTCCCTCGACGAGCTCCTCGACGATGTACGCCCCGTTCCGCGAGGCCTCGAGCGCCGCCTCGATCGCCCCGGCGAGCTGCTCCTCGCTCCGGACGAGGGTCAGCCCGCGCTGGCCCTGCCGGTCGGGGGCCTTGACGACGCACGGCACCCTCGGCTCGGCGAGGAGCGCCGGCTGCGGCACGCCGCGCTCCGCGAAGCGCTCGCGCTGACGCTGCTTCGACGTGGCAAGACCGGCGGTGACCCCGTCGATCGGGTGCGGGAGGCCGAGGCGCTCGGCCAGACGGGCCGCGATCCCGACCGTCCAGTCCGCGCCGGGCGAGATCACGCCGTCGATTCCCTCGGCGCGGGCGAGCCGGTCGACGGCGGGCTCGTCCTCGGTCGAGAGCAGAGCCCGCGTGTCGGCGTAGCGGAACCCCGGCGCGGCGGGGTCGCGGTCGACCGCGAGCACGTGCAGGTCGCGCTCGCGCGCCGCGCGCAGGAGCCCGAGCTGCGCCGCGCCGGCGCCTAGTACGAGGAGACGCGGT
>JBBQHQ010000203.1:0-2311 GCA_038324115.1 Gaiellales bacterium
CTCGGGCGCCCGGGCCGGCGAGCTGGCCGCGCTCACCGCGCCCGGGATCGTCCACGTGGTCGTCGGCCCGGAGGTCGGCAGCGCGTCGGCCGTGAAGATGTCGACCGCATCGGTCTACAAGGGCACGCTCGCCCTCATGGCGCAGGCACTCGTCTCCGCCCGCGCGAACGGCGTCCTCGAGCACGTCCTACGTGATCTGCGCGCGCAGTCCCCGGAGTTGGTCGAGGACGTTGAGCTCTGGCTTGCCCATTCCGCGACAAAAGCGCACCGCTATGTCGCCGAGATGCGCGAGATCGCAGTTTCCCAGAACGAGACCGGCTTGCCGCCCGAGCTCTTCGAGGGCGTTGCGGCGGCCTTTGTCGCGATCGCCGAATCGCCGCTTGGGCGCGTAAGTCCCGAGTCGGTTCCTGCTGACATGGCGCTCGAGGACGTGCTCGAGCGGCTCAGCGCGGCAGATGCAGGCCCAGGCGGCGCGGCAGAGCGGCGACTGCGCGGGTGACCGCGTTGGGGCGCCTGCCCTCGTCCTCTGCCGCGTCCTTGGCGACGAGCGCCCGCCTGATCGTGCTGCCGCCGGCGTAACGGAGCGGCTCCGGAGGGAACGCCTTGCTGGGCGCCTCGACGAGTGCGAGCCGCGCGAGCTCGTCCCGGCGGTCGAGCGCGAGCGAGGCGAGGATCCGGCCGCCGAGGTGGCTCGGGCCGACGCCGTTGCCGGTGAAGCCGTAGCCGTGGTGGACGCGGCCGCGTGAGCCGAAGACCGGGAGATGGGTAGGGGAGACGTCGATCGGCCCGCCCCACGCGTGCTCGATCCGCCGCGCGGCGAGCTGCGGGAAGAAGCGGACGAGCGTCCGCGCCGCCACGGCGACCACCTCGCGGTCGAGCTCGAGCCGGGCGGAGCGGTGGCTGCCGAAGCCCATCCGGCCGCCGCCCCAACCGAACGCGATCCGGCCGTCCCGGGTCGTCCGGAAGTAGTGAAGGAGGGTGCGGGCGTCGGCGATCGCCTCGCCGCCCGTCCAGCCGAGCTCTTCGATCACGTCGGGAACCGGCTCGGTGAGAACGATGTGACTGGATGCGACGGCGAGCGCGCGGCGGAAGCCCGGAAAGCCGACGGTGGCGCTGTTCACCGCGAGCACCGTCGCGCCGGCCTCGACCGACCCCGACGCGGTCTCCACGCCGGTCGCCGTCAGCCGCGTCACGGGCGAGCGCTCGTGGATCTCGACGCCGCGCTCGAGCAGCCGGGCCCGCAGGCCGAGCGCGAGCCGGGCCGGTTGGACGGTCGCGGCCGTCCGCAGCGCGAGGCCGCCACCGAAGACGGGCGAGGCGCAGATCTCCCGGACGTCGCCGGCGGCGAGGAGCTCGCCCTCGTCGACTCCGGCGCCGGCGAGCGCGTGGGCAAGCGGGAGCCAGGCGCGCTCCTGGGCGGGGGTCGTCGCGACCTCGAGCTGGCGTGCCGGCGTGAACCACGCGTCCACGCCCTCGGCCTCGCACCAGCGCCCGATCGCCCCGACCGACTCGGCGGAGACGCGGCCGACCTCGAGGGCGCGCTCGGCCCCGAAACGCTCGAGCAGGTCCGGGAAGCAGTCCCAGAGCGAGCTGACGAAACCCCCGTTGCGGCCGCTCGGCCCGTGCCCGCAGACGTCTGCCTCGACGACCGCGACCGACGCACCCGCCTCCGCGAGGTGCCACGCGGTCCAGAGGCCGAGGTAGCCGCCGCCGACGACCGCGACGTCCGCACTCGCCCTGCCCGCGAGCGGGGGTCTCGGCTCGACAGGCCCCGCCTCATCGAGCCACCAGCCGTGGCGAGTGTGCCGCACCGTTCGATCCTACGTTCGAGCCCACCCGACGGAGGAGGGCGACCCGCGGGCCGCCCTCCTTGCCTCCCCCGTCCGCTCGCGCCGCCCTACGCGGCGGGCTGGATGTTCTGGTTGACCCGGAAGAGGTTGTCCGGGTCGTAGGTCGCCTTGACCGCGGCGAGGCGGTCGTAGTTGCCCCCGTAGCTCGCCTTCACCCGCTCCTGCCCCTCGTCCATCATCATGTTCACGTACGCGCCGCCCGCGGAAAACGGATGCAGCGCCTCGAAGTAGTCGATGCTCCAGCGCCGGATCTTTTCGACGTTCGCGGGATCGGGGTCGACACCGGCAAACACCGAGCCCCACTTCGCGTTGCGATAGTTGAACGCTGTGTCGGCGGAATCGACGTCGTGCGCGGCCCCGTCGATCGGATACAGGTGCATCGTCGACTGCATCGTCGGCATCGCGGCGCCGAACTTCGCGTGGATCTGCACCGCCTCGTCCGGGATCTCCTCGACGAAGTC
>JBBQHQ010000204.1:0-2236 GCA_038324115.1 Gaiellales bacterium
AGGAGCCCGAGCTGCGCCGGCCCGGCGCCTAGAACGAGGAGACGCGGTCGCGCGCCAGGACGGCCCGCCACCAACCCTCGTTCTCGCGATACCACTCCACGGTCCGCTCGAGGCCGGCGGCGAAGTCCGTCCGCGCGGCGAAGCCCGTCAGCCGCTCGAGCTTGTCGGTCGAGCCGATGTGTCGGTCGACCTGCCCGAGCCGCTCCTCGACGTACACCTTCTCGACGTCGGCGCCCGTGGCCGCGAGCACCGCGTCGGCGACGTCGTTGACGGAGATGTCGACGCCGGTCGCGACATTGACGACCTCGCCTGCGAGCCCGCCGATGTCGGCGTCGATGATCGACTCGATCGCCTCGGCGTCGTCGTCCACGTAGAGCCAGTCGCGGCTCGCGTGCCCGTCCCCGTGGATCGTCAGCGGCTCCCCGGCAAGGGCCTGGGTGATGAACCGCGGGATCACCTTCTCGGGATGCTGGCGCGGGCCGTAGTTGTTGAAGGGTCGGACGATCACGATCGGCAGCCCGTAGGTGACGAAGTAGGAGTAGGCGAGGCGGTCGCCGCCGGCCTTCGTGGCGGCGTAGGGCGAGCGCGGGTTGAGCGGGTGCTCCTCGTCCATCGGCGCGGCCTCGGCGGTGCCGTAGACCTCGCTGGAGGAGATGAGGATGAAGCGCTCGACGGGCGTGCGGCGGATCGCGTCGAGCAGGATCTGCGTCCCCTCCACGTTCGTGGTCACGAACTCGGAGGCGCCCTCCTCGATCGACTTCTCCACGTGCGACTCGGCCGCGGCGTTGACGATCACGTCCACCTCGGAGACAAGCCTCGCCACGAGCTCGGGGTCGCGAATGTCGCCGTGCACGAACGAAAGCCGCTCGTGGCTCATCACGTCCGCGAGGTTCTCGAGGTTGCCGGCATAGGTCAGCGCGTCGAGCGAGACGATCTGGTGCCCGGTGTTCGCCAGCAGGTGGCGGATGAAGTTCGACGAGATGAAGCCCGCCCCGCCGGTGACCAGAACGCGCTTGCTCACAGCTCCTCCGAGATCGAATAGAGAGGCCGCCGCTCGACCTCCCGCTGGATTCTGCCCAAGTATTCGCCGACCAGGGCGAGGATGAAGCCCTGCATGCCCAGGACGAAGAGCACCGCGACCCCGCCGAGGAGCGGCCCGGGGAAGTTCGCGTGGTCGATCCAGAACCAGATCCCGTAGATCCCGAGCAGGGTCGCGAGCACCGAGCAGACCACTCCGAGGGCGACCCCGATCCACTGGATCGGCTGCGGCCAGAAGCCGGCGAGGACGTGGAGGGCGAGCCGCAGGAGCCGGAACGGCGAGTAGCGGGAGCTACCCGTGCGGGCGCTGTGGCCGACGTCGACCTCCTTCACCGTCGCCCCACCCGAGAGGATCAGCGCCTTGGTGAACTTCTGCCGGCCGATCGCGCCGAGCATCGGGGTGACCGCGGTACGGCGGTACGCGTTGAAGGCGCAGCCGAAGTCGGAGATGTCCACCTGGGTGAAGCGGCGGAGCATCCCGTTGATCAGCCGCGAGGGGAGCGTCCGCCCCCAGGAGTCCCGCCGGGCCGCGCGCCGCCCGCTGGCGACGTCGGTGCCGTCGTCGAGCGCCGCGACGAGCTTCGGGATGTCCTCGGGCTGGTTCTGGAGGTCGCCGTCCATCGTGACCACGATCTCGCCCCGAGCCCGCTCGAGGCCCGCGTGCATCGCAGGGTGCTGGCCGAAGTTGCGCTTGAAGCGGACGGCGCGGACGTGCGGGTCGCCGGCCCGGAGCTCCCGGACGAGCTCCCAGGTGCGGTCGGTCGAGCCGTCGTCGACGAAGATCAGCTCGTACGAGCGGCCCGCGAGCGTCTCGGTCACGCGCCGGTGCAGCTCCTCGACGTGTGTCTCCTCGTCGAGCAGCGTGACGACGACCGAGAGATCGGGCGCGGCGCCTTGCAGGGTGAGGACGTCGGCCGTGTGCAGGGGAGGGAGAGTACCGGCGGCCGGGCCGAGATGACACCCGTGCGGGCCGGAGCGCGGGCCGTCAAGCGAAGCGGGCGACTCCGGCGGCGACGCGGTCGAGCTCGGCGTCCGTCAGGCGCGAGTGGAGCGGTAGCGCTAGCGCGCGGGCGAAGGCGCGGTCGGCGCCCGGGAACGGGCCTTGCTCGCGGTAGGCGCTCAGGTGGTGGAGCGCGTAGGTGCCGATCTGGACTTCGATCCCCTCGGCCCGGAGGGCGGTGAGCGCCTCATCGCGCCG
>JBBQHQ010000205.1:0-2092 GCA_038324115.1 Gaiellales bacterium
GGAGCCGGGCGCTCTGCGTCGGGATCGGCCTACTCCTCGTGGCGCTGCTCTCGATCTGGCTGCCGCTGCGCGCCTTCGGCGCCTCCCTCGCGTCGCTGGAGCCCGGCGGCGGAGTCTCGCGCCCCTTCGAGCTGACAATGACGCTCGCCGTCCTGGCCCTGCTCGCGCTCACGGCCGCGATCGGCTTCGCGATCCGCTACCGCAACCACAACGATGACCTGGACAGCTGGCTGGCGCTCGGCGCGACGCTGACCCTGTTCGCCGAGCTGCACTACGTGCTCAAGCCCGAGCTCTCGAGCACCATCGTCGCCCAGGGCGACTTCCTCCGCTTGCTCTCGTACGGGCTGCTGCTCGTCGGCGTGTGGCGGGCGATCTCCTTCGCCGAGTTCGGGCGGGCCGTCGCCGACGAGCGGGCCCGCGTCGCCCGCGAGATCCACGACGGCCTCGCCCAGTACCTCTTCGCGGTCTCGACCCACGCGAGCATGCTCGAGAGCGGCGCCCCGATGGAGACGACGCTCCCGAAGCTGAAGGAGGCCGCCGCCGCCGCCCAGCAGGAGGCACGCTTTGCCGTCCTCGCGCTCTCCTCGGCGAGCGGGAACGCGCCGTTCGACGCGGCGCTGCGCCGCTACGTCGAGTTCCTGACCGCGGACGGCCAGCTCGACGTCGAGATGGAGGTCGAGCGGGAGATGCTCCTCGCCCCAGACGAGCAGATCGAGGTCTTCCGGATCGTCCAGGAGGGGCTCGCCAACGTGCGCAAGCACGCCGGCGCCAAGCGGGCCGAGGTCTGGATCGGCCAGCGCAACGGCCGCCGGATCGTCCGGGTCCGCGACGACGGCGTCGGGTTCGACGGCGAGGAGGTCGGCGCCGGTCAGGGGATGAAGAACATGCGGCTCCGCGCGGCCACGATCGACGGCGGCTTCGCGCTTCGCTCGCGGCCCGGGCTCGGGACCGCGGTCGAGATCACGCTCCGCGCCTAGCTGTCCACGAGAGCTTGTGTTTCTGAAACACAAGCGCGCTTTCGCGCTTCGCCGCCCGCTCGGAGACTGGGGTCGGAGCGGGAAGGGGGACTTTGTGTTTCAGAAACACAAGCCCTGCCCTGCCGAGCTTCTTTGGCCGATGTCGTCAGGCGGCTGTTACCGTCGCTCGTGCCGTGAAATCTGTCCAGAGGAGGCTCTCGTGACCGATCCAACCGTGACGACCCCGGCCGCACCCGAGCCGCGGGGCCCGTACCCGCATGCGCGCGAGCATTCCGGCCTCGTGTGGGTGACCGGCCAGATCGGGAGAGATCCGTCGACGCAGGCGATCGTGACGGGCGGCTTCGCAGCGGAGTTCCACCAGGCGATCACGAATTTGGAGCAGATCCTCGGCGAGGCAGGGAGCTCGCTCGACTCGGTGATTCGAGCGGAAGTGCAGTTCGTGAACGAGGCGGATCTCGACGAGATGAACCGGATCTACGGGGAGCGGTTTCGGACGCCGTACCCGGCGCGGACGAGCTACGGCGTCGCATTTCTCTGGAAGGGCGCCCAGGTGCAGATCAGCGTTGTGGCCGCCGCCGGGAGCCCCGCCGACGCTCGCTAGAGGACCTCTGCACGTGGCGCCCTCGCAGGGCCGGCCACTGGTCGCCGACCATGCCGACGGTTGGGCGAGTAGCCCACCTCGATCTGCGCGTCGTTCTCCCCCGCCGAGTTCGGGCACGCGGTCGCGGACGAGAGGGCCCGCGTCGCCCGCGAGATCCACGACGGCTGTGCTCTAGCCGGTCTCGTCGACGATGTCGACGACGAGCCGCACCGGATCGTCGAGCAAGGCGACCGCGAACGGAGCCTTCCGCTCGAGCCCGATAGCCCAGCCAAGTTGCGCCTCGAAGTCGCCGACGCGGACCACCTCGAGCGCCAAGTGGCCGTCGACGTCGAAGCGGCGCGGCCCATGGTAGGTCTGCCGCGGCTCCGTCGGGCCGAAGTCGGCGCCGGACGCGGGCGTCAGGCGCACCTCGAGAAACGCCCCGCCTTCGATCTGCACGGGGTTGCCGCTCCCGTCCTGCCGCACGGGCGGCTCGACGTAGGAGACGCGCCACTCGGGCTGCGCCGTCCCTTCG
>JBBQHQ010000206.1:0-1959 GCA_038324115.1 Gaiellales bacterium
ACGACCTTCATCGGATCCGGCGGGCGAAGACGATCGGCGCCCCGAGCGCGAAGAGCGCGAACGCGAAGAAGTAATAGAAGGACATCGTCAGGTAGAAGGCGTTCGACGCGATCGTCCCCGCGAGCGCGGCGGTCATCCCCCACGCGAGCGGCCGGATCCGCGCCGCCAGCGGGTCGCGGGCGGCGGCGAGCGCGCGCCCGAGCTCCCGGGTCGCCGCGAGCCGGCGGAAGAGGTAGACGAGGAAGCCCGCGAAGAGGGCCGCCCCGACGACCCCGGTCTCGACCATCGTCGCCACGTAGAACGAGTGCGGCCCGAAGTTCGTCCGGCCGGTGACGAACTCGTAGTAGACCGAGAAGTTGTTCAGCCCCAGCCCGAAGAGCGGGTGCTGCCCGAGCACGTCGGGGATGAAGTCGTAGACCGCGAAGTGGGTCGAGGCAGCCCCCTGGTCGGTGCTGACCCGCGACTTGAGCACGGTGCGGAAGAACTCCCAGCGCGCCCCGACGACCCCCGCGAGCACGATCCCGACGCCGGCGAGCGGGATCAGGAGGTCGCGCGAGGCGAGCCGGCGGCGGTACGGGAGCAGGAGCACGAGCAGCCCGACACCGAGCCCGAGGAGGCCGCTGCGCGAGAGCGTCGCCAGCTCGACGACGACGAGGAACGAGAGCAGGAGGGCGAGCGGCACGCGCAGCCGGTGCCCGCGCTCGAGCCGGAGATACATCGGCGTCAGGATCAGGAGCGGCAGGATCAGCTCGACGCCGAGGTGGTTCGGGTCGCCGGTGAGCGCGTTCGGCCGGTAGACGTCCTTGCCCCCGATCGCGCCGTACACGTTGATCTGGCTGGCGCCGCCCGTGATCGGCTGGAGCAGCGACTGGTCGAGGTTGATCCCGGCCACCTCCGCCGACGCGAGCTGGACGATCCCGTAGACGGCGTTCGCGGCGATCCCGAGCATGAAGACGGTGAACGCCCGCCAGTAGAAGCGCTCACCCCGCCGAGCGACGTAGGCGAGGCCGGCGACGAGGAAGGAGAAGTGGAGCAGGAACTTGATCATCCCCTTCGCCCACTGCGCCAGCGCCTGCCCCGTGTCCAGGTTGAAGAAGCCGATCAGGTAGACGAGCAGAAAGAGCGCGAAGAAGCCGCCCGCGACCGCTGCGCCGCGCGAGAGGCGACGGTCGTGCGCGGCGATCCTGCTCCCCGCGAAGCCGGCGAGGAAGAGAGCGGTCAGGACGTCGGAGAGCATCAGGGTCCCGGCCACCTCCCACTGCACCTTGGCCCAGGTGACGGTGAAGAGCGTCGCGAAGAAGAGGGCGTCGAGGGCGCGGCTCCGCTGCGCACGACCGATGCTCACAGCGAGTGGAGCAGCTCCGCGAGCTCCTCGGCCCGCGCGCGGCGCGAGAGGCGGTGACGGAGGGCTGGGTCGAGCTCGAGCGCGGGCAGGCCGCCGTTGCGGAAGCGGGCGACGAGCCCGTCGAGTGCCTCACGGATCCCGGCGACGTCGTCCGGAGCAGCGATTACGGCGCCGCCCGTCTCGCGCAGGAGCCCGGCGGCGGCCCCGTCGGGCGGGACGGCGGCGAGGATCGGCCGCTCCGCCGCGAGGTACTCGAAGACCTTGCCCGAGAGGATGCCGCGCCCGCGGCCACCGGCCTCGGGGATCAGAAGGAGGAGCGCGTCCAAGTCGCGCTGGAGGCGCAGCGACTCGCGGCGCGGCACGTGCTCGATCAGCTCGATGCGGTCGGCGAGGCCGAGGCTCTCCATGAACTCGCGGTCGCCGGGCCGGAAGTCGCCGAGGAAGCGCACGGTGACATCGTCGAGCCCGGACGCGGCCAACGCCTGGAGGAACGGCTTCGGGTCGCGCTTGCCGAAGAACGAGCCGGCGTGCGTGAGGCGGAAGCGGTCGCCCCGCGTGTACGTGAGACCGGCGAAGTCGTCGAAATCGCAGCCGTTCGGGATCGTGACAACGCG
>JBBQHQ010000207.1:0-1944 GCA_038324115.1 Gaiellales bacterium
CCGCCGAGGCAGAGCCGATGCTGCGCGTCGTCCGCCCGGCGCAAGCATGAAGCGAGCCGCCATCCTGGCCGCGCTCGCGTTCGCGCTCTCGGCCGGCATCGCGCGGGCCGACACGTTCGTGGTCGTCCCGAGCCCGGAGACGATTGCCCCGGCCGCCGTGGTCACGGGCCTCCTTCCGAGCGCCTAGGCTCCGAACGAGCCAGGCTCGTTGTTCCTGCCCACGAACGCTTTCGAGGCCCCATTCGCGCCGCCCCGCGAGCTTTCCTACGACGAGCTGCACGCCCTCTGGGTCGGCGCGGGCGCGGCCTACGGGATCCCGTGGCAGGTGCTCGCGGCGATCAACAAGATCGAGTCGAACTTCGGCCGGAACATGGGCCCGAGCTCGGCCGGCGCGGTCGGCTGGATGCAGTTCATGCCTGACACCTGGCTCCGCTGGGGCACCGACGCGAACGGCGACGGGACCGCCGACCCCTGGGCGCCCGAGGACGCCGTCTACGCGGCGGCCCGCTACCTTGCGGCCGCGGGCGGGCTGATCGACGTCCCCCGGGCGATCTTCGCCTACAACCACGCCCAGTGGTACGTCGACGACGTGCTCCAGCTGGCCGAGCTCTTCGGCGGCGGGATGGGGACGGACGCCGTCTTCACGCTCGACCGCCTGGGAATCCAGCTCGAGGAGGCACGGACGCACCTCTCGGAGCTGAACGAGATGCTGCTGGCCGCGCAGGCCGTTGAGCAGGAGCTCGCCGTGGTCGCCGAGGCGGCCAACGCTCGCTCCGCCGATCCCGCCCTGCCCCTCTCGGACAAGCTCGGTGCGGAGAAGGACGCGTTCCACGCCAACGACGCCCTGGCCGGCGCTGTCGCCGAGTCGGCGCGGCTCCAGGCGGAGGTCGGCGCGGCCGAGGCCGAGCTCGAGGCGATCCGGAGTGGGGCGTACGCAACCTCCTTCGCACCCGCCGCAGCGGCAATGCTCGGCGGCCCGAGCAGGGCCGACGGCTACGTCTTCCCGGTCGGCGGCGGCCCCTCCGTCGTCACGGTCTCCCACCTGCACCACGATTACCCGGCCGCCGACATCGCCGCCCCCCTGGGGACGCCGGTCTATGCGCTCGCGAACGCCGTCGTCACCGATCTCGCGGACGACGGCCGATGCGGGATCGGCTTCGTCCTCCGAACCGCGGAGGGGCTCTCCTGGGTCTACTGCCATCTTTCCCACCGCGATAGCGCAGTCCAACCTGGCGCAGTTCTCAGCGCCGGGCAGTGGGTCGGGCTCGTCGGCTCGACCGGCAATTCGACCGGCCCGCATCTTCACCTCGGCCTGCAGCCGGCGCGCTACCCGCAGGAGATGCCGTGGTTCCAGGAGTTCGCCGGCGAGGCGTTCGTCTGGCAGGACGCGCCCACCCCGCTCGATTCGCGTACCGGAGACGTCTTCGCGGTCGTCCCGAGCGACGCCGAGCCCGCCGAGGACATCGTCGAATTCACGCTCGCGGGGGGTTGAGTTTCCGGTGCTTCGTGCCGAAAGGAGAAGCATGACTGCGGGACTCTTCGCGCGCATGCCCCGCGTGCTCGTGCTCGTGATCGTCGCGCTACTCGCGACGACCGCGCTCGCGCTCGCCGCGCAGGGCACCGTGCAGACGCCTCCGACGGCGACGCCCGCGGCGACGCCCGAGCGGCCGACGATCGTGGTCCCGGACGTCCGCGGCCAGGTCTACGTCTTCGCGAAGGGCGCGCTCGAGCAGGCGGGCTTCGCCTGGAAGGTCGAAGGGCCGGTCAAGGGCTACGCCGCCAACGTCGTCGCCTCGCAGACGCCTGCGCCCGGCTCGAAGGTCTACGTGGACGGCTCGCCGCTCGTCAGCCTCGTCCTGAAGGCAAACGGGGGCTATAAGCAGGAGGGCACACCGGAGGACGCTTCTCCGTACCCCGGGACCGCCGCCCGCCTCGTCGGCGCGC
>JBBQHQ010000208.1:0-1910 GCA_038324115.1 Gaiellales bacterium
CAACCTCGTCGAAGCGCGTCAACTCGATCGCGGCGAGCCACTTCGTCGCCGACACGTACCCGTACAGGCCGGGGACGACCAGGCGAGCCGGGAAGCCGTGGAGTGCGGGCAGGGGCTCGCCGTTCATGGCTACCGCGACCATCGCGTTCCTGCCGTCGAGCGCCACCTCGGTCGGGAAGCCGGCCGTGAACCCGTCGACCGAGCGGCCGAGCACCTGCGTGGCGCCGCTCTGGACGCCGGCTCGCTCGAGCAGGTCGGCGAGCAGGACGCCCTGCCAGCGGGCGTTGCCGACGAGGCCGCCGCCGACCTCGTTGGAGACGCACGACAGCGTCACGTCCGCCTCGAGGTGCGGGAGGGCCAGCAGCTCGGCGTAGGTCAGCGTGAAAGGCCGGTCGACCAGGCCCTTCACCGCCAGCGTCCAGCTCTCCGGGTCGACCTGCGGCACGATCAGCGCGGTGTCGATCCGGTAGAAGTCGTCGTTCGGGACGTAGAGCGGCGCGAGTCCCGGGATGCCGAGCTCGGCGCCCGCCGGCGCGGGCGCCGCCCGGCGCGCGGGGCGCGGGATGCGGATCGCCCGGCGGATCGTCTCGATGCGGGCGCTGCGAGCGAGCACGCGGGCGCCGTAGCCGCCGGCTGCCGCGACCCCGGCCGCGACGACGGCGAGCCCGAGGAAGCGCCGGCGATCGACGACGGGGCCGGCCGCCGGGTTGCGGATCGGCTCCGCGGCAACGGGGGCGTCCGCCACCGGTACTGCCGCACGCAGCAGGATCCAGAGCGTGCCCACGCCCGCAAGCACCCCGACGAGCCCGGCCGCCAGCGGTGTCGCGCCCTCGGTCTGCGGGTCGGCGAAGGAGGCTGCGACGCCGGCTCCCATCAGCAGCGAGAGCCCCGCGGCGCCGACCACGAACCGCCGCGCCGCAAAGACGCCGAGCCTCGCGCCGAGCACACCGGAGACGAGCAGGATGCTGCCGATCAGGAAGGGCTTGTCCCCCTTGCCGAGCGTCGAGATCGCGGCTCGCTCCAGGAACCCGGGGGTCGCATCGATGACGAAGTCCCCGACGGCGACGACGAGCGAGCGGCCGCCCGGCAGCAGTTCCGCGACGAACTCGGCGACGCCGAACGTCACGGCCACCGCGAGCAGGCCCGCAAACGCAGCCGAGCCGGACCGTCTGCTCGAACCCATGGCCGGAGGCTAGCCGTCGCCGCCGGTCCGGCTCCTTAAAGAACGCGTAACAGCGCGTCCGTCTCCTGCGGCAGCAGGTACGAGCCGCGGATCACCGTCCACGCCCGGATCCGCTCCTCGTCGAGCCCTGCGGCGGCGAACGCAGCAATCCGGCCGTCGAGCACGTCCGTGCGGAGCCGGAGCGGGAGCGGGTTCCAGAGGAACGGCGCCACGTCGTACTCGGGCTCGCCCAGCATCGGCTTCGGGTCGATCGCGAGCCACCCGCGTTCCGAGCGGACGATGTTGTGGTGGTGGAGGTCGCCGTGGACGAGCGTGGCGCGGCCGACTTCGAGCGAGGCGTAGAGCTCGCGGGCGCGGCGGCCCAGCTCGCCCTCGGCCTCGTCGAGCCCGCGCGGCACCCAGTCGCCGATCCAGCGGAACGGCTTCGCCGCCGGACGCCAGAGCCGGCGGGCGACGTCGACCGCCGCCGCGACGGCCTCCTCTTCGGGCAGGGCGGAGAGGTCGTCGCCGGGCACGGCTCGTTCGAGGAGGAGCGCCCTTCGCGCGCGGTCCGCGCGAACCAGCCGGACGGCGCCGTCCCCGTCCCAGAGCGCGAGCGCGTCGGCCTCCTGGGCGGACTCGTCGTCCTCGGCCGCGGCCACTTTCAGCACCACGTCAGACCCGGCGGGAGCGACGAACGAGTAGCGCGAGAGCGCGTACGGGTCGCCGAGCTCGAGCCCCCACTCTG
>JBBQHQ010000209.1:0-1907 GCA_038324115.1 Gaiellales bacterium
GCGATCATCTCGGGGATGTAGTCCACCCCGCGGAACGAGAGCGCCCGCTCGCCTGCGAGCTGCAGCGTCGACCATCCGTTCGCGCAGCCAACGTCGAGCACCGAGCCGCGCTCGGGCAGGCGCGCGACGATCTGCCGGATCTCGAGCTCCATCACCCGGACGTCCGACCACGAGGCCTCGGGCGACTCGCCGTGCTCGACGGCCTGCGTCTCCCAGAACGCCCGAATCTGCTCCCGTGTCCAGGTCTTCGTCACGACTCTCGCTCCTCGTCGGTTCGCCCACGGACTGCGTAGGGCGGCTTGTCGATCACGCGAAAATACATGCGCGCGAGGTACTCCCCGATGATCCCCAGTGCGAAGAGCTGGGCCCCGGCGAAGATTGCCACCACCGAGGCCAGGAACGGGAAGCCGGGGACGGGGTTGCCCTGGACCAGGCGGCGGATCAGCACCTCCGCCAGGATCACGATTCCGAGCAGGGAGAATGCGAAGCCGACGAGGCTCGCGAGCCTGAGCGGACGCGTGCTGAACCCCGTCAGCATGTTCAGCGAGTAGCTGACGAGCCCGCGAACGGTGTAGTTCGACCGCCCGACCGCGCGGCGCTCGTGCTGGAACGGCACGAAGGCGAACCGGCTCGCGCCCCAGGAGAGGAGCACGTCGATCGAGACGTACGGGCCGGAGTAGGCCGCAAAGGCATCGCGCAGATCGCGGTGGAAGGCACGAAAGGCGTTCACCTTCCGCGCAGCGTCGCTCCCCATCGCGTTCTGGAGGCCGAGCTTGGTCACGTAGGTGACAAGCCCCCGCATGAACCCATGCTCCGGGTGGAGTGGGGCGCCGTAGACGACGTCGGTGTCCGCGTCCACCCGCGCGACCAGGTCTGGAATGGCCTCGGGCGGATGCTGCAGGTCGTCGTCGAGGGTGACGACGATCGGGTGAGCGGCTTCGCGGATCCCGGCGAGCGTGGCGTTGTGCTGGCCGAAGTTGCGCATCAGGTTGAGCCCCCGAACTGCCTCGTACTGCTCGGCCAGCTCGACGATGGTCGTCCACGACCCGTCAGGGCTCCCGTCGTTGACGAGCAGGATCTCGTGCTCGGCTGCGATCGGGCTCACTGCGGCATCGACTCTCGCGACGAGCTCGGACAGGGTTTCCCGGCCGTTGTAGACCGGCACCACCACGGAAACGGAGGGTCGGCTCGGCGAGCCGGCGTCGCGCGAAGTGTCATCCGGGCCTGTGATCGCGCCATCCTAACCCAGCTCTCCGGCGGCCTCCCGCTCCCACGCGCGGCGGCGCGGCCCTCCTCCGTGCGGCGGGCGAGCGGCCCAGGTCGCTTCCCGGCCTCGCTAGGATCGACCGGTGCCGAAGCTTCTCCTCCGCGGGATCGACGACCGACGGCTGACCCCCAGGGCCTGGCTGCACGAGCGGATCGGGGTCATCCTCCGCAAGCTCCGGATCCGGGCCGATCCCGAGATCCTGCCGCCGCCGCCCTACGTCGAGCTGATGCTGCGCGCCCGCTCCGCCGGGCAGGCCGAGACGACGATGCGGATCGACCCCGGCTACGTCTTCCGGGCCTACGAGGAGCGGCGGGCGCTCTACACCGACTTCCTCACCGGGTTCCTGCTGCCCCGGACGACGATCTGGAGCGGCGACGTCCTGATGATCGAGGTCAACTCGGTCGGCTGCCGCGGCCCCGAGCTCGAGGCCGGCAAGCCCGTGGTCGCGTTCTTCGGCGACAGCACCACGCTCGGCGTGATGATGACCGAGGGGGACACACCCGGCGAGAGCTGGACCGAGCACGTCGAGCTCCCCGGCTACGCGGTCGCGAACGCGGGCGTCGAGGGCCTGCAGATGGACGCCGTCGCCCGCCGCTACGAGCTGCTGCGCGGGCAGGTGCCGCTCGCCGCCGCCGTCTTC
>JBBQHQ010000210.1:0-1745 GCA_038324115.1 Gaiellales bacterium
GGTCGCGCGCCTCTACGCGCGGCGACTGGAGGAGATCGGGATGGAGGTGGAGGTGCTGGACGACCGCTTCCCGCGCACACCGATCGTGATCGGGCGCCTGCGCGGCGACCGTCCGGGCCCCACGATTGTCCTCAACGGCCATCTGGACGTCGTCCCGATCCCGCACGAGCCGGCGCGGCTCGAGGGCGAGACGATCATCGCGCGCGGCTCGGCGGACATGAAGGGCGCTTGCGTCTGCGCCGCCGAGGCGGTCCGCGTCGCCGCCGAGCGCGGCTCCTTCCCCGGCGAGCTCGTGATCGTCGGGATCGGGTTGCACGAGGCGCCCGGCGGCCGCGGCGAGGACCTGACCTGGCTCCTCGGTGAGGGCGGCTTCACCGCCGACTACGCCGTCGTCTGTGAGCTGGCCGGCCCCACCTTCGTGGCCGCGCACATGGGCCAGGCGACGGTCGAGATCGAGGTCTCGCGGCCGGGAATGCCGACACACGAGCTCCAGACCCCGGCCGGGACTCCCCATCCGCTCCTCGTCGCCGGCAAGGTGATCGCGGCGATCGAGGCCCGGAACGCCGAGCTCGCGGCGACCGAGCACCCGTGGGTCGGCGCCGAGACCTACTTCCTCGGCGAGCTGCACGGCGGCGACTTCTACAACCGCTTCCCCACGACCTGCCGGCTCGTGGGCACGCGCCGCTGGGCGCCGGGCAACACCGTGGCGGCCGTGCGCGAGGAGTACGAAGCGCTGCTCGCCCCGATCGCCGCCGAGACGGGTTGCGCGATCGAGCTCGACCTCCGGCTCGTCCGCGACAGCTACCGGATCGATCCTGACGAGCCGCTCGCGCGGGCGCTGCGCGAGGCGTACGCCGAGGTGACCGGGGAGGAGCAGGAGCTGAACGGCCTCAAGGTGGTCGCGGACGGGGCGATGTTCCACCAGGCCGGGATCCCGACCGTCTACCACGGGCCGATGGGGACGGGCGCCCACGCCGACGTGGAGACGATGGACGTGCCCGAGCTCGTCCGCGCGACCCGGGTCTACGTCGCGCTTCTGGAACGGCTGTGGGCCTGAGCTACGAGGAGCTCGTCGCCGGCTTCCGCTGGGAGTTGCCGGCTTGCCTGAACCTGGGCGCCGCGATCTGCTCCCGCCATCCCCGCGACGCCACCGCGATCCTCGTCAGCGACGGCCGCGACGTCGTGCGCCGCGTCACCCACGGCGAGCTGGACGACGAGTCGAATCGGCTCGCGAACGTGCTCGCCGCCCGGGGGATCGGCCTCGGCGACCGCGTCGGGATCCTGCTCCCGCAGCGGCCCGAGACGGCGGTCGCGCAGCTCGCGGTCTTCAAGCTCGGGGCGATCGCCGTCCCGCTCTCGACCCGCTTCGGCCCGGACGCGCTGCAGGTGCGGCTGGATGACGCCGAGCCGGCGCTCGTGCTCGCCGACCGGGAGGTCGAGGGCGCGGAAACGATCGACGTCGACCGACAGTTGCCCGGACTGCTCGCGGCCGCGTCCGACCGCTTCGAGCCGGCGGCGACGGAGCCCGACAGCCCCGCGCTGATCATCTACACCTCCGGCACGACCGGCCCACCGAAGGGCGCGCTCCACGGACACCGGATCCTTGCCGGCCACCTGCCGGGCTTCGACCTCTCGCACGACTTCCTCCCGCAGCCCGGCGACGTGATCTGGTCGCCCGCCGACTGGGCCTGGATGGGCGGGCTCTTCGACGTCCTGATGCCGGGGCTCTGGCACGGCACCCCGGT
>JBBQHQ010000211.1:0-1687 GCA_038324115.1 Gaiellales bacterium
CGCTTCGGCCCCGGGCCGAGTTGCGCGCCGAGCTCGGCTTCACCGGGCCGACCCTCGGGTTCGCGGGGCGGCTGACGACGGCCAAGGCGCTCGACGTCGCGCTGGCCGCCCTCGCCGAGGTGGACGGCGTCGCGCTCGCGATCGCGGGCGACGGCCCCGATCGCGCCGCTCTCGAGGCCCGGACGGCCGCGCTCTCCCTCGGCGGCCGGGTCACCTTCCTCGGCGCCCGCACGCGGCTCGGCGTGCTCGAGCTCTTCCGCGCCGCCGACGCGTCGCTCCTCTCCTCGACCTGGGAGAACTTCCCCCACACCGTCGTCGAGGCGCTCGCCGTGGGGACGCCGGTGATCGCGACGTCGGTCGGGGGCGTCCCGGAGGTCGTGCACGACGGTGAGAACGGGTTGCTCGTCCCGCCCGGGGACGCGGGTGCGCTCGCCGCCGCGATCAAGCGCTATTTCGAGGACGCTTCGCTGCGCCAGCGGCTCGCCGGTCGCGCGGCAGCGTCGGTCGAGGCGTACGCGCCGGACAAGCTGCTCTCCCGGATCGAGGACGCGCTCGCCGTGGCGGTGGCATGAGGAGAGCCCTGATCGTGGGACGGAGCCGCTACCGGCTCCCGCTCTCCGAGAGCCTCGCGAAGAAGTTCGATGCCCTCTCCGAGGTGCTCCAGGTGCGGGTGCTCGCCACCGGCACCGGCGAGGATCCCCGCTTCCACCTGCATCGGCCGCTGCCCTCCCGGGCGTTCGACGGCTTCGCGTTCTATGCGCTCCTGCCCGGCCGGATCGCGGCCGAGCTTCGCCGCCGGCCCGCCGATGCGATCCTCGCGCAGAGCCCGTTCGAGGCGACGGCGGCGCTGATCGGCCGGAGGCTCGCCCGCACGCGCACCCCGGTCGTGCTCGAGCTGCACGGCGACCCCGCCACCTTCGCGCGGCTCTACGGCTCCGGGCCGCGCCGGCTGCTCGCGCGCCCCCTCGACGTCCTCGCCGCCTGGGCGATCCGGCACGCGGACGGCGTCCGCACGCTCTCGCCGTTCACGACCGGGCTCGCGGCGGCGCAGGGCGTGCAGCCGGCGGCCACGTTCACGACCTACACCGACCTGACCGCGTTCAGCGGGCCGGCGCCCGAGCCGCTGCCCGAGCGGCCCGCCCTCCTCTTCGTCGGCGTGCTCGAGCGCTACAAGAACATCGACGGGATCGTCGCGGCCTGGCGCCGCGCCGCGCCGCGGGTGCCGGAGGCGACGCTCGTCCTCGTCGGGAACGGGCGGCACACCGAGCTCGTGGAGGCGCTCGTCCGCGACTTCCCGGGCCAGACCGTCTGGCATCGCTCCCTGCCCACCGCGGAGGTCGTGCAGGCCCTCGATGACTCCTGGGGGCTGCTCCTTCCGTCGCGGTCTGAGGGGACGCCCCGCGTGATCCTGGAGTCCCTCTCGCGCGGCAGGCTGGTGATAGGCGGCCGAGCCGGCGGGATCCCCGACGTCGTCCGCGACGGCGAGAACGGCTTCCTCGTCGGGCCCGAGGACGTCGCCGCGATCGCCGAGGCAATGGTGCGCGTGCTCTCGGACCGGGCTCTCGCCGAGCGGCGGGGCGCCGCCGCGCTCGCGGACGCCGAGCCGTGGCAGTACACGCCCGAGGAGTACGCGGCGAACGTCGCGGCCCTGGTCGAGCGCGTCGCCACGTGAAGCGGCTACTGATCG
>JBBQHQ010000212.1:0-1621 GCA_038324115.1 Gaiellales bacterium
TGAACGCGGCGCTGGTCGTAGCGGAGGATCACGAGCTCCTCGGCCGTGTAGCTGTCCGGCTCGACCACGGGCTGCTCGTCGGTGGCGCGGCGCCGGGCCTCGCGTCGGACGATGTCGACGGCTCGCCGGTGGGCGAGGATGCAGAGCCAGCTCCGCACGGACGCGCGCGCCGGGTCGAAGGCGGCTGCGCTCCGCCAGAGCTCGAGGAAGGCCTCCTGGACGGCGTCCTCGGCGAGCGACGTCTCGCGGATCACCCGGAAGGCGACGCCGAGCGCGGCGGCCCCGTGCGCCTCGTAGAGCTCGGCGAGGGCGGACTCGTCGCCTGTTGCAATACGGCGAACAACTCGTGTGTCGTCAATATTCTGTCCAGGGTCCATATGGAGGTAGACGGTCGCGGAGGGCCAGGCGTTACAGTCCAGGCCTTGAGGGCGGACAAGCGAGCCGGCAGGGCCCGCGCCGGTGAGACGGGGCTGATCGGCGCCCTGCAGGCGGGAAACGAGGCCGCGTTCGAGGAGGTCGTCGACCTCTACGCCCCGGCGATGCTGCGGGTCGCGCGGACGTACGGACACGGGCAGGCGGCCGCCGAGGACGTCGTCCAGGAGGCGTGGGTGCGGGTGCTGCGGGCGCTCGACCGCTTCGAGGGACGCTCGAGCTTCCGGACGTGGCTCTTCGCGATCCTGGCCAACTGCGCGCGCGACCGCGCCATCGTGGACGACCGCTCGGTCTCGCTCGCCGGGCAGGGCGACGAGGCGGCGGTCGACTCCTCTCACTTCTTCCCCGGCGAGCACCCGCGCTGGGCGGGGATGTGGTCGACGCTCGTCGACTCGTGGGAGGGTGTTCCGGACGAGGAGCTGCTGGGCGGCGAAGCGCGGGCCCGCTGCCGGGAGACGCTGGACGACCTGCCCGAGCGGCATGCCGCGGTCTTCGTCCTCCGCGACCTCGACGGCTGGTCGAGCGAGGAGGTCTGCGAGCTGCTCGACCTGACGCCCGCGAACCAGCGGGTGCTGCTCCACCGTGCACGGAACCGGATCCGCGCGGCCCTCGAACAGTATTTCGGAGAGGAAAGCCGATGAGCGACGAGCCCGCCTTCAACTGCCGCCAGATCACCGAGCTCGTGACCGAGTATCTCGAGGGCGGTCCCGACCCCGTGCAGCGGCTTGCGTTCGAGCGTCACGTGGCGATCTGTCCGCCCTGCCGGGGCTACCTCAGCCAGCTGCGGCGAATCGCGCGCGCCGGCGAGGGGCTGGCCGAGGAGCAGGTGCCCGAGCCGCTCCGCGCGGGGCTCGTTCGGGCGTTCCGCGACTGGAACAGGGAAAGGGGCCGCTCGTGAAGGCCTACAAGTTCCTGGCCGAGGGCCGCGTGGGCAGGTTCAGCGACGTGCACTGGCCCGAAGGCGAGTGGATCGAGGCGGGCGGCCCGCTCGAGGACTGCCGCACCGGCGTCCACGCCTGCCTGCTCTCCCAGCTCCCGGACTGGATCGACGACGAGCTCTGGGAGATCGAGCTCGACGGCGAGGTCGCGCTGCACGACGCGATGGTGGTCGCCGAGCGGGGAAGGCTGCTCGGCCGCGTCGAGCGCTGGGACGAGGCGACGGCGCAGGCCTTCGCCGACGACTGCGCCT